>JAJRQK010000007.1 GCA_024280295.1 Bacteroidota bacterium
AAATTCAAGACTATCTATACTTGAAAACACCCTATTTATAGTGTCTTCAGAAGGTATTCCGTGCGGTAAGGCTAAAAATTTCTTAAAAAAAGATTCTTTCGATTTTGCAAACTGAATCATTTGCTTCCATGTTTCTGCCCCACAAATCACTGAAACTATTCCAATAAGAAGGATGTCGTTTAACAATTGAAGTCGGTTTATATGACTTCTTGGGTCGGTTAATGTTGTAAATACACTGTTTAATTTATTACTGGCTTCCATTTGTTTTAACTAATTGATTATACAAAAATAAAATCAGTTAAGCTATTAATATACAGCGTATTAAGTCAGTACTTGTCAACAATAAAGTGTGAGTTTGCCCTAGTTCATTCCGAAGATAATCATTAATTATGCCTCTCCTTCTTTTACACCGTCGATTGTAAACGTTAAATCAAGCACTTCATTAATTTTTGAAGCTGTGATTCCTTGTTCAATCGTGAACTTGTACTTTCCTTTTAGTGGGAGCTGTCGTTTTCTGAAATAGAGATTCGTTGTAACCATTGTTCCTGATTTTTCACCTACCCAAGAGCCATCTTCATTCGTAATTTGAATCTCGAACGGTTCTCTCGCAGTGCTTCCGTCTGGAGCAATAGTCTTCATAAACACCCATAAATTACTGAATTCGTAATCCGTGGTTACACGCAAAGAAAGTGTAAAATCATATTCCTTTTTTATGTCTTTAATATCTACTTCGTAGCTCGGCTTGACATCTTGCGCCCATTCTCTGTTCTCAAACGAATAGACTTCCTTGTAAAAAGGTGTTTCCCCACATGATGATAGAATAAGGCCAATTACTAAAACGACACTATTACTTAGGAGTCTCATTTTTTTTATTCTGATTGGGGTTATTTTTAACTCGCTTACTCTGGTTGTTCGTTGCTTTTGGCTCAGACTTGTTCGACTTATCCTGTGACTTGTTATCCTGTTTTCCTTGAGGATTTTGTTGCTTTTTATTTCGATTGTTCTGATTCCCTTGCTTGTTCTTCGAGCGTTGTTGATTATTCCCCCCTTGCTCTTTGTTCTTCTGAGCATTCGGATTATTTGTATTACGATTTCGGTTGTTTCCACCGCTACGCTTCTTCTTTTTCTTAAATAACTTATCAAAACGATTCAAGTCATCTTGACCTACAACGTTTGTATAATCAGGCTCTTTTGCAACTTCGATGTCTTTGAAGTCAACTAAATCATGTGGCTTCTCCCCATCCTTATTCATTCTAAGGATTTCTCTAACACGATCTGGGTGCAGAGGAATCAATCCTGAATTCACTTCACCTTCATATACATACCACATTTGCTTTTTGAAAACATCTGTTTTAATATATGCCGCTGTTCCTTTTTCTGTTTTAAGCTTTAAATTACCTTTAGGAAATGCTTTAATTGCATCAAGGTACATGTCCAACTCGTAATTTAGGCAACATTTCAGTTTCCCACATTGACCTGCCAATTTCTGAGGATTCAATGAAAGTTGTTGATACCGAGCAGCTGAGGTTGATACCGAACGAAAATCAGTCAGCCAAGTAGAACAGCACAGTTCACGACCACATGATCCTATTCCACCAAGTCGAGCCGCTTCTTGTCGAGCACCAATTTGACGCATTTCAATCCGAATCTTGAACTTCTCAGCCATGTCTTTAATCAACTGACGAAAATCTACGCGATCATCTGCTGTGTAATAAAACGTTGCTTTTGATAAATCAGCCTGATATTCAACGTCTGAAATTTTCATCGCAAGTTTCAAGTTGAGTGCTAAAGTTCTAGCTTGATACATTGCCTCTTTTTCAAACGATCGTGCTTTGATCCAATTATCGATATGATCTTGCTCGGCAATGCTTATTACCTTTCTAGCCTCCACTGGTTTAAACCCTGGAGATTTCTTCTTAACCTGAATTCGAGCGAGTTCACCAACAACTGAAACAACACCAATATCCTTTCCTGGGCTTGCCTCTACAACTACAACATCTCCGACCTGTAGTGTGATGTTTTTGGTGTTTCTATAAAATCCTTTTCGGCTATTTTTAAACCGAATTTCAACTATATCGTAAGGAGATTGTCCGTTTGCTGGCTCCATATTTGCCAACCAGTCATAGACCTCCAATTTGCTACATCCGCCAGAACTACAGGTACCGTTATTCTTACATCCGCCTGGAGTTCCACCTCCACCGCAACTGCTACAGCCCATATTTCTATCTTTTAAGTAAATGTACTCATAATATCCGATGTGATTTTGCCCGGTGAGAGAAGATTTAAAGATTCAATTGTGTACGATTAGTCAAGTTTATGTTTAAGCATGATGGATATACCTCATCACTTGAAAACATAGATGTGTAAATAATATCTTAGGGTTGGCATTTCGATCAATGTGGTAATGTGCATCATCAAACGTTTTCATAAAGTCGAGAATGTTATTTCCTGAAATAAACTGCGAAAACTTGACTAAAAACGCACCTTCTTCATTCGATACATTTGTTAGCGTGTCATCCATGTAATTCCGAAGCATACTTTGTCTAAACATGTGGAGAGCATACTTTAAAAATACTTTTTGGTATTCGCGACTATGTCCAGCGATTGATTCCGCCCACTCAATCATTTCCAAGACATTCTTCTTATAGCATACACGCATCAATTGAATGAATAGATCGCGGTTTTCATCATGCTCCAGATGATTTCCCATAAGTTCTAGTGCTTCAATAACGTTTCCATCCGCTCGAGCAGAAATACTATCTGCAGAACTTCTTGCCTGTCCTTTATCGGATCTCAAGTAAACACTTAAGTCATCCAAATTAACGCGGGGAACATGTACTTTTTGCGTTCGAGATAAGATCGTTTGGAGCATCGTTTCATGTGATTCAGAAACGAGTAGAAACAGTGTGTTGTCTGGAGGTTCTTCTATAATTTTGAGTAATTTATTTGCACAGGTTGAGTTCATTTCTTCCGCCATCCAAATTAACATGACTTTGTATCCTCCTTCAAAAGATCGAAGAGCTAGTTTTTTTATTATCTCTTGACTTTCATCTTTTCCGATGATCGGTTTCCTCTCTTTTGGATCAATTTTTTTAATCCATGTATTTAGGTTAAAATAAGGTTCTACTTCAATTTGTTCTCGCCATTCTGATAAAGCCCCGTTAGAAATTTTAGTCATCGCTTGAACGGTTGGAAACGAAAAATGAAAATCAGGATGCTGCAGTTTTCCTACTTTTCTACAAGAAGGACATTCTCCACAACTATCTTTCTTTTGCTTGTTCTCGCAAAACAAATATTGAACGAATGCAAGAGCCATTGGAAGTGTTCCATGCCCTGGTTTTCCTAAAAACAACTGCGCATGACTCACCTTATCACGATTAATTTCATCGATCAGATGTTCTTTGAGTTCCGCATGTCCTATAACGTCTGAAAAGCGCATGGATCAAAAGTAGTGGAATTATTGGAATTATTTTTGCTTATGGTTAACTCACAATCTCGGATTTCTGTATCTTACGACTCCGAATCAAAAATTAAACAATGAAAAGAGCATATTTATTAGTAGCTGTTGTAGTTGCCTCATTTACGAGTTTGGCTAGTTCAAACAATCCTCTTGTTTCTATAGAAGTGATTGAAACAGCTCCATTAACAGTCAGTATAGTAACAACCTATAATGGTGAACCGATTCAAGGGGCACTAGTTAAAATAGTAAGTGATCGCATTGTAATTGGTGCAGGAACAACAAATACTGAGGGAACAGCGGCGGTGAAAATCGAGAATTATAATAGTCAAGTTGTGACAATAGAAGTTTATCATCGTCTTTATAAAACAAAAAAATCAAAGAATGTGGTGCTGTCTGCAGGAGCAGTTTTTACTTATCCGCTAAGAAGTAAATCAGAAACTGTTGCAGAAATAGTAGCAGATACTGAGGCAAAAGAGGAAAAACGCAATGAGCAGATTAAAAAATCCAACGAATCTCAAGAAGAATATGAGAAACGCTTAGAGGAAGCCAAGAAGCGACAAGAAGAATTGAAGTCGGAAACTGCCGCGATTGGTAAAGAAACAGAAGACAAAAAGAAAGAACTCGAAGAAAAAAGAAAGGTGGCGGAAGAAGCAAAGAAGGAAGCGGAAGAAGCACGAAAAAAAGTAGAAGAACAAGAAAGCGCGAATGCTGAACGAACAGATCAAGAAAAAAACGCTCGTGAAGAAGCAGCAAAAAAACGTGAAGAAGAATCGAAAAAGCGTTTAGAAGAAATCGAAGCAGCCACACTTGTTGCGACTGATGATGCCGCTGCAAAAAAGGATGCCACTCGATTACAAAAAGAACAAGAAAAAGAAGTTAAAGCAGCAGAAAAAGTTCAAAAAGAAGAAGAGGCACGCTTGAAAGCAGAGAAGAAATCATCAGACGAGGCAGAGAAGAAAGCGAAAGAAGAAGCTAAGGAACAAGAAAAGGTTGAAAAGGAGCAAGGACAAGCAAAAAAAGAAGCTGAGAAAGCTCAAAAGGAGCAAGAAAAGGAAATAAAGGAAGCGGAAAAAGAAGCAAAAGCAGCGGAAAAAGAAAGAACTGCTGCTGAAAAAGAAGCTGCTGTCGCCGCTGCAATTCAAGCTAAATTAGACAAGTTGGATGGTGATCAAAAGAAATTAGATGATTCTCGTGCTGGGTTAGAGGAAGATCAAAAGAAACTTGATAAAAAGTTCAAGAAAGGTAAGAACATGGAAAAGCTAAAGGAAGATCAAGAAAAACTCAATGAACGGCATGCTAAACTGGATGAAAAACAAAAGAAATTGGATGATAAGCGCAAAAAGCTTATGAAAAAATGACACTAACCACAAAGTGTGTAAACTGAAAGTTTTATAAAATTCAGTCTACCTTCAAAAATAATCATAAACTGGTTAAGAATGATCGTCACATCAAAGATGATGACGTGACTCAGCAGACAGAGTTCAGTTTACACACCCGTCCATTTTTTGTAGACTCATAAATCGCAAGAAAAACGGACTTCATCACGGCAATGTAGGGAATGACATCTTGTTTTTGGTGTATTTTCTAATTTTCTCCTTTAGGTTTTTCTATTAAATTTGTGGTATAACTGTACTTGCTTTTCCATTTTTTCTCAAGCGCATATGCAGCAGCCATACAATTTGGAGCACCATAGATATCCTTCATGTCTTTAGTGAACTCCTTACGTTCTTTCCAAAACAACTTATTTACAGGTATTTATGATTTGATGAACGACACAAATTTGAGTTGCGGACTTAGGAAAACAGATTTTATTGTGTCTGTAAAACCGTTCAGATTATCCTTTGCGGTAATTAATATATCCTCTCCACGAGTCCTGATATCGGTCAAAACACTCATCCAAAAGGCAGTTGATTCGTTCTTTCCAAGCCACAGACCTAATACTTCTTTTTTTCCATCACGTTTTAATCCTACAGCAATGTAAATTGTCTTGTTAATCACTTACATGGTTCTTCTCATAGCCTAGATGTTCATCCCCCTCAGCTTCTAAAAATTGCTCAACTCCACGCTTTTGGAGTTCTTTGAAGTGTTTTAATTCGATTTACTATTTTAAACTTGCATTATTCTTAACTGTTTAGGATAGGAAATAATGTGGGACTTCCAAGCGTTATTTTCTTTTAAAGATAGTATCATTTTTATCCTTTTCGATTTAAGAAAGTTATATGAAATGCATTTCAGTTCAGGGTTGTCATTTATTACTCGGCGCAAAAAATTAATAGAATTCTAGAAGCCACAAAAAAATATGCTCGTCAAATTTTGATTATTTCAGAACCCAACCTTGATATCCAAGTCCTTCCGCTTTTGACCTAAGATTACGCAATGCCTCATCCGAGAGTACGGTTCCTGCAGAAACACGATGAAGTCCTCCACTCACATCAACTATGAGTGCATTCAATCCTTGGGACTTCAACTTCGAAACGAGGTTTGTTGCATTATCCTTATTTCCAAAACAACCAATAATCAAATGACGGGCATTTACATTAATTATCGGTTGTACAATCTTGTTTTGAGACGCAGTAGATTCGGTTATTTCTGTGGCGTTCGTTTCATCATGCGAGTTATCTGCAATATTCACAAGAATGTATGTATCCTCAGTGAATGCTAACTTTATAACATCAACGTTTGTTTCAATGTCAGCAATCTCTTGATCTATCGTTTTCTCATTCGTTTTTTCGAAGATGACATCCTCAATGAAAGTTGATTGTGTGTAATTTCCTTCGCTTGTAGTATAGAAAGGATTGAAGTCTTTGATTGAGACTACTCCAGACTCTAGCACATCTGTTTGCATTGGAATCCAAATCGAATAAAAAGCGATCGGAAGAATACAAGCAGCGGCAGCGTAACGCCAGTAACGACGTTTTTTAGGCTTTTCTTCAACAATTGGAAGAATAGATTTCTTTACATTTAAAATTTGCGCGACAAGTTTTTTCTTTTCCGTGGATTGCGAAAGATCTACAATCGGAGCAAGTTTTTTAATGGGCTCTTCGTGAATATCTTCTTTAGACAATGCTTCTACCTGAATAGTTTTGACATCTTCATCTGTTACGAAGTGAACTTGCCCAAGTCCAAATGATGCTAAAAGCAGGTTGAAAAATCGATCTTGCTCAAAGCATAGATTGTTCTCTTCATCAAGGAAAAGCATTCCAACACGATCTAGTTCGATACGTTTACCACTCCTTAATTGGCGATTCCAAGCGTTAACAGTTTGAGTAACTTTCTGCTGTGCATCGTTAAATGACACTTGTTCAGTTTGCGCTAGCTCGTTAATGAGAAGTCCATCATTGTTGATCAACTGTTTATTGAAAAGTAGCGACTTCCTTGGGGGAATCATCGATCCTTTTTCATAATCGATTTTCGCAGATATTTGCTTGGCAACAAAACCACCAAAAGAAGGAACGATCACACAGTTATGACGTATTAATAAATCTCCTATAAGGTGTTCAATTGTTGTCATCTCTACAAAAGTAAATAAACTCTCTGTATTTACGCGAAAATATGGGATAAGTTACACCTGATTTTGAGCAGATTAATTAGAGCAGGTGTAGTACTTTTTCGACGTCACTGGGGACATCAATATTAGGTGTTTCTATGCTCGTTTTAACAACCTTTATTTTGTGCCCATAGTACATCCATCTAAGTTGTTCAAGAGACTCGATCTTTTCAAGGTTAGTTGACTTTAACTTGACCAGTTTTGAAAGAGTTTCTTTTCGATAGGCATAGACTCCGATATGTCGATAAAATTCATATTCTTTGGTAGCGATTTCGTTCGCATGGTGCTCATTTGGAATCGGGCTACGTGAAAAATAGAGTGCATTTTCTTGATGATCTAGCACAATTTTAATTCGATTCGGGTCAACCTTATCTTCGTCAGACACATCCTGAATTCCAAGTGTGACAATCTGGACGTTTGGTTCGTTAAATGCATTTGAAAGAGCATCAATTTGCCTAATATCAATAAGCGGCTCATCTCCCTGGATGTTAATAATAACATCAGCCTCAATTTTCTCAGCAATTTCACCGCAGCGATCAGTTCCTGTTCTGTGACCGGTTGAGGTCATCATAACTTCTCCTCCAAAGCGAACCACTTCGTTGTAAATTCGTTGATCATCAGTAGCAACGATAACTTGAGTCAGTAATTTTGATTTTCTTGCGCCCTCATAAACACGCTGAATCATTGTCTTCCCTTTTAGGTTGATTAATGGTTTGCCAGGAAATCGAGAGGACTCATACCTCGCTGGAATTATTCCAACAATTTTCATTGGCTAGAATTTCATTTGAAGTTGAACGATGAAGTTCCGAGGTGCTTGAAGATCACCAGGGCGTGTTACGTACTCAGCATTTAAAATGTTATTTACGATAAACCCAACGCGGTAATGATTTCCGAATGAATAACCAATTCGAGCATCCATTACAAAACTTCCAGCGTGATTTCCGAACAATTCATCTCCTGATTTTTTCAGTTTACGGTATTCTTTGAGACCGGGAAGAATGAAAATTCCTGTCCCTGGGATAACCTCTTCTTCGAAAATCTTGTCGATATTAGACATATAACTGTTATATCGGGCAGAAACACCAACGCTAAATGACTTCCATGTTGCTTCAATATCAGCTTTAAATAAGTGCTTAAATCGATACTTTAGTTGTGTCGTATTCGAATCTGAAAATGTTGCTAGGTATGATGAGTCTTGATTCAAACTTACAGGATTCATGTATGTATATCCAATAAGTGACGTCAATTCTACATCTTTTATTTTCCCTTGACTGTTGAACGAGATTTCGAAACCAGTAATTCTAGCTTTCTCAGCATTTTGGGCTTGAAAACCAATATAGTTGCCGAAATAATTAGGCGCACTCGGATTTAAGCTAACAACAGTTATGCTGTCTGGAATGTACTGTCCAAATGTAAATTCCATCATGTTAGAATACTGATTAATAAAACCAGCAAGATCAAGTAACCCTTTCCAATCTTTTCCTATTCTAATCGCTTGTTTGATCCCCAATTCTGCAGCCCATCCTATTTCAGGCTGTAAATCCGGATTTGGAAAAACATTAAGCGCTCCAACACTTGTTTTCGTGTACCGTTCAGCAACAGACGGGTAACGAATCCCTTGTCCAAACGATGCGCGAATATGTGTGTATTCAGCAACTTGATAGTGTGCTCCAATTCGAACGATAGGGTATACTGGAAGTATGAGTGATGAATCTTTACCGATGTAAAAATCAGAATCTCCAGATCTTCCATCTTGCTCATAATATTCAAGGCGAAGTCCTGCTGTCAAATCAAGTCGACCTAAGCTTTGTTCATACTGTGTATAAGCAGCATAGTTATTTGAATAGTGATCTCCAAATAAATTAGAATGAACATCTGTTCGCAAATATGTCAACCCTGAAGTAAGTGCTGTACCTTTTGACCACTTGTGCTGAAACTGATAATCTCCGTAGGCAACGGTTGAATTTGAATTCACTGACGCATCTGTTTCGTTCGTATTTGTGATACTATACAGGCGGGTTTTAATAGTGTGTAGATTTTTCTTTTTATCAAAAAACTTAACATAAGGGTCGATACTCATTCTTAGTCCACTTGCGTAAGTTAAAGACGATCCTGCAACACTTGTATCTGCACCACCATTTGGTGTGTAAGCAAGAGAATCACTTTCCCAAATGATGAAGAAGCCCTTTTTTTGATACTGTACATTATAACCAATTCCAGCTTTCAAGTTTGGAGTCTTTTCTGGTCGAATATAAAATGTACCACTTACCCTCCCTCTATTCTCAATCTCGCCTTCTTTGTAAGCATCAGACCTAAATCCATTCATGGAAATCGTATAACCGAATTTCTTATACATTTTCCCGTAAGATGCTTCAGCTTGATGAAAAAGAGGAGCTTTCGACCACCATTTTAAGGAAGATCGCTTTGGGCTGCCGTATATTCCAGTTTGAATTTTTGCTCGTGTCTCCCCTTTTAAAGTTGGTTCACGCTCGGTCAATGAAATAATTCCATTTAGCGCACCACTTCCATAAAGAACAGAAGAAGCCCCTTTCATAATTTCAATTTGAGATGCACATTCGATTGGAATTGCATTCCATTTTGTATCTCCCGCATCTCCAGAAAGTAAAGGAATTCCATTCCACAAAAGAAGCACTCGGCTTCCTGCTCCATAAGCAAAACCACTTCCCCCACGAATACTAACTTGTCCGTCCATGGCATAAACCCCAGGGGCTTGATCTACAGCTTGTTCTAAGTTAGAAATTCCTTTATTATCGATGAGATCAGGACGAATAATTTCCATTGAAATTGAAACATCCTCTAACTTTTGGTCTCTTCGTCCAACAGAAACAACAACAGTCTCTAGGTCTTTAAATGGAGGCTTCATCTCAATGGTTATGGCACCAGGCCCCTCAATAATTAAAGTATCATTTGCAAATGTTTGTGCAGAGATAACAAGTGTTGTAGGATACGAAATCGGCGTAAGTGTAAAGTTTCCATCAATACCACTCAAGACCTTCTCTCCAGTTGATGCAATGATTTTGGCCCCGTAAACAGGATCTTTTCCTTCTTCTTCTACGATAGTTCCGGTGATTTGGGAAAAAAGGAAAAAGGGTAACGAAAATAATAGTACTAGTAAGTTCTTCATAAACGAAAATTTCGTATCTTCATAAGAAGACTAAAAATACATATTTTTTGTGGACTACACCTACCTACACCACCAAATAGGTTTAACCTTATTACATAACGTTGGACCAATCAGAGCGCGTCACCTCATCGAGTTACTCGGAGGAATAGAACCGCTATTCACGATGAAGTATAAAGAGTTACATGCTATCACAGGTTATAAAAAATCGTTCTTCCAAGAGATGAATCGAGCGAAAGCACTTGTAGATGCGGAGACTACCCTGAATTTCGTGCTCAACAATAGTGTTCATCCGATTTTTTTTACTGATTCAACCTACCCAAGACGACTAAGGAACTGTCAAGATGCGCCTTTACTTCTATATCAAAAAGGAGACATTGATTTAAATGTTAATCATTGGGTTTCAGTTGTTGGAACAAGATCAGCAACAAATTATGGCAAAGCAATCGTCCGAGAGTTAATAGCCTCTTTTCAAGGTAAGGGCATTACTGTTGTTAGTGGACTTGCTCTTGGAATTGACGGCTATGTTCACAATTATTGTTTGGAGTACGGAGTTCCAACTGTGGCGGTATTGGGACATGGCTTTGACCGAGTTTATCCTTTTCAGCATAAGGAGTTGTCAAATAGAATTAATGATAGTGGTGCTTTGATTACAGAATTTATTCCTGGCACTACTCCTGATAGGGAGAATTTCCCAAAACGGAATAGAATTGTTGCAGGGATGTGCGATGCTACAATTGTTATAGAGAGTAAACCTAGGGGTGGGTCATTAATCACCGCGGATTTAGCGAATGGGTATAATCGGGATGTTTTCGCTTTTCCTGGATCTGTATTTGCTGAAACTTCGGCAGGATGTAATAGGCTAATCAGAAACGACCAGGCACACTTGATTCAATCTTCGAATGATTTTCTTCGCTATATGAGTTGGGATGAAAGTGACAAAAATACGAATTCAATTCAATCAAAAATGTTTGTTGAATTGACAGAAGATCAAAAGGTAATCGTAGATGCAATTAGAGCTAAACCTGTTCATATTGATATGCTTTCGAGTGTTGTTGCATTTCCGATGTCAAAATTAAATGCATCGCTGACAGTTTTGGAAATGGATGGAGTAATCCGGCAATTACCTGGCAAACTTTACAGTGTTTGCTGAAATAGTATAGCATTATAATCGAAAAATGGTCACTCAGTTGAGCGACCATTTTCATTAGCATTATCGCTGAATTATCTTCTTACGTTGATATTGAATAGGCGACGGTTATCAATCACGTCAGCTAATTTATACAACGCTTGGTTTGCTTGATTTTGAAGTGTTCCTCTCATAGAAGCAAGCATCTGATCTCGTTCTTTTTCGTAATCTGCTGCAGTAGGAGCTTTCGTAGTTTTCTCTAACTTCACAACATAAACACCAGAATTTCCTTCAATAGGTAATGTACGCTCACCATCCTTCAGCCCCGCAAAAATTGCACCAACTACTGCTGGTTCGAATCCAGATGAAATTTGTGGATTGGCAAAACTGATGTCTGCTTTAACAACTGTTGCGTCTTTAATATCCGCAAGTTTTTTCCCCTTCATCTGAGATTTAAATCGTTTCACACTTTGCTCCTTTATGTAAGCCTGTTTCATTGCTTCTTTCACTTCTTGATAAACAGGCTCCCCTTCAGACATCATACCAGCGAGAATTGCAATTACGTGACGTGATTTATCTTTAATAGGAGAGCTAATCAAAGTTCCGATTTGTACTTCCTCAGCATAGACAAGTTCAAGAATTTTGTCCTCTGCATATTTTGTAACGAAGTTATTAATTCGAGGATCATTATCCGTAAGAACCATTGGTCTTGACAAATAGCCATTTCGTGCAGCAAGTGTATCGAACTTCTCAACTTTTTTGTACGGATCATTTATGTTTGAAAGCTTTTCATCCAATGAATAAAGTAATTTATATGCTTCACTATCCTTTGCTTCTTTTGTACCATCACTTGGCTTTAGTGTTTTTTGAACAACGGCAAGTCTTGGGTACTGACGGCCTCTACGATCTGTCGTTTGAACGATATGGAATCCAAATTGAGATTGAACTAATCCGATCTCTCCAATAGGCTTTTCAGCTACGAATGCAGCAAACGGCTGAACCATTGACGAGAAGTAAAAATCTCCTAAGTCACCATCTTTTTCTTTAGATCCTGTATCATCGCTATACTGTTTCACATAATCCACGAAGTTGTCATCATTGATATTTGCCATGATCGTATCTGCTAATGCTTGTTTTGTCGCAACAGATGCAGCATCTTCATTTTGGTCAACACTGATAAGGATGTGACGTGCATTAATTGTGTCATACGTAAAGCCAATAACCTTCGCGATTGAAGTTATACCATCCATTTCATAAGGACCAACAATTTTTCCAATCGGTGCATCTACAAAAGATGAATCTATACCCGCTGGATATGTGATGTAACTTTGTTGGGCTTGTGGATGCGTTTTAGGAAGTGCAGTACTGAACGCAGAAGAAGTATAAAATCTACGGTCAGAATTATTCATAACGTAAGCCGAATCACCTTCCGCAGATGTAGCAATAAACCCTGCTCTTAGCAAAAGCATTGTAGAATCATGTGAAGAAGTATCAGCAGCTGATGGATTTATTAAAATATCGAAGAAGTGTGCTTTACGAGAAGCTACTTTCACCTGATACTTCCGATCTGATTTATGTTTTTCGTAGTAAGCTTTTAATTGTTTTTCCGATGGGTCAAATTCACCCGGTTTGATGTCACGGTAACGTTTCAGCACATACGATATGTTTTTCACTTCACCTTGTGCTAAGTATTCATTTTTGGCCTCCAAAGAAGTCGTGTACATCCCTTGATTTAAAATAGAGAAGTACTTTTCCTGCATTCTTCTTTCGATATAGTATTTTTTACTTTCTTCCCACGCTTTCACCATTTCAGGATCATCAGAGTCCATCATTTCTTGAATTCTTTTCTCAAGTAGTTTTGGATTAAACGCTTTCGTTGTTGGATCTATAAAGTTTTTTTCTAAATCGGGAAGTACTGAGAATCCATCTCTGCCGTAAAGGAATGCATCAAATTCAGCATCGCTAACTGTAATTCCAAGAGATTCAAATTCTTTTTCAAGAAGAAGTTTTTCAACGAATTGGCGCCATACAGCTGACTGATCAACTGGTTGTGGTTGTTGTCCTTGTTGAGCAGCGGCTCTTTTTGAATTAACCTCAGCTAATTCAACAGCCTCATTAAAGGCTTCGATGTCAACCTTTTCACCATATATAGTTCCGTATCCGTATTTAGGCTCTTCTGCTCCTCCTCCTTTTAAGAAGTCCCCCATAATAAATGCAACCAATGCTCCACCAATTATGACGAGTACCAACCAACCATTATCACGAATTTTACTAATTATTGCCATTTTTCTATTTTTCTAAATAAGTCTGCGAATATAACTAGATGGATTCAATCTTGAAAGTATTTATGAATTATTCTCAACCATAGACCTATCACGGGTTTAAATAAAAAAAATCCGCACCTTATTTGAGGTACGGATGTAAAGTCTTGCTTAAAGAAAGAAATCGTTTAGTTACCACCTCCAGACCTTGTTTTTTTCAACTCTTCAGATTCTAGCTTTTCTTTAGCCTCCTTTTCCGCTTTAGCCTTTGCTTCTGCATCGGCTTTAGCTTTAGCATCTTGAGTTGCTTTTTCTTTGGCAGCTTTATCACGCGCTATTTGTTCAGCTCTTTGTTTTGCGTCACGTTCTGCTTTAGCCTTTGCTTCTGCATCGGCTTTAG
>JAJRQK010000008.1 GCA_024280295.1 Bacteroidota bacterium
ACGACACCAACACTATTCTTCTTGATGTTAGATCGGTCGAAGAGTTTACTGGTGAGCGGAAAAAGAAAGGAGCCTTTCGAGCAGGTAGAATTCCATCAAGTATCTTTTTAGATTGGGCTAATGCTATTCGATTTACTGAAGATAAAACATTGAAAGCAGTCCAAGAACTTGAGAAGATGTTTCAAAAAAGGGGAATTACTAAAGATAAACACATCATCGTCTACTGCCAATCAGGGACGAGATCATCCCATACAACATTGGTGCTCACAGAAATTTTAAAATACACAAATGTTCAAAATTATGATGGTTCATGGATTGAGTGGAGTTTCAATAAAGAGCTTCCCATTAGAACAGGGGAGGTTGATATTCCATTAAAAGAAAAGAAAGATGAACCGAGTACAAACTATTGGTGGTTGATTTTAATTCCAGTTGCTGGAGTCTTATTTTTCTTCAATCGGAGGAGATTGAAAAAGTAGTTGAAGATTCTTGAAAACAGGTTTCATCATTAATAATTAAACTGCTAAGTAATCAGTGTCATCGTATCAGGAGATTAAATACTTGTAGTAAGCAAAAAATTCTCTGGTGCAGGAGTAAAAATCACGCCATTCAAAAAACGGTGCATGCACACCATAAACATTTTTTACTCCATTTTTTCTAAAAGCTAACTTTGCTCGAGAAATATGATGGTATTGACTTACTAATACGACCGAGCTCTCATTAGGAAATATTTTGATGAAGTTTTGAGCTGTAAACCCAGTGTTATTGCCATTATTATCAATGTGAATATCGCTTTTTGGAATCCCTTTCGAAATCAAATATTCGGACATTTTGTTGCCCTCAAAATGCCCTTCCTTTCCGAGTCCTCCGCTTACAAACAACTGAGTTACCATTCCTGATTTGTAGATTTCTATCCTTTTATCCAATCGCGCTTTTAGTCGTTTTGAAGGAGGGCCATCTTCATTCACTTTGTTCCCGAATACTACTACCACTTTAGCTGATGAAGTTTCATCAACGAGCCCATCAGTTAGTATAAATAGCTGATGAAGACCAAACCAAGTTGTCATAATCAACCCAAAAAGTTTAATTCATTTTTTAAGCATTTAATTTGTGAGTGTTGTCTTATGTCTAATAACTAACCTGTACAAGATAAGAAATTGGAGAATACTTGCTACTTTTGATCAATGTCAATCAGAATTGTGTCCTCCGCAGACATCCGTTTTACTAAACAAGAACAACATCGCTTGTTCGAAATAATGCGAATCGCCTATGCTTCTACAGAAACAGAAATTTGGGGAGAAAACTATGTCCGTATTGTTGAAGATGAATATTCGGAACTGATCACAAGCGGAAAAATTACTGTGGCTTTTTACAACGATGAAATTGCAGGGTGTAATCAGGTTTACGATCGAGAAGATGGATCTTATGGATTTGGACTCTTAGCAACTCACATGGATTTTACTAAAAAGGGAATAGGCTCTGCACTGGTACAAGATGCCGAACAACGAGCAAAGAAGGACGGTGCAGCATACATGGAAATAGAAATTTTGCGTCCACGCGACATTGAAGTTGCAGGTAAGGTAATTCTTCAAAAGTGGTACGAATCTATGGGGTATGAATATGTTTACTCTGAAAATTTCGCGAACCGTAAACCAATCAAAGCAAAACGACTGCTTGTTCCTTCAAATTTCGATTGTTACCGCAAAACACTGTGACTTGACTCAAATACTTGATTCACATTTTTCTTGATCATAATGCATAAATCGTCAGTAGGCAAATCATTCGCATCATTTCCGAAAGGGTCTTCAATTTCCTCTGCTAGAACCTCCATAGAGACAAGAACATAGAATACAAATGTGGCGATCAATGCTGAAAAGTAACCAAATGTCGTCACAAATGCTAATGGCATTGTCGTGATATAAATAAAAATGAATTTCTTCAAGAAAAGGCTGTATGAAAAGGGAATAGGTGTGTTTAAAATTCGTTCACAAGCCCCTAAACTATCAAGCAAAGCATTTAAATTTTTGTCAATCAATAGAAACTCTTCCTCCGTTAATTTACCTTGAGTTTTCAAGCTTTTAAGTCGCTTGTACATCAAATTTATAAGGTGAAGTGGCGGGTGACCTTTACCCATTATTTCTTGTGCTTCGAATTCTGTAAGCTCTAATTCTTCGATTTTAACATCGCGGCGCAGGTGTTCCTTTGAGGCAAAAGTGAAGTTCGGAATCATTCGTTTGAAGAACTCTCGATCTTCATCTGGTAATTCAAGCATGTTAATTTTTACGGCCAAATTCCGAGTGTCATTAACCATGCAACCCCATTTTTTTCGTCCTTCCCACCAACGATCATAGGCAGTGTTAGTACGAAAAACAAGCAGTAGTGAGATCACAAACCCGACAAGTGAGTAAACGGCAACAAGTTGACTTAAAAACTTAGCTTCTGGGAAAAAAGTGATTTCAAGATAGGCGACAAGAATTGTGAATAAGCCAATATATATTAGCTCCTTCCATAAAATCCTAAATGTATCGCTCTTGTGAAAGGCAAAAATTAATTGAAACCAACTTTTTGGATTGTATTTTATCATCTTATCTATTAACTAGTTCTTGATTGCAGCCAAAAATAGTGACATCTCTTCAAACATAAAATCTGCCACACTTAATTTGGGTTCGGGGTGATGTGTTTTCTCAGGAATACACACAACTTTCATTTTTGCAGCTCTTCCAGAAATTATTCCATTCAAGGAGTCTTCAATGACTAAACATTTCTCCACAATTACGTTTAGCTTATTTGCAACCGTCATATAAACTGCTGGATGAGGTTTTCCGTAAGCCTCATTTTCGGCAGAATGTACTACTTCAAATCGATCGCGAATTCCTAATGATTCAAGAACGACTTCTATCAGAACACTGTAAGATGAGGTTGCTAATCCAACCTTTATTCCAGAATCATTCAAGAACTTTGTAGTTTCCATCACGCCAGGAAGTGGATCGCCATTTTGCTGAATTAACTCTACCATTCGATCGACAATTCCTTGCTCAACTTCTTTTGGTGTCGCATTTTCCCAACCCGTTTCATTATACCAGTATTCGATTACCTCATCGATACGCAAACCAACTGTTTTTTGAAAATCTGTTTTTGTAAGACTGCAACCCACTGAATCAAATGCTTCTTGCATAGCGATTTTCCAAAGTGGTTCTGAGTCGATAAGAACACCATCCATGTCAAATATTACTGCGTCGAACTTTTTAATGTCAATCATTGATGCAAAGATAGTCCGAATAAATAAATGATGAGTTACACACAATTTCTATCAAAATACATCGTAGTTATAAGAGTATAAGCAATGATGCAAAACCGTAACACATTCGAAAATGGTGTGTTATATTAAAAAACTGTGTATGAGAACTCTCCTTATCTCCTCTCTCATTTCGCTCGCAAGTTTAACCGTAAACGCCCAGCAATATAACACTGCAATTGGAATTAAGGGCGATTGGTCAAATCTTAATGTGGGCTTAGGTCAATTGAGTGTCAAACATTTTTTTAACTCTTCAAATGCAATAGACGCTAGTATTGGTTTTGGCAGGCGATATGGATGGCTGAACCTCATGTACGAACATAACCAACCATTTATTGGTAATACGGATTGGTATTTTGGTGTTGGTGCCGATTTTGGAATTTGGAACACGAATTATGATGATCGCTACGAGTCAAGTGAGCGTTCAGGAGTCTGGACGGGGATCAATGGAAATATTGGAATTGAATATACCTTTGCTGACATGCCTATTAACTTGGCATTTGACATGGGACCAACATTTCGAATCGCACCAGATGTGAAATTAGGAATTTTGGCTGGCTTTGCATTGCGCTATGCCTTTCGTTAAATAGCACGCTTTTTATACATATTTGATTCAATCAAGTTTCTGGTATGGGAAATTGCCCCCCACTTGTTACAAGTAGAAAAGACCTTTAATCAGTCTAGCAATTTAAGTTTTTCCATTTTTTCATAAATGGTTCTTCCAAATAAGGCATATCCTTTTTTATTGAAATGCGTGTCAAGAGGATAGTAGTAATCAGTAATTGAAACGCCCATTTTCTCAAAGGCCCTGGAAGTATCTAGATAATTAATCTTTTCTCTTTTTAAGAAATTAGCGAGTTCTGTTTGACCAAAAAAAGGTGTATGCTTTCCATTCTTAAATTCTTGAATGGACGGTTGAAGTACAACTAGTAATTGTGTTTCTTGGCTTGTTGTCAGCTCTTTGAATCGTGTTATAACATCTTTAAGCACTTCTACTGCTCTCTGTTTTGATGCTCTAGGATCTTCCTCCTTGATTAAGTTTGTGTTATATCCAAAAACATTCTGTGCAATCATACGGAATAAATGATTAGATGCATAAATCCACTCCCATGATGGGGGGCTTTTTCCTGCTGTTCCATCTGCATGAAATCGTTCAAACCCACCCCGACTAATAATATCATAAACATCTGTACTGTTGATCGTTAATATCAAAAAGTTTGAGTTAAATTGAGTCAACTTATCACGATACAAAACGAATTCAAAAACAGGGTCGCTACCACCAATCCCTCCATTTATTGTGCTCACATTGTGCGACTTCCACCTTTCCTCCATCTCTTTTACCCAAGAATCTTCATAACTAGTTCCAACACCTTCTGTAAACGAGTCTCCTAATGCTAAAATTCGATACGTTGATCCTTTGTCCTTTGAAACCTCCCTTTCTGAAATTCCAATAGAATTTACATTTCTGCTAAACAGGAATTCTTTTTTTTGATTTGTTATTACTGTATTCGGGGGGTGTACCCAGTACCACGAATCTAAATTTTCTTGCTCTGCGATTGAAAAATAATTACCCTCTGCTTGTTCGGAATATGTCTGCATAGTTCCTGTCAGACGAATAATGAAATCCGTGATGAATAAAATAATAAAGGTGAAACGTGATGTTAATATTATCGAGTTTTTTTTTAACCGTATATTTTTAATCAATCCTAGGAGAAGAAACAGTACTCCTTCAACTAAAAATGCCAAGCCCAAGAGTAGTAATATATTTCCAAAAAACAAGTAATAATAATTGCTGTAATTAATTAAATAGTAGGCTCCACATAGAAATAATGATGCGACGACTAACTTGATTCCAGCAGAGAGTGAAAATTGACGCATTGTAGAAGTTTCGTTGATAAAGATAGTTGCTTTTTATCAAAACGATTCCATGAACTATTGGCATAATTGTAATAGTTTGTTCCTGTGGAGTTCTTTGACACCCAGATTTGACGCAACGCGCAGTTATCTTGTAATGAAATTAAAGTGTTGTAACACCTCTGTTCCACTTGTATCATAGGCATTCCAATCGCCCAGCCAAAAATTAAACTGATGGTAGTTTTCAGCACAACATATACTTGAAGAGTTCTGAGAAAACGTGATATTGCTTGCTAGTAGAGCAATAGAAAGAAGGGGGGGGCATAAACGGAGTTTACCCGGAGAGAGACTAATCCTTAGACTTCTTTTCGAAATTTGGGACTAGGTAGTAGAGTTTTGGTCCACCAAACAGAAAGCGTTTTTCATCTGCAACCACAATTCCTCCGCTTATTGTCACGACTAAAGATTCTTTTTGGCTGAAGTTTTCATATTTCATTTCAGTTTGCCCTGAGAAGGTACCATTCGAATAGGTTCGTTTCAAAATTCGATTGTATGTTGAAAGATAAAAGTTATTGCCATTTACATCTACGGCTGTTACTGCATCTTTTAAGAAGCCGTTTCTTCCGATAAAGATTTCATTTTTCTTCTTTAGTTTATATTCACCAGCAGATGTTGGAACTTTATAAACCCACGTCATTCCATCAGTAGGGTTTGCCCTACTCTTCGTAAACAGAAAAATCGAATCGTTGTACACCGTGATAGCTTCAACATCAAATCGCATGTTTGCCTTTTCAGGAGGAAATTCTTTTTGCTCTTTGTATTTTATTTTTATTTTTTTCGCTTCGACCTCCTTTTTTTCTCGCACTTTTTTAATCGATACTTTGTAAATGACAAGATCCTTTCGCTCATTGAGGTTATTACCTACATCTGCGATATAAAGATGCTTCTTGTCAACAGCAATGTCTTCCCAATCAACATTCTTTGCGTTCTCTATCTTTACTTTTTTAGTGATCTTTCCACGAATATCGAGTAAATAGATAACCGCTTTATCACCGCCATCATTGAGTGCAACAAAGGTTGAATCATCGAGCATTTCAAGGCCAGATATTTCCTGCAACTCATCGTCAAGATCAAACGTTTGTGCATATCCCATTGAATGCACAAAGACCAAAAGGAGCGTTATGTATTTAGTCTGTTTCATTATTAAAACTGCGACAACTAAATTCTTTAATTCAGTTTAAGATGAACAACTTCAATTCGATTGTCGCTCACTTCTTCAACTACTATTGTCAAGTTATTTAATTCAAGTCTCGTGCCAGCTTTAGGGATTCTCTCCAAATGATGAATAATAAGCCCTCCGAGTGTTTCATATTCTTGGCCGTCATCAAGGTCTAATTTATATTCATCATTAAGATAGTCAACCTCCACACGTGCAGAGAACCGAAATTCTTTTTCACTAATTTTTTCCTCCAACCAATCCTCGCGATCGTGTTCATCCTCAATTTCCCCAAAAATTTCCTCTATCACATCTTCAATGGTGATAATTCCTGAAGTGCCACCATACTCATCAACAACAACAGCTATATTTCCAGATTTTGAGGCAAATAATTGTAGTAATTCTTTCCCTGGAATTGCTTCTGGAACAAAACTAATAGGAAGTAAAATTTGTTTGATCGATTTTGGGGCTTTAAACATCTCAAAGGAGTGCACATAACCAATGATGTTGTCAATATTCTCACGGTAAACGATGATTTTTGAAAGTCCAGTTTCAATAAACGTCTTCTTTAGATTTTCGATGGAATCTTTCTCGTCCATGGAGATGACTTCCGTTCTTGGAATCATGCAATCTCGCGCTTTCACAGAATCAAAATCAAGTGCATTCTTGAGGATTTGCATTTCGTTTCCGAGATCTTCCTCGTCATCCATTCGGTTATTAAGGTCATCAACATAATGTTCCAAATCAACTTTTGAAAACACTTTTTCTTTACGTGAATTTTCAACCTTCAACAAAGTAAGAAAGATGGAACTCAATCCTAATACTAAGTAAGTAGGAATATACAGTATCATATAAATGACAACCATTGGAAGCACAGCAAGGCGTAAAAACCGATTAGGATTTATCTGCACAAAGGTCTTAGGTAAAAACTCAGCAACAATAAGCACAACCGCCGTGGACAATAACGTTTGCAGGATTAGCATAATTCCACCTTGATCAACTCCCCAAGATCCGATTATTGGATTGAGAAGAACCGCAGAAAATAATCCGAAAAACACGAGCGAAATATTATTTCCAAGAAGGAGCATCGCAAGGAAGTGTGATTCACGCTTATAGAAAAAACCTATCGTTTTACCATTAATTGTTCCTTTTGACCTATCTAATTCGATTTTTAGGCGATTCGAAGATATAAACGCGATCTCCATTCCAGAGAAAAATCCAGAAAAAATTAAGGTGATAATGATGCCAATAAGCGGAATTTCCATTTATCCGATGAGGGTATTAGAAAAGAAAGATACGAAATCTATCTGTTTACAACACATCTTGACCAATATCCTTACGGTAATAAGCACCATCAAATTCAATTTTCCCAACTGCTTCGTAGGATTTCTTCAATGCTGTTGGTAAATCTTTACCCATTGATGTTACTGACAAAACGCGACCACCAGAGGTAGTTACTACCGGGCCATCCGAAGTCGTTCCTGCATGAAAAATTATTGAGTCGGCCACCGTATTCAATCCGTAAACCTGCTTACCTTTACTATATGCTTTGGGATACCCACCCGAAACCATCATAATAGTCGCGGCACTCCTTTCATCGAAGACGACATCTCGTTCAGAAAGCGTATTTGTTCCAACTCCTTCAATTAAATCTAGGAGATCAGACTTCAATCTTGGGAAAACAACCTCAGATTCTGGATCTCCCATGCGACAATTGTATTCAATTACATACGGTTCATTGCGAACATTAATAATTCCGAAGAAAATAAAGCCTTTGTACTTAATTCCCTCTTTTCGCAGTCCCTTCACCGTTGGAATTATGATTTGGTTATCAATTTTATCTAAAAATGTAGGATTTGCAAAAGGGACAGGTGAAATTGCACCCATTCCGCCCGTATTCAATCCAGTATCTCCTTCACCAATACGTTTATAGTCTTTTGCTTCAGGTAGTTTTTTATATCCGTCACCATCAGTGATAATGAAGCAAGATAACTCCACCCCATCTAAAAACTCCTCAATGACAACACGCGAACTTGCATCTCCGAACTTCGCATCGGAGAGCATACTTTTCAGTTCTTTTTTTGCGTCTTTTATATTGTCAAGAATCAAAACACCTTTTCCCGCAGCGAGTCCATCAGCCTTCAATACATAAGGTGCTTTCATCTTGTCGAGAAAGTCATGCCCTGCTGAAAGTGTCTCTTTGGTGAACGTCCCATGTTTCGCAGTTGGAATATTATGTCGCTTCATGAACTGCTTCGCAAAGTCTTTACTTCCTTCTAGTTGAGCGGCCTCTTTGTTCGGTCCAATTAAGGCAATCTTTGCAAGTTCGGTATCATTTTCAAAGTAATCAGCGATACCATTTACGAGAGGGCCTTCTGGCCCAACAACAACTGAATCAATCTTGTTTTCGAGGACGAATTTTTTAACCTGTTTAAAATTATCAGCGTTCAAAACGACATTCTTTCCCAATTGCTTTGTTCCGGCATTCCCAGGAGCAATAAATAATTCCTCAAGGATTGAGCTTTGACTTATTTTCCATGCCATAGCATGTTCTCTTCCTCCAGATCCTAACAATAAGACGCGCATGTATTTAATTATTTTTAATTGCAGTGATTTAAAATTGATTCAAACATTGCTTTCCCATCGACATTTGAAAGCTCATGATCAGCAGCACGCTCAGGGTGAGGCATCATTCCGAAAACATTTCTTCCCTCGTTGCAAATTCCCGCAATATTTGAAGTCGAACCGTTTGGATTTTCCTCTCTTGTGATCTCTCCATCTTTAGAGCAATACTTAAAAAGTACCTGCCCATTACTTTCCAAGCGATCTATGACGTTTTGTTTTGCGTAATACCGACCTTCACCATGCGCGATAGGAATCTTGTAGCTTTTATCTGCTTGCAATCCTTTTGTTATACCTGATTGATCAGATGTCGCTTTTAGGTACACATTCTTACAGATGAACTTCTGATTATCGTTGTGCAATAATACCCCTTCAAGCAATCCAGATTCAGTTAAAATTTGAAATCCGTTACACACACCAAGTACATACCCACCATTATTTGCATGCTTAATCACCTCTAACATGATGGGTGATAATTTTGCTATCGCGCCAGATCGAAGATAATCACCGTAAGAAAACCCACCGGGCAACACTACAAAATCAACCCCTTTAAGATTGGTGTCTTTATGCCATAATCGCTCTACTTGTTGACCCATAAGGTCTTCTAGAACGTAAATCATGTCTTGATCGCAATTGGACCCTGGAAACGTTACAACTCCAAATTTCATTTTCTTTTCAAGATTTGTGATGTCGTAAAATTACGATAAATCATGCGCTAAATATCGAAGGAAATGAAAAACTTACTCACAGAGAAGAAGAAAACTAAATAGAAGATAATCGTTGGAATAGACCGCTGCCTTTTCTCACCAAATCCGTAGGGTAAAAACAGGACTAAAACGACAACCATGAGAGAAACAGCATCTATTTTTTTGTATATGAGTAGTTCCAACACAGCTAGTGTTGCTGTAAATAATGAAAGTAAAACATTGATTCGAAATACTTTTTTAAGTCGGATTGAGCTTTTACTAAGCTTGGAAAATACTGGACCAAGAGTTGACATGCCGAGTAGAATAACTCCACCACCAATCACATAAATATCTGGAAACATCCACTCAAGTGATGCACTGCTGAGAAAGTTGCCTGTTAACTCTATCCCGAAGAATGACCCATAAAGCCCTGCGTAGATTAGAGGAAGAATAAACCCAACAATGGCGAGAGCAGATTCTCGAACCTGAAATGGACGAAGAACCCAAATCATCCAGAAAAAGAATGGGATGCAGACCATCATCATTGGATATACAGTAGTTCCAAGTCCAATAATAAATGCCGCATTGAAAATTGAACGCCTACCGTCCGTGTTTTGATCGAGCTTATAAATTTGCATCAAAGCAAGTACAAGAAGAGTTTCTGCGATTCCAACTCCACTCAAAAAATAGAAAGAGTGGAAAAAACTTCTAAACACAACATATAAAAGGGATGGAAGATAGATGTTCTTCTCCATGAATCCATTTCGATTAAAGATGTTGTTGATTAAAATCGCATTTCCCAAAATTAATAGGGGTGCTGCAATTTTGCCCCACCATAAACTTTCAGTGAATCGAACACCCCAAAAGCCTAAAGTATTCTGTTCTGGTAAATGATAGCTCAAACACCAATTAATTAGTATATATGTCGCAATCAGAAAAGGCAGCATCAATAATACTCCTGATCGATTCCCGAAAAATATTTTTACCACATCGACGAAGATACATTTTTTATTCCCCGATTATTGCGTAGTATTAGGCATAATTTTATATTTAACCCTTCAATAAAAACGACAGGAAATAACTACATAAAAAATAGACAATGTAGTTAACTAACATATCAAATATGGCAACAACAAGATATTCAGATAAAGACCTTGAAGAATTTAAAGATTTAATCAACGGAAAGCTTGAAGAAGCGCGGGTAGATTTAGATTTATTAAACGGATCTTTATCGCACAAAGATAATCATGGAACTGATGATACAGGTCGAACATTCAACATGATGGAGGATGGTTCAGAAACACTTTCTCGCGAAGAGGTTGCTCAACTAGCTGCACGTCAGCAGAAGTTTGTTACTAGCCTGCAAAACGCTCTGATTCGGATTAAAAATAAGACGTACGGAATTTGCAGAGTCACAGGTAAGCTTATTCAAAAAGAACGATTAAAACTTGTTCCTCATGCTACTCTTAGTATCGAAGCAAAGAACGCACAAAGTTAGATCATTTGAAGAAAAAATTATTGATCGTCTCGATCATAGTCTTTGTTATTCTGGCAATCGACCAAATCGTTAAAGTTTACGTTAAGTCGAATTTATCCTTGTACGAGTCAAACCCAATTTTAGGTGACTGGTTGGTTATGGAATATATCGAAAACCAAGGTATGGCATTCGGGACCAAGTTTGGGTCTCAAGTTTGGCATAAACTTGCCTTGAGCATATTTCGCATAGTTGCAATTGGTGCGATAACTTATTATTGGATTAAACAAGCAAAGAGTGGTGCTAGAATGGAGTTCTTAATTGCAATTGGGCTTATTTTAGCTGGTGCAACTGGAAACCTCATCGATTCGATGTTTTATGACTTTATTTTCGAGTATGATCCATGTATGGCATTCAATGAACTTGAAGGATCTGGAGTTTGGTCAGAATGTATGGTCGGACAAGTAGAAACTCGACATACTGGGTTTTTGATGGGAAATGTAGTAGATATGTTCAAATTTGAAGGAACTTGGCCTAGCTGGGTTCCTTGGCTTGGTGGAGGGCAAGTGTTTCCTGCAATATGGAACGTTGCTGATGCTTCAATTACATCAGGTGTGATCATGGTGTTTTTTAGGCAGAGGAAATATTTCCCAAAAAATAAAGAAGGTGTTGAAGAAACTCCAGTAAAAGAGATTGAGTCACCCACGGGAGAAGAGGTTAATTCAGCTGAAACAGAAAATTCTACTGAGCAGGAAGAACATAAGAATAATACTGACTAACACTTACACAGCCATTTCATACAGTGACTAAATCATTTGATGGTTCCAATCCCTTCTTGCGGTTAATTTTGGGTTCAAATGTGTACTTTGCATCCACTAAAAAAATACAAACAACTATGAAAAATTCATTTTATGTAATGGCTACTGGGCTGCTTTTGGCATCATGTGGGGCTAGTGCTGATGATGTTAACGCTGCAAAAGATTATTGTGAATGCTTTGATATGGCTGAAGCGGTAAAAGAAAAAACGGCAAATGCTCAATCTGCATCAGAACTTATTGAATTAAGTACAACTATGGCAGGTGACATTAAAGCATCTAACGATTGCATCTTGGGGTGGCAAACGGAATATGAAGGGAAGTTGTCGGCAGGTGGGTTTGGAGAAGAGTTGAAAAAATTATCTCCAGAAGCATACGCCGACGCTAAAGAAGCTGGAGTATTTTAGAGTCATTGTTAACTAATTTACTAAGCGTGAGGAGAGTTCTTTCACGCTTTTTTTACTTCTGAATTCAAATTATTATCTTGATCATTCATTCAAGTAGAGTGATTACAACCTAAACGTCACCCCTCCCAATACCTGAAAACTTTGAACTGGAGCTTCATACCACCGCATGTAGCGTTGCGAAGCGATATTGTTCAATTGTACAAATGCTGAAATTCGAGGGTTGTATCGGTATTCAACCGAGAAATTCGCATCCGCGATGAAATTTAATTTTTTCGCGTATTGACCATTCTCAAACGTGATGTTTTCTCCTGGCCCATGAACGAGAGCTCTTCGGCCTTGTTCCATATTCAAATCCAAATTAAACAAGAACTTCTCAAACAAGTTGTATGATCCTCGAAGGATGACCTCTAAGTTGGGTTTATTCCATGCATAACTGTTGTTGATTAGGCTGTATGAGTGAAACCTTCCAATGGCATCGAACTTGAATTTTTCACGCAATTGATACGAAATAGAACCTTCTATTGTTGCCACATTTGCCGTATCATAAATGATGTTGAATTTATTCCCAAGTGAATTTATTGTGTCGGTAATAAACATTCCCATGTTCTTCACATTCGCGAAATTTGCACCAATGTTAAAGCTAACACGTTTGCTCATTGTTCCTTTGAAGCCTCCGTAGAAATCGATTGCTTTGTGCTCATTTTCCATGATTATTGTTGGCACTAAGAATTCGTTTTCAGTCGTTAACCCCTTAAACGTTCCTTGTGTTAATCCACCTCGGATTCCAATATAAGGGATGAAAATATCGTTGAACATGCTGTATTTCAACTCTGCGATTGGATACAGATGAGCACGCACTTTATCTGTTGCACCATCGATAACGAGATCCAATCCTATTTTTGCTTTGAAACGATTATCTTGAAGTGTCGTTGTTATTGTTGGCTTAAAGTTTACAATTGTATTATTGCGAACGATCGATGTGTCTAGCGAATCTGCGCCTGTGATTCCAATAACACCATATTTATAGCCATTGTATCTAATATTGAAATCCGCTGCATATACTTCTTTCCCTAGTAAGTATTCACCACGTGTTTCAATCGCGAAATAATTTTCTTTTGCTCTCCAATCTTCGAAGTCTTTTTCCAATGGTTTTTTAGAACCATAATTGTTGTAGACTATTCCAACTCGATAATTCAAATTGGCGCTATCTTTCTTATGAGAAGCATAAAAGACATCCATCCCGAAATCACTGTAACGTTGAGCAGTGCTATCTTTAACCAATCCAAGTGTGTCACTTATTCCATAATAATGTAACCCTTGATTGTTGTAGTGAAGATTTCCGCCAAATGTGTATTTGCGCTGGTTGATTGTCCCGTACAAGCCAAATCGAGTTCTATCAAACTGGGCAGGTGCTCTATCAGGAATGTTTCCGAATGAACTCAAGTGTTTTAGGTGAGCACCATACAAGAATTTCCGGGATCGAGTAGCATCAAAATAAATTTCACCTAAGGGCATTAGTTCCGTACCAACTCCCAATTTAATGTAAGTGTGATACAGTTTTGCTAATTTATCCACTGTTCGAATAGAAACAGGGTCGATTCTTTCGACATCCGTTTGAGTTTCGTATTGCAATTGCAAAAGCGGATAATCCACTGTTGCAATTGGAATAGTTGTGTCAATAATTTGTGGTGTTCCAGCAATTCGATATGCTTTCTCCACTTCTCGTGTCCCTCTACCTGTTAACGTCACATCAGCTTGAGCTACTGCTGCATTAACGGCCATGATCGCTACTATGATTATTCCTAGTTTTCTCATCTTATTGTCCGTTTATGTCGATTGTTGGGTTATTACCTGGTGTGATGTTCTTTGGCTGCGATTTTAACTGCATGAGCTCATTCCATAACGCATTTGCTTCATCAAGAACTCCATCCGTTTGATTTGCGTAATGCTCTCGAACCGATTTCAGTGTTTGTTCGGCTTCTACCAATTCGTTTCTCTCCATCTGTACGCGTGTTTTGAGAATTAATCCTTTCGCGATCCAATAATTATATGCTGGACGCATTTTGAGCAATCCATCTACCTCACCGAGTGCTTCATTTAAATCACCACGTTTGTAGTATAGTTCTCCCAATGCAAATCGAGCTTCAGCTCCTCTTTCCGAAGTGATATTCGTGATCATCCAATCTAAAGATGATTTTGCACCATTGAAATTATTCAAGTGATAGTTAGAAATGCCTCTAACGTAATGACCCAATTCTTTGCTTTCACCATTTAGTTGTCCTTGGTTCAACACTTTGGAGGCGTATGTGCTTGCATTCGACCAAGACTCTATTAAGAAGTAGCTTCTCATCAACCCATAACGAGCATTGAATTTATTATCTGGGTCACCCGAAATACTTTCAATTCTGCGGTAATAAGGAATTACTCCCTCATAGTCAGCATTGTTGTACAAATACTTCGCAACTCTAAGAGCAGCCAATTCAGCATTGCCATTAGCTGCTGGGTTCTGCAATACTTCACGGTAAATTCGAACCGCTTCTGCTTTATTGTCTAATCCATAATGACAGTTCGCAAGAAAGTACTTCACATCCTCCTTGTAGCGTCCAGAAGGAAATTTAGAAAGGTATTTTTCAAATTTTGGAATTGCATTTTGATACCGCTGTCGTTGAGAAACCGAGCTATCTGTATAAGTTGTCATTGCCGGAATGTAATACAGATTTTCCTGCTCCCCTGGGTCCAACTGGAAGCAAGGATACAATATTGGTAGGGCTTCAATTTTATCAGGATCTCCCATATCTGTGTATAAATCCTTTAATCCGTTTGCGACATCTTTACACACTTTCTGATCGGCACCAAACTCGTTCATTACTTCTTTATAGGCTTGTTCTGATTCAGAATATTGCTGTAATTTCCCGTAGATAAATGCACTATTTATTTTAGCTCGCATCACTTTGTTTGATGTAGGGTAATCATTTACCAAGCGTTGATAATACGTCATAGCTTGTTCATATCGCTCATCTGACTTGTACGTTTCAGCAAGTTCAAAAATGGACAATTGCAGATACTTTGATTTTGGATAATTGTTGATCACATCGAGTAATTTTCCGACCTTCTCACTATTTCTACCCATATAGCCTAATGTTTTAGCCATATAGAATAACGCTTGATCGTCAACTCCCTCGTTTAAATCAATTGCATTTTGATAATTTCGAACAGCATTATCATTCTTTATAGCTAAAAAACTAGCGTCACCGATGCGCATATAGGCATCTGCCTTTTTCTTTCTGTTAGCAGGGTCAAGTTGAATGAAATTCCCGAAAGCTTCGATAACTAATTCATGTGCCTTAATTGCGTTATCCATTGCTCGTTCTTTTGCCGTTCCACTTCTAACTCCATTAATCTTTTTTTGAAGAATTCGAGCTTTATTAACATAACAATAACCGATCGTGTATTGAGCCTCCTTTTTCAGTTCTGGAGATAGTGTAGATGAAAGATTTCTAAAGCGTTTAAACTCTGCGATTGCTTCATCGTATTCATTTTCACGATAATGCATGTCCGCCTTCCAATAAGCTGCTTTTCCAGTTAGCATCGGGTCAACAGGGAATTTATTCACTTTCTCGAACGATTCATGAGCGCCATCGAAGTTGTTTTTTTGGAAACGATCAACACCTTGGTTGTAAGCTACAAGCTGATACGCCATTTTCAACTTTATATCCTTATTCGGAATTTTATCTAAGGATTTTAACGCTTTTTCGTAATTATTGGTGCTTGTATAAACATTTACAAGGTACTGGAAGACATCATCTCGTCGGTCAGAGTTTGGATATCGCTCTAAGTACATTTCGAACGCCTCAACGGCCTCATCATAAGGGTTGATGTCTAGTTTGTAAGAAAGAATCGCGAAATTGTAGAGAGCATCTTCTTGAATAATAGGACTCGCATCAATGAATGCTGCCTCCTCAAAAGCCGATCTTGCTGAAACCTTTTTATCTGCTCCCAATTGACATTCGGCAATGTGATAATAAGCAACTTGCCCCAGACTGTCTTTCACTTTCTTCACACGGTCGAACATTCTAATAGCCTTATCACATTGGCCTGAGCGATAATAAGCATAGCCCAATCGGTAATCTTCATCACGCGTCGTATTCGAAATCCGATTGTATTTTTCTAGGTAGGGAACCGCTTCAGCATATCTTCCTGTTTGGTAATAAGCATCTCCTATCAAGTGATTCAAATCTTTCTCATTGACAATTTTTCCATCGGCTTTAACACGTGTTGCATATTCGGTTACAAGGTCGTACTTCCCTTGGAGATAATAAATTTGAGCGATATAATATGCGACAACCGTTCCGAACTTCTCATCATCCTCAAGTGCTAAAAACCCATCTAGCGCGACTTGATACTGCTCGTTTTTGTATGCAATATGTGAATAATAATAAAGTGCAGGTTTAGCGTATTGAGATGTTCCTCCTTTGACTTCATAAAATGCATCTCGTGCTTCGTTAAATTTATCCTCTTGAAAATAAGAATAGCCTAACTTGAAGTAAAACTCTTCGCGATCTACCTCTTCAATGTCTTGAACACTCAACTTATTGAACCAAGCGAGCGCTTCTTTATATTTCTTCTTGTAATAATAGAATTTACCAAGTCGAAAGTAAATGTCCTTTTTGTAAATGCTTTCTGGATAATCGTAGTTGAATTGAGTCAATAAGTCGAGGGCATCATTGTTGTATAATTCCAAGGCTGAAAGTCCTTCGTAATAACGCGCCTTGATTTGCATAGGATCATTGGACTGATTGAACTGATCCACAAACAATCGAAACGTTTTTCGTGCTGCGCCGTACTGTTCCTTTTGAAACAATTCTTCCGCACGGTAAAATTCTGCATAGTCGCTATTATACTTTTCCGAGGTTTGGCCGAAAGAGGTATTACACATCGCGATCAATAAGATAAGAATATACTTTCCCATACAACTGATACTTTTAATTGAGATTAAGCACTGAATCAATCAAATGCCGAATCTGGTTTATTTGTTAAAGAGGTTTTTAAGATGAGGTTCATATTGGAACACCATATTAGAAACCATGTTAAAAGTATATCACTTGAATGCGTAATTGGAGAGACGATTCTAAAGTTGTAAACGTTTTTCTGTTAAGATTATTTTAGAGGAGGCAAGAATGGTGCCGTACATTTCTGCAACTTTACTTTCGAATATATGAGCAGTGTAATTAAAATATCAGGTGGTAGGATACTACAAAGCGGGAAAACTGTTCTCGAAAACATCTCCCTAGAGATCCGTGATGATGAATTCGTTTATCTCATCGGAAAGACTGGTAGTGGGAAAAGTAGCTTATTGAAGGTTCTTTACGGTGAACTTACTTTGACGGAAGGAAGTGGTAATATTGTTGAGTTCGACTTGACTAAATTAAAGCGAAAAGACATTCCAAAACTACGTCGGAAAGTAGGAATTGTCTTTCAAGATTTTCAATTGCTTACAGATCGATCGGTGCTTAAAAACTTGATGTTTGTAATGGGTGCATCTGGTTGGAAAGACAAAAAATTAATGCTTGCACGTGTTCAGGAGGTCTTAAGCTTAGTTGGGCTGGAAGAAAAAATCAACTCAATGCCATTTGCATTATCTGGTGGAGAGCAGCAAAGAGTTTCCATCGCAAGGGCGTTATTAAATAAACCGAAAATCATTCTTGCAGATGAGCCAACAGGAAATCTCGACCCTGAAACATCAGCAGAAATAATGCAATTACTCATCGCGGTTGCGAAAGAAGAACGTGCAGCAATTGTAATGGCAACGCATGATATGTCAATGGTGGAAAAATATCCTGGGCGAATTTTACGTGTTGAAGACAACGAGGTCAAGGAGATTAATACAATGAATCAGTTTGATCCCTTTTCCACGTTTTCCGTAGAGTAATTCTACCGGTTGAATACTCATATTGATTTGTTATGGCTAATTACCTAGATTAAAATCATTGCTATCTTGACCTATTAATCCATTAAAATGACTTTACAAAAAATTTCTTCCGTTCAATTAATATTCGTTTTTATACTGATGTTGCACCATTCAGTGTCAGCACAAAATATAGACTCACTACATCATTTGGTTTTTGAAAAATATGGTGCGACCATGAACTTTTCAATTGAGTATTCAGCGAATGATTTTTACTTGGTAAAGGCTAAAAATAAATCTGCAGATGACCGGTCCTACGAGCAAATTCAAGTTTTGAAAGACTCATTGGAAATCACAGGAGACCGTGCTTTTATGCTTCGAATAGGACAGCTTTATAGTCGTCTCAATGAAACAACACTTGGAAAAGAGTGGTTCTTAAAGGCATTAACTGAGTATTCTAAAGCATACGTTTCTGATCCAAATTCTCAGAAGATGCTCAAGGAAATGGTGAGTTTACATACAGAAATGGGGCAAACCACTAAAGCTATCGAAAAAACGAATCGTATTTTAGAACTAAGCCCTAAAGACCTCGACTATATATTGCTGAACACAGTCTTTCATTTTATGATCGCCAAATATGATGATGGTGTCCAAATTATTGACAAGGCAGCTATTTTTTATCCTGAAGACCCTGGATTAGTATTGATGAAAACAATGGGTGAAGTATTCAAGCTAATGGGCGCACTTACACAAGAATCCGAAGCTGATAAAGCAAAAGTAATTTGGGCGAACCATATCCATGATGACAATTATTTGAATGAGATGAAATCAAAATTTCCTGATAATGAAACCCTTCAAATCGGGATAAGTTGCAGTGAACTTTTTATCCTGTTTTATGGAAAGATACTGCCTATCATGTTTGAACTTCCCGATGATATGATCAATTACAATTTCAACTTAAGCGATGATGAACAAAAGAAGTTGGCTTCGCTTGAAAAATCATTCAAATCATTTCTAAAAAATAAGTCGAACGAAAACACTTATGCCTTGCATTACTCTCTTGGGATGATTAAGATGCTCCAATCCGACTTCAAAAAAGCAATTCCAAATTTCAAAAAAGCAATTGATCAAAAACCAGTTCAATTTCGAAGTTCTATGGATAAAGTTATTTCAGGGTATGACAATATTATCGCATCTTATCTATTCCTTGATGATAAAAAATCTGCAGAAAAAGCACTTCAGACAAAAATTGATGAACATGCGGGTGGAGATCCATCAGCGGTAGATCACCTGCAATTAGCGTATGTGAAAATCGAAAACCATGATCTAAAAAGTGCAACCATGTTACTCGAAACAGCACTTGGGTTAGACTCCAATAATGTTGATATCTATACTACTTTAGGTGATATATACCTACTTGAAAAAAAGTATCCTGATGCTGAAAACTTATTCAATCTCGCTTATGATCTTTCCCCTGATGATAAAGGACTCTACCTTTCGCTTATAGGGTTGTATATTGCAAATGGTGAAATAGAAAATGCTGTTTACATGGCAAATAGTTACTTAGAATTCGATCCAGAAAACGAATTTGTTCTCGGGGTTAAGCGATGCTACGTGAGCAGTGAAAAGCCAACCAACAAAATAGAAAAGTAATTACATACATGCACAAAGTAGAATCGAAAACATTCCTTCTTCTAAGCACGTTGATTTGTATTTATATCGTTTTACGTGCAATTTGCGTTCCGGTCTTGCACGATGAAGCTTCTAACTTCTTTGTCAACGTTCAACATGGAGAATTTATTCCTTTCTATTCAGACTGGGAGGCGGGAAATCACTTCTTCAACACCTTTTTAACAAGCTCACTTCAATGGCTTTTTGGTGATTCACTCTTTATTTTTCGTCTCGCAAGCTTACTCTTTTTGCCTGTTTATCTACTTTACATTTGGAAACTATCGCACCTCTTTAACAATTCAATTATTCGATGGGTTTTTATCCTAACCTTCGTATTAAACACCTACCTAATTGAGTTTTTTGCCCTTGGTCGTGGCTATGGAATGTCTATAGCTCTCTTGCTTGGTGGGCTTTACTATCTATTCGAGTACTTAAGGCTATTTCGTCGCTCTGCCTTGATCAAATTTTGTCTATTTCTGACCTTTGCAACCGCCGCGAACTTGACTATGGTTCTTCCTTTTGCTTTAATCTCATTCTATTTAGGCATTCAAACCTTGATAAATGAAGACCACCCATTCCGAGGGAAAAGAATCACCTCTATTGTTTTTTGGTCGGGAATTCCAATTGTACTCTTTGGTGGATTAGGGGTGTTGATGAATCGCTTAGGTGTGCTTTATTATGGAATAAAAACCAGCATTTGGGAGGCCACAGTAAAATCTCTTCTTAAAGCTTTTGTCCAGACAAACACGAATGTTCCACAAATAATTGTTGCTGGATTATTTATTTTTGCTCTCGTTACAAGCATCATTTACCTTGTTCGGAATCGTAAAATTGGGTTATCTGACTTAGGGCTTTTTTCCATCTATTTTTTCTTTGGATTAATCATTGCATCCTTCATAATGCGTTTCACTTTCGACACCAATTTTGCTGAAGATCGAACAGCTCTCTATTTCTTCCCTGCATTTATCATTCTCTTCCTCCTTTTAATTGACCGGATTCCAAAACTTAAGATTCTTGGCGGTATCTTCTTACTGTTTCCCATACTCTTCTTTGTACGTGCAAATATGAACCACTCAACCTATTGGGGGTATCAACAAATTGATCAATTTACATTCGACTATATCAAAGAAAAGGCAAAAGAAAGTGATGAGATCCCAACCGTTGGAATGTATTCCATCAGTGTGATCAATTGGTTCTATTTTAACTACTCTGATGGAGAAACCATGATCCCCCTTGCCGATTGTGATGCTTACCCAGGAGGAAAGTCTGATTTCTTACTCATCGATAAATCGAAACTGAAGGGTTGGGAAAAAAATTATCGGGAAATTAACTATTGGGGGTATTCCAAAATCTCTCTACTTGAGCGAAAAGAAAAATTAATTCGACGAAAAATCTTTTCAATGACTATTGATCTAGCCATAAACAAAGATTCTCCTCATCAAACACAGGTGATAAAAGAATTCACAAAAGATGACACAAAAGACTATTATGCAGAATTTAATTTTTTCGTCAATTCAAATGGGAAAACAGCAAGGTCTGCCATTCATTTTGATGTTATCTACCCTGAAGATTCTGTTTATCGTAAGCATGGTATTCCTCTCAATTGGGTGAGAAGAACTTGGGACAACAATCAATTTAAGGCAGGTGTAATTTTACAAGATTTACCTCCAGGAAAAGAGTCCATTAATTTCACCCTTCTAAACAACTATCACGACTCAAAAACGGAGATAAAAGGGGAGGTTACATTGTGGGAGTTGGTAGCAAAATAAAATAAGTATCTTTAATCTTTCACAAACCGTTCTGAATGGCAACTAATACTTATGAAGGTAAAAAATTCAACGCTGGTGTTTCGTCCAACGTTTTGGATGCTCTCACAGTAGAGGGAGCTCTTCAAATCAACATCAATGATTTGCCTTTTACGATTACGATGCGCACTCCTGGAGATGATCTTTCACTAGTCCGAGGTTTGCTGCACTCTGAGGGTGTGATCAATGGCCTTGACTATATTCCAGATATGATTCTTCGAAAAGAGAATGGTGAAGGAATTGTAACGGTTGTAGATTTAAACATTCCAGAAGATAAACTTGGCGCTGGTTATTCAAATAGCCGAAGCTTATTGTCTGTTTCATCCTGTGGAATTTGCGGAAAAACAGAACTAGATGAGTTATCATTTATAGGCAAAGTACTTGACGAAAACAAGATTATTCACACTGATAGCATTCATTCGATGTTTGAGCAGATGAATTCCAAGCAATCCGTTTTTGAAAAATCAGGAGGTTCCCATGCCGCTGCTGCTTTTGATAAAAAGGGAAAGCTGCTTTCTACTATGGAGGACATCGGTCGTCATAACGCTGTTGATAAAGTAATTGGAGATCTGATCAATCGTGCAAAACTAAAATCTGCAATGGTAATTACTGTTAGTGGAAGAATCTCTTATGAGATTATAGTGAAAGCATTTAAAGCAAAAATTCCTGTTTTGTGTGCTGTCTCTGCACCATCATCTCTATCCGTTGATTATGCAAAAGAACTTGGAATAACCTTACTTGCCTTTTGCCGGGAAGAACGTGCAACATGTTATTCCAACCCACAACGAATTACGAACAAACCAATGCGTGGGCATCGAGAATTAAACAGCCAAATTGGCTAACCTGATTATATGTCAAAAAATTTAAGTGAATTATCTGGAAGAGAAGGCTTAGAGAACAACCTCTTCGACCGAATGGGAAAACTCGCAGAACCAGATGGTACTCCTAGCGTTGAAGAATTGGATGCTCTAGCAGAAGAGTTCTTAATTGGCTCATCTACCACCTATGGAACTACCACATTTTACGACTTTCTAAAGCCTGAAAATAAAGGCAAAAAAGCATACGTCTGTAATGGAACAGCATGTGTCTGTGCAGGAACTCAAGATAATGTAACAGAACAGCTCAAAAAACATCTTTCAGAAGACGAAATTGGTCACATGACTTGCCTTGGTCGTTGCCATGAAAACTCAGCATTTAATTACGGTGGAAGAAATTATTCGGGCTCTGCTTTAAACGAGTTAGACTCAATTATTGAATCCAAATCAGGAGTACAGGACAATTACAACGTTCAAGTGGCCGGAAAAGAAATTTTAACGGAAGAATTTACTTCTATTGATGCTTATTATGCTTCGTTTAAGTCTGCACTAAAAAAAAATTCCGGTGATATGCTTGAAGAAATAAAAACATCAAATGTTCGTGGACGTGGGGGTGCAGGGTTTCCAATGGGATTAAAACTTGGCTTCTGTCGAAATACAGAAAGTGATACAAAATTCATCATCTGTAATGCTGACGAAGGAGATCCTGGAGCTTATTCTGATCGATATTTATTAGAACAGCGTCCACATTCAGTTTTATATGGAATGTTGATCGCGGGGTATGTTACTCACGCAAATTGGGGAGTATTATACATTCGTGCAGAATACCCTGATGCAGCCGAAATCATTCAAAAAGAAATCGATGCATTGCGCGAAGTAGGATTAATTGGTGATAACATTGATGGAAGTGGATTTAACTTCGATTTCAAAATAATTCGTGCGCAAGGGTCATATATCTGTGGAGAAGAAACGGCATTGATTAATTCGATTGAAGGACAGCGACCAGAAGTGAGAGTGCGACCGCCTTATCCAGCTCAACAAGGTTTATTCAATAAACCAACAATCGTAAACAATGTTGAAACGCTCGCAAGTCTTCACTTTATAATAGAAAATGGAGGATCTGCTTGGAAAGCGATTGGAACTGAACGTTCTTCTGGAACAAAACTAGTTTGCTTAGATAGTTTTTTCAATAAACCTGGGATCTATGAAGTTGAAATGGGAACTTCCCTTTCTACCGTCATTAATGAATTAGGGGGTGGATTTAAGACCTCAATAAAAGCAATGCAAATTGGAGGGCCACTTGGTGGATTAGTGCCCATTTCTAAAATTGATGATCTCACAATTGATTTTGAATCATTTACAAATAATGGCTTTCTCTTGGGGCACGCTTCAATAATTTGCATCCCGGAAACAATGCCAATGATTGACTTTTTAGAACATCTTTTCGATTTTGCTGCCTATGAAAGCTGCGGAAAGTGTTTCCCTTGTCGATTGGGAACTAAACGAGGACATGAACTGTTGAAAAAAGCAAACACATCCGATTATAAGATCAGCAAAAAATTGTTTAAAGACCTACTAAACACACTCGAAGAAGGATCTCTTTGCGCACATGGTGGAGGAATTCCACTTCCTGTTAAGAATGCCATGCATTATTTTGAAGATGAGATGAAAGGGTACTTTGAGTAAGTAAAAAAGATTATGAGCAACACGGCATATATAAATAGCATTGAATACCAATTCAAAGAAGGCGAAACTATTTTAGGGTTTGTCAAAAGGATTATTGGTGAAAAGTTAATTCCTACACTTTGTGACTCTCCAAACCTAGACCCTTTTGGATCTTGTCGAATTTGTAGTGTTGATGTGGCATTAGAAAAAGACGGACCAACGAAAGTCATGGCCTCTTGTCATACACCCATGACTAGTGGAATGTCTGTTTATACTAGCTCTGAATCGATAAAAGAATTGCGAAAGAACATCTTGGAATTGGTACTTACAGATCATCCTCTAGATTGTTTAACATGTGAGGTTAATGGAAACTGTGAATTACAGGACGTTGCTGCTCAAGTTGGAATTCGGGAGGTTCGTTATCCCGCAGGTGAAAACCATTTACATTATGAGAAGGATTTGAGTCATCCCTACATGACTTCTGATTTATCAAAATGTATCAACTGCTATCGCTGTGTCCGTGCATGTGATGAAGTTCAAGGTGAATTTGTTCTAAGTATGTCTGGGCGTGGTTTCGACACTAAAATTATTAAAGGTGGCGATCAATCATTCATGGAGTCTGCTTGTGTGAGTTGTGGTGCTTGTTCTCAAGCATGTCCTACTTCAGCAATTTCGGATGTTTTCCAATCCAAATCAGTTAGAGAGGAAGAGAAAACACGTACTATTTGTACTTATTGTGGTGTTGGGTGTAACCTTGAAGTTGCGACTAGCAATGGCGAAATTCTTAGTATTCAAGCACCTTATGAGGCTGAAGCAAATGGAGGACATACTTGTTTAAAAGGTCGTTATGCCTTTAAATTCTATAATCATCCCGACCGATTGAATAGCCCCATGATTAAGCGCAATGGTGAATTCGAAAAAGTATCTTGGGATGAAGCTTACGATCACATCGCAAGTGAATTGACTCGCATTAAGTCGTCAAACGGCCCAGATGCAATTGCAGGAATATCTTCTGCACGCACTCCTAATGAAGAGAACTATTTGATGCAAAAATTTATTCGTGCGGTTGTTGGAACCAATAATATTGATTGTTGTGCGCGCGTTTGTCATTCTCCAACAGCACTTGGTATGCAGCGTTCTTTTGGAACAGGTGCAGCGACTAACTCTATAGAAGATTTAGATTTTGCAGAATTCATTTTGATAATTGGAGCAAATCCAACAGATGCTCATCCAGTTACTGGGGCAAAGATCAAACAACGAATGATGAAAGGAGTACCTAGCATCGTTATTGACCCACGTAAAATTGAACTCGCGAAATATGCAACCTATCATTTGCAATTAAAACCTGGGACCAATGTTGCCTTACTTAATATGATGCTTTTTTATATCATTGAAGCGGGGGCAGAAGATGCCAAGTTCATCAAGAACAGAACGGAAGGTTACGATGAACTGAAAGCCGAAATCCTTCAACTAAACATGGGTGAGTTAGCCGAAATAACGGGTGTAAACAAAAGCTTAGTAAAGAAAGCTGCACTTGCCTATGCCGCATCTAAAGCAGCAATGGAGTTTCATGGACTGGGAGTTACGGAGCATTTACAAGGAACTTTCACAGTACAATTAATTGCTGACTTGGTAATGATTACTGGAAATATTGGAATTAAAGGGGCAGGAATGAACCCATTACGTGGGCAAAATAACGTTCAAGGTGCGGCAGATATGGGAGCACAGCCGCACCAAGGCGCTGGATACATGGACGTGACTGACCCTGAAATGAATAGTAGATATAACGCCTACTACGGAGTTTCAGATGTGCCAAGTCACATTGGCTATAAAATTCCTGAAATGTTTGATGCTGCAATCTCAGGTGATTTGAAAGCAATGTGGATTATCGGAGAGGATGTTGTTCAAACAGACCCAAATACCAACAAAGTAATTGCTGCAATGGAGAACTTAGAATTGCTCGTAGTTCAAGAATTATTTATGACAGAAACAGCAATGCGCGCTACAGTGATACTGCCTGGTGCATCATTTCTTGAAAAAGATGGAACATTCACAAATGGTGAAAGAAGAATTCAACGTGTAAACAAAGTGGTTGAACCAATTCCAGGGTGTAGAGTTGACGGTCAAATTATTGTTGACATAATGAACAGAATGGGCTATTCTCAGGAAGATTACTCTGGAGCTGGAGTACTTGCAGAAGTTGCTGGAATTGTTCCATTCTTCAAAGGGGTTACTTGGGATAGGCTTGGGAATAATGGGCTGCAATGGCCTGTACTAGAAGATGGTACAGACACTCAAATGCTTCACATAGAAGATTTTAAACGCGGAAAAGGTAAGTTTCATTTCTATAACTATGAGAAATCAAGAGAGGTTGATCGCCACGAAAAATATTTTCCATATATCATTACAACTAATCGTGAATTAGAACACTATAATTGTGGAGCAATGACGCGCAGAACAGGGAATGTTGACATTTTAACAGAAGACGTATTATTAATTCATCCGAATGATGCAGTTAAAGAAGGAATAGCAGATGGTGAGTTCGTTTGTGTTGAAAGCCCAAGAGGTAAAGTCGATATTAGAGCAGCAATAACAGATGAAATGAAAGAGGGAATTTTAAGTTCTACATTCCATTTCCCTGAGGTCATGCTTAATATCATAACTTCAGATGAACACTGCACCGAAGCAATGTGTCCAGAATATAAGGTTGTCAGTTGTAGAATTCGAAAAAGTAAAGGGAAGACAAAAATGGTTGCTGAAGGAGTTATGCAAGTTAATTGATGACTCTACTCTTCTAGCTTAAATACCTTTTCAATAGTGCCATCGCTGTAGATATAAATAAGTGCTGTGTTGTGCTTAAATACCGTTTCCATTCCCATCATATCTGTGATTTTGATCAGCTTTGCTTTCTCATTAGAAAGTTCATTGAGAGAAGAAGTCTCATCAACAAAGAAAAAGTGGCAAGATGATGTATCAATCAAAGTAGCGCCACAACCATCTGAAAGGGTAATCTCAACAGCGTAGTACCCTGTTGCTATAGGCGAAAATGACTGCCCCGTTTCACCACTGATGGCACCATCAATAATATCACAGTCAATCCATTGATAAGTAGTATTGTTTTGCTCGGCTGTTAAGATTGTTGGGGTAGAAATAACATCATTATTAAGAGTCAACTCACAAAGGACATCAAATGTCACTGCAGCATCAAAATTTGCATTTGCAACAGCATAAGGCGGATAAACAACATCCACACAAGAAAGTTGATTATTTGAACAATCGAGCGTTAAATTTTGCCCGTTATTTGCGTTCAAACATTGCAGTTGATTTGTATAACACCAAAGCAAGGTGATCAATGGGTTTTGTGAAATGTCCAAAGCAGTTAATGAGTTATTGTTACATCGTAAATCCGTTAAAGCTGTGTTTTGAGAGACATCAAGACTTGCAAGTTGATTTTGGAAGCAAAACAAAAGGTTCAACGCAGTATTTTGCGTAATATCTAGTGCGGCAAGCTGATTATCGTAACAAAAAAAGGTCGTCAAAGAAGTGTTCTGTGTTAAATCCAAAGAAGTTAGCAGGTTATTAAAACAACGGAAATTGTCAAGTCCTGTATTTTGTGTTACATCCAAGGTGGAAAGGAAGCTATTGAAGCAAAACAAAACGGATAAACTTGTATTCTGAGTCACATCCAATGTTGTAAGCGAGTTATTATTACAGCGTAAATCCGACAGGTTGGTGTTGTTTGTTACGTCCAAAGAAAGAAGTTGATTGTTGTAACAAAAGAACACCGAAAGCCCTAAGCATGCAGATACATCTATTGTGGTCAGCTGGTTGCTATAACAACGAACATCCATTAACGCCAAGTTTTGCGATAAATCCAATGTTGTCAGTAAGTTATCGTAGCAATAAAGTGAATTAAGCGATGAAAAACCACTTATACCTGTTAGATCCGCAATATTTAAACTCCAAATTCCTAATGAAGAAACGGAACTGATATTTGCCGTTGTTACATAATCATCATTAGGGATTCCATTTCCCATTCCCGTTGATTCTAAAAATGCCTCAAAGTTGTTATCTGGAACATAGGTCTGTTGTGCTTTCAGACTTGAAGAAAAAATCAGAAGCGTAGCGATCAGGAAAACTTTCATTTTGTTCTTTTTTGTAAAAATACGTTATTCATCCTTGGGAAAGAAAGTTAGAGCGGTCTTTTCTAATTGAGTCTAAACTAAATGTCCTCCTTGTTCTCCACTCCCTGGGCCGAGAGAAACAACATGATTTGCGCTATCAATCAAAGTCTCATTGTGCTCAATAAACACAATTGTGTTTCCGTTGCTTACAATCTCTTTAAACAGTTCGATTAGCTTCAACACGTCAAAATAATGCAACCCTGTGCTAGGCTCGTCAAAGAGATAAAGACCTCTTCCTTTTTCGCTTTCCATGAGTGTTTTTGCAAGTTTTAAACGTTGACCTTCTCCGCCAGAAAGAGTGTTTCCACTTTGTCCGAGTTGAATATGACCCACACCAACGGATTGAAGTATTGTTAAGTCATGTAAAATCTCATTCTCAGTGAAAAAAGTGGCTGCTTCATTGATTGTCATTTGAAGAATTTCTCCTATCGACTTCTCCTCTAACTTACATGAAAGAAGTTTACTTGAGTACCTTAATCCTTCGCACTCTTGACAATGAATCCAAATGTCTCCCATAAAATCAAGGGATGTTTTTTGCTTTCCATAACCTCCACATCCTTGACATTTTCCATTTTTACTTTGGTAGCTGAAATCAGTCTTTTTTATCCATAAGTCTTTAGCTGCTTCCGACTTAGAATAAAGCATTTTCAATTTATCCATCAACTTGGTATAAGTTGCGGGGGTATTAATAGCACTTGCAAAGAACGGTTCTTGATCAATTAAAAACACCTCATCGAAATGATCTAATCCAAAGGATGATTTGCACCCTTCAGGTTTTTGCGTTTGCCAAGACTTATACAAAACGTCTTTCATCAATGTTGATTTTCCGCTTCCAGAAACCCCAGTAATTGCGGTTATTCTCCCCGACTTGAATTCAACATCAATCTTCTTAAGGTTATTTCTCATAGCCCCTTTCACCCCAAATAACTTAAGAGAAGGCTTAAATTCCATTTTGTTTTGACTGCCGTTGGTTTTCAGTAATTTATAGGTCAACGTATCTGGAAACTTTGAAATTTCTGATTGTTTTCCTTGGTACATTAACTCTCCACCATCTTTGCCTGCAAGCGGACCTAATTCTATCAGGTAGTCTGAGTTTTCGATAAAACCTTTATCATGTTCCACAACAATAACTGTATTTCCATTGGAGATAATTCTTCTCAATACTTTAATGAGTGTTCTGATGTGTTTACTATCAAGACCTATTGTTGGTTCGTCAAGAATATAGATTACTCCATACAACTGAGTTGACAACTGACCTGCTAATGCAACTCTCTGCCGTTCTCCTCCAGAAAGCGTATTAACCGTCCTATTGATACTCAAGTGGCCTAAACCTAAATTCATCAAGCTACGAAGCGAAGTAAGAACACCTGGTAAAACAACCTTAGTAATTGCTTGAATTTCTTTACTGTATTGTTCTTGTGTTGATTCAAGAAAATGTAAACAGTCCACAATTGTCATTTGTGCTAACTGATGGATGTTTTTCCCTTGATAAATCACTTCAAGTTGTGGCTTTTTTAGTCGACTGCCTCCACATGTAGAACATTCAATTTCCTGTTGAAGCTCCTCAAGTGTTTTGATATTTTTATTGTGCTGTTTTCTTTTAAATTCGTCTTCAATGTAGTTGCAAAAGCCTAGCCATTTTGCCTTAATTAATTGTTTCCCAATTCTTGATTTCGTTTTAAACTCCCACTCAACTTCCCATTCCTTATCGCCTGTTCCATACAAAATGATCTTTTGAACGTTCTTCATTAACTTATTCCAAGGAAACTCTAAATCGAAGTTATGTTCGCCAGCCACTTTCTTAAGCGTAGCTATAAATTGTCCATTCGGATCTGCATAATAGTTTATTGCCTTATTGTCGTAAATAGCACCTTCAAAGATTGATTTAGTGGCTGATACAATAATTTTATCTGGATCACATGTTAACTTCGATCCGATTCCTTTGCAACTTGAACAAGCACCCAAATGACTATTGAAAGAATAGCTCTGTGCAGTAAATTCCTTTCCTTGTTGCTTTGAAATTCTTGAAAACAGCAATCGCAACGAATCATAAATTCCAGATAACGTTCCAACTGTTGAACGTTTTAATGTAGTTCCTCTAGTTCTTTTAAGCGCAATTGCAGGTCCCAACCCCTCAACAGATGAAATTATTGCTTCGTTGTTCTGGTTAATGAATGTTCTGTTGTAAATAGAAAACGACTCCGTAAACCGTGCATTTGCTTCAGCAAAAAGTGTATCAAAAACCAGTGATGATTTGCCGCTTCCTGACAATCCTGTAACTACTGTCAATTGATTTTTAGGAATTCGAACGTCTATTCCTTTCAGTGTGTGTGTTTCAATTCCTCTTAGAATTATCTCACTCTGCTTATTCTCTTTTGTTTGAGGTAGAAGTTCAAATACTTTCTTCTTGATTCGTTTGGGTTTTCCTTGATACAAAACTGTACCTCCTGCTTTTCCACTTTTGGGTCCCATTTCAATATGCCAATCTGAAGCCGAAATTATCTGTTCGTCTTGCTCAATACAAACGATAGTATTTCCTTTCTTCTTTATTGTTTCAAAAAGGTTAATTAACGAATTAAGATCACTATGATGTAACCCTATACTTGGCTCAACTATCAAGTAAAGAGTGTTTCCTGAATCCTTTTTTTGAAGTTGATTTGCAATTTTTAATCGTTGTGCCTCACCTCCTGAAAGTGTTGTGGAGGATTGTCCGAGTGATAAATACCCAAGACCTATATCTTTCAAGATCGTGAGTCCTGCAACAAGTTTCTTTTCGTTTTCAAAGAACTTTAATGCTTCAACGACGGATAGCTTGTACGCATCTGCAATTGATTTTCCGTTATACTTAATTTCTAAGGTTTCATTGTTGAACCGTTCGCCTTTGCATTCTCCACATATCACATCCACATTGCCAAGGAAATGCATTCCAATCTGTGTTTTACCGGCTCCATGACACGATTCACAACGCCCTCCTTTCGTATTAAATGAAAAGCGGGGTTTTGTAAACCCTCGATCCTTCGAAGTTGGTAAATTTGCAAAAACATCACGAATATGGTCTGAAACACCTAAATAGGTTGCTGGGTTGCTTCTTGGTGTTCTTCCAATTGGTGATTGGTCAACCGAAATCAATTTATTAATGAGTTCGATATTTTTGAAACTCTCAATTTCAACAGGGTTCTCTATGTCTTCACCTAGCTGTTGTCTTATCAATTTTTCGAGCGTTCCTTTTACTAAACTAGTCTTTCCTGTTCCTGATTTTCCACTTACAACATTAAGTGCTCCCAGTTGAAACTGAACCTCAATATTCTTTAAGTTATTTTCATAGCACCCTTTGAACTTGATTGAGTTATTCAGTTTAAATTTATTTGTGATATGCTTGACATCATCTAATCCGTGCAATGCTCGATAAGTCAAGCTATTCTTTTCAAGAGCTTTGCTTTCCATAAATTCTGCAACCGAACCACGAAAAAGTACTTCTCCGCCATGAATTCCTGCTTTTGGACCAATCTCAACAATCCAATCTGCTTGTCGAATAGTTTCCAAGTCATGCTCAACTACAATGACGGTGTTTCCCTTCTTAACCAGTTCTTTTAGATGGTAAATTATCTGTTGATTCTCCTCATAATGAAGTCCAATTGAAGGTTCATCAAAGACGTACAAGACATCACTTAATTCTGCTTTAATCTGATTAACAACCCTAATTCTTTGTGCTTCACTCGCAGACAATGTACTTGCCCGTCGATTCAATGTCAAGTGTCCAAGTCCTAAGCTCTTAAGCAGATCAATTTGACGGCTTATTTTATCAATTATTGCTGAAGAAATAACATCCCATTCATTTGATTTAATCCAGTTTCTCAGTTCATTTAGTTCGAGCGGTGTCAAAGATGCAATAGATCGACCTTGAACCAAAACACTTAGGGCATCTTTATTCAGTCGTTGCCCTTCGCATTCTTCACAGGTAATTGCATGAACGTATTTGAGAATATTTGCATTTCTATCTCTTTTTAGAATATCTGACATTATCGGAATCATGCCTTTGTAATATCCTTCTTCACGCGGTTTCGCTTTAATTCCAGTCCATTTTAATCGCGATTCGAGACTGTGCTTTCCAAAAGGAACCTTGATCTTTTCACTTCCATACAGCACAATATTTTGTTGACCATCACTTAGTTCACTCCATACGACATCAACATCAAATCCTTCTGACTCACACACCTGGTTTAGTACATCAATCGTGACCTGAGAGTACATGATATAGCCATTCGGGAGTGTTGGCGCAAGTGCCCCATTTCGAATAGACTTCATAGGAGAAGAAATCAATTTATCTAAATCAATCTTTTCTTGCTTGCCTATTCCCGCGCATTTCTGACACTTACCTTGTTCCGAATTAAAAGAAAACAACGACCTCGTTAGCTTAAATGAACCATCCGATTTACCCGTTCTAGCGTAAAGTAATCGAAGCAAATCATAGATGTCCGACATTGTTCCAACCGTTGATCGAGCGTTTAAACCTGTGGTCTTCTGGCCTATTGCAATCACTGGAGAAAGACCATCCAAAGTATCAGCATCTGGACGATTTAACTTTCCCATAAATTGACGTGCGAAAGTAGGAAGCGTTTCAAAATATCGTCGTTGACCTTCTTGTGCAATAATGTCAAAAACTAAACTCGATTTTCCTGAACCAGAAACACCAGTGACTACGATAAATTTATTGTGTGGAATATCCAGCGAAATATTCTTTAGGTTATTGGTTCGAGCACCCCTAATAACAATTTTTCGAGAATCCATTTCGCACATACCGTGAAGGTAAAAATAAGTGTTGGTATTTGAAATAAGAAATCATTCTTTACGTCTAATTAGTAAATTAGCAACTATGAGTAATGGTACAATTACAGTAGATATTGTTTCTGATGTTGCCTGTCCTTGGTGTTTTATAGGAAAAAGGAATTTTGAATCAGCTATTGAAAAATGGAGTGGTGTTCCAGTAAAAGTCACTTGGCACCCATATCAATTAGACCCTGCGATGCCTTCTTCTGGTCAAACAAGAGACACTTATCTCGTTAGTAAATTCGGAAGCATCAAAGCAACAAATGCCATGACAGATCGATTATCAAATGCTGGCAAAGAAGTTCATATTAACTTTGATTTTGGGGATGAGTGGCTTGCTGTAAATACACTTCAACTTCATCAGCTATTGCATGTCGCGAGAGAAGAAGGGTTCAATGAAACACTAAAAGAACGTTTTTTCAGTGCGTATTTCGAAGACTCCAAAAAACTTAATCAGCCACAGGTTTTGTACGATATTCTAGCTGAATTTGGTTGGATCTCTACTAAGGTAGATGAAATTATTAGTGACCAAGCTCTCGCTTTTGTTGTGCAAGAGGAGATTAGCTATTATCAAAAACTAGGTGTTTCAGGTGTTCCTTTTTTCATCCTAAACAACAAATATGGAATGAGTGGAGCACAACCAACTGAGGCATTTCTAGCGACATTTGAAAAGCTGTCTAAGGAAAATTAATTGTCGTATTAAAACTATTGACTTAAGACCCTCCTCGCCCGTTTCGTTTTTTCTCTTCAATCCAAATTGACATATACCTAGATGCTTGGTGATATTCTCGTTGAAGGATTAAGCCTGTAATTGATCTGTTTCTATGATTTTCAAGATTACTTAGTTGATTTATTGAATTAGTCAACTTCGCCACAAACATTTCTTTTGAAAACTTCGCTACTAAAATTTCATTTCCTCTTTTCTGAAAGGTGACCCATTGCTGCTCATTCAAATACAACTTAACTGCAGCATCAGCAAAAGCATTAGGATCATCTACAACCCTTCCAGACCAGAGATTTTGATCTGTAATTCCTTCCGCACCAATTGATGTCGTTATAGATGGAGTTCCAACTATCATTGATTCAAGCAGTTTACCTTTAATTCCTGCACCAAATCGAACTGGTGCTAAACTCACCCGTGATTTCATTACTACTTCTTGTGCACTTTCTGCTCTACCATGAACTATAAATCGATCTTCTTTATTGGTTAGCTGGTATACTTTTTCACTGCAATACGCTCCGTAAATATTCAGTTTTACTTTCGGAATTTTCTTTTTGATTAGTGGCCAAATAGTTGATTTCAGATAACGAACCGCATCTAAGTTCGGCTCATGCCAGAAATTTCCAATGAAAATAAACCCTTCTCGTTCACTGAAAGATGGAACTGGACGTTCAGAAGATTCACAATAAAATGGTAGATGCAACAATTTTTCCACTGGAATATCATAGTTTTCTTGGAGCAAGACGACCTCGTAATCAGAAACTATAAAAGAAACATCACTTCTGTGAATCGCCGCTAATTCACGCAGAAGAAAATCTGACCGGTAAGTGTTTAAATCTAATTTCTCTTCAGATTTTAGTGATTTATGCCTTGCTTCGCGAAGGAAATGAAGGTCTTCTGTATTCAAAATTCTCAGTGCACTCGGACAATGATCCATCACCCTCCAACTGAATTGTTCTTCGGTCATGAAGCGATCAAAAATCACAATTTGAGGGTTCAGTTTCTGAATCAATTCATCAAACCTGCTACTATTAACCTCTACGTGATCAAAATTGATCTTCAAATCAGCTAAGTTCTCCTGAAATTCTGTCTGCTTTGCATGAGATAAGAAAGTAACTCCATAGCCTTCGTCGATGAAATAATGAATGAGTTGCATCATTCTCGTTCCAGCTGCGGAAGATTTCGGTTCAGGCCAAACTTTACCGATGACTAGTACGTTCTTTGCTTTGCTCATAATTTATGATAACTGCAACTTCTATCCCAATCAAATACTTTCAACAAATTCTAAAAAGACCTTTTTGTGAAGCTCAAAATCTAAGTCAGCAGAAAGAGCCACACGAACAATATAATCTTTGTCGCCCTCTTTAGTTGTACCTTGAGTAGATGTCGCTGGGATAGTCCAATAACATCCTTTTAATTGCCCATAACTCACGCAAAACTTACTTTCTTGAGGAATTCGTTCAATCATCAAGTTGATTAATTTCAAATTTAACGCTCTTTTATACGCTTCTTTTTCTTCATCTGTGTTCCCTTTTGTGGGCAGGTCTAATGAAAAAACAGATGGGGTAAATCCTTTATTTGCTAATTCTTCCGAGACAAAATTGATTTTCGCATCGGGTAAATTATCCTTAATAAACATTACAAATTCGCGTGTGTATTTGTAAGCATCATGAATTCTTTGGTTCATGGATGGCAACTGTTTTGCAAGAATTTCCATTTGAAGGTTTGTCGCCTCGTTATCGCAAAGTCTCAAATGTAAATCAATTTTGTCCATCAATTTCGCAGACTTTTCGTTCGCCACGCAATACCCTGCGGTGCATTTTCCTCCACTGGGGAATTTAGAACCACTGACATAAGAAATCGCACGAACTGCTGACAATGATTCGCCTTCACCTAAAAAAGGAGTGTTCGGACAAAATGTTTGATCTAAAACAAAAACTGGATCAATGGCAATGTCACCTGATGCTGTTTTGCGTTCTTTACTCAATGCTTCTTTCAATTTTTGAAGATCTGGAACTTCAACTCTTGGATTTGTTGGTATTTCAGCAATTATATACGGAATAGCATCTTCTTGCGCAATTTTATCCAAAACGGTATCAATACTTTGAACCATTTCATTGTCCCCATCTACTGGTAAATCGACTACTTCAACGCTGTTTAAGCAAGCTGCAACACGTCTTGCTTGATCGTTTGTGCCACCATAACAATTTGGAGGAACAATGAACTTAATATCTTTTCTTGGGTGTTTTTCAACCGCATCGTGAATTAAACCCATCATAATCGCGTACTGCATGGAAAGTCCACTCGAAGCAACTACAGACTTCGTATTTACACCCGTTATCTCACTAATTGAAGTCTGAACAAGCGCTTTGTTTGCGTCAACATCAAACTGATGGGTAACGGAAAGCTGTTGAAATAAATACTTTAAAACTATAAGCGTGTTTGCGGGTGTCATCGCGATGGTTTCTCTTCGCCTTACATGCTGAATTTCTGATATATAATTTTCATTCTTCTCACCATTCACGACTAAAACACTCCCAAGAAGATCATATGTATTGACGAAAAAATCAATCTTCGTACTCAATTTAAAATTACAGATGTCATCCTGTTGTGAAATAAAAATAGTGCTCCCACTAAACTCCGAAAGATTTTCTATGCTTTCAAATTTGCTAATCTCAACCTTATAGCCATAAATACGTTCTAAAATTTCAGCATTAAAAGAGTCTGGTAAATTGCCTGTATAGATAATACGAGAGTTTTTATTCTCCAATAAAGTTTTTCTCAGAATAGCCAAAACAGGAACCGTTTTTGATGAAAAACTAATTACATTTTCTGGATTTAATTCGTTCGACCTCGCAATTACCCATTCAAGAATACAAGATAACGGATGTCCCAGTCGAATATAATCGTAAGCCGTTGGTAATTCAGCCAACGCCGATGGATCAGCATTATTATCATTAAATAAGGCTTCGAACTGTTCTAAAAATTGAGTTTTTGCACGTTTTTCATCATATACATCTAGGCGATGCGTGGTTAGATTTAACCAGTCTTTAGGCATGTTTTCCAATACCTTTTTTAGATAATTCAGCATTCTTTTGTCTTCTTTAATTTTACCACGAAAGTAAACAATGCATTATTATTTATTTGCTGCTAGGGTGTACAAATATCTAATGAAGTCTTAATTGTTGCAATGTTATGGTGTAGAGCTCCGTAAATGTTTGCGGGGAGGTTAAAAATTTGCTTGGGTTTTGAGTTTCATAAATCCAGCCGTAAATTTATTTTTCACCCCGCATAATTCCAACGCTGAACTTAAATAAACGAATAAATTTTTCCGTCTGCACAGATGAAAGTTTAATTCCTTTTCTATATTTGTCTCACTACGACAAGTCAAAAAAATCAAGTCAAATGAAAGAACATTTTGGTGTGTATATAAAACAACTGAGAGCAGAAGGAGGGTTTACTCTTACACAACTTGGTGCAAAACTTGATTTGGACTCTGCCAATTTAAGTAAAATTGAAAATGGAAAGAGAGAATTTGATGAAAAAAGATTGAACCAACTTGCTTCAGTTTTTAATCTAAATATTGAAAACTTAAAAGCTGAATTTTTTGGAGATTTATTTGCAAAAAAATTATATGAAAATCATTGTTCAACAGACGCTTTATTTGTAGCAGAAGAAAAGATTAAATACCTTAAACAAATTAATGTTAAACAAGAAAAATTAAATTTCACTAAAGGTAATGATTGAGTTTTATCATAAACATTTTAAATCAAATTATAAATCTAAAGTCAATCAATTGATTTTAGATATTAAAAGGTTACTTGAACTAGAAAAAATAACAATTAGTGAAGATTTTGATTTTCTTTTAGAAGAAAAATTAAAAGATACATTAGATGCAAATACTTGGAGCGAAATAAACAAACTTTATAACACACTTAAAAAAAATAAAAGTAAAATTTCAGAAACTCTTAATAAGTTTATTGATAAAAATCAAAATATTGAAAAAGCCAACTTCAAATTCATTGACACATTTGCAGGTTGTGGTGGATTAAGTTTAGGCTTGATGAATAACGGATTTAATCCAATATTAGTAAACGAAATTGAGCCTAAATATTTAGAAACATATTATTTTAATCATAAGTTACATATTGACAATTATCATTGTGGAGACATTAAAGATATTGCACAAAAGACAGATTATCAAAATGATATTGACTTAGTTGTTGGAGGGCCTCCTTGTCAAGGCTTTTCAATGGCGAATAGACAGAGGTTGTTAGACGACCCAAGAAATAAACTTTATAAGTATTATTTGGAACTTTTATCCAATGTAAAACCTAAGTTTTTCATTATGGAAAATGTAAAAGGAATGATGAAAAAGTCAAGTGAAATATTAGATAACTTTCATTCAATCCTTGGTTCTGAATATTCTATTGAAATGACATTATTAAACGCAAAAGATTACGGAATTCCTCAAAATAGAGAGCGTGTGTTTGTCATTGGAAGTCGAATTAAAAATGTAAATGCAAAAGACATAATTTCTGACATTATCAATCTAAAAAATGAAATTAAAAAAGTTAAACTGAAAGAAGCTTTATTTGGTTTGCCAATTTTAGAACCTAAAAGACAAAAGAATTCAAGAGGTCTTGAAAACAATAAAATTGGTTATAAATTCACTGAAAACGGCTTAAATACAAATGAGTTTGTAAAAGGAATTAACAATAATAAAAAATCAAACTATTTATCAAATCATACAACTAGATTTAATAACGATAGAGATATAGAAATTTTTGGGAGATTACCACAAGGTGCCAATTCATTACACGAATCAATAAAAGATATAATGCCTTATAGTAGTCGAAATCATATGTTTAAAGATAAATATTTTAAGCTTAATGAAAATGAAGTTTCCAAAACAATAACTTCTCATATGAAAATGGACTGCAATATGTATATTCATCCAAACCAATCAAGAGGATTAAGTCCCAGAGAAGCGTCAAGAATTCAAACATTCCCTGATGATTTTGTTTTTATGGGAGCAAATAATACTTGGTATGCACAAATTGGAAATGCCGTACCTGTTAAATTGGCTCAAATTATAGGAAGTCAAATAATAAAACATTTAAACTAATGCTTATGAAAAAAACACTTAAACATTTAGAATTATTTGCAGGTATTGGTGGTTTCAGAAAAGCAATTGATCTTTATTGTAAGGACAATCAAATGGAATCTGAATGTGTTGGGTTTTCTGAAGTTGATAAATATGCAACAGCAACCTATAAAGCCAATTACAATACTAAAAGTGAAGTTGAATTAGGAGATATTGATGTTTTTACATCCGAAAAATCAAATATAGAGGCACTTCCTGACTTTGATTTGTTATCCGGTGGATTTCCTTGTCAGTCGTTTAGTATGATGGGAAAAAAAGAAGGTTTTGAAGACAACAGAGGGAATTTGTTTTATTCAATAATTGATATTTTAAAAATTAAAAGACCAAAATATGTTCTTTTAGAAAATGTTAGAAATTTAAGAACTCACGATAATGGAAGAACTTTTAAAGAAATAATTCGCTCTTTAGAAGAAGATGCAGGTTATTTTGTTTCTTCTGACGTTTTTAATACTTCAGATTATGGTTTACCGCAGACAAGAAGAAGAGTCTTTATTTTTGCGATTAGAAATGACAGAAAAGAAACTTTTGTAAAAATCAGTTTAGATAATAAATTTGTTTTAGAAAAAGCATCTTCACTAAACGGCTCAACCAGTTTAAAAAAATACAGAAATATATTAGACAATTTATTGGAAGAAGTAGTTGAAGAAAAGTATTACCTTTCTGAAAGATTAAAACCAACCATTTTATCAAATGGAACTAAGGGGTTTAAATCAAATTCTAAGATTAATCAATTAATCGCAAGACCGTTGACAGCAACAATGGTAAAAATGCACAGAGCGTGTCAGGATAATTATTATTCAGATGAGTTTCTTGCTAATGAAAATCCAGTAAAATACCTTGAAAACAGTTTTTCAAAAGAAGAGGAAGCAAAACACAGAATTAGAAAATTAACACCTTTAGAGGCATTAAGGCTTCAAGGTTTTGAAGATGATTTCTGTTTTAATGCTCAGTTAGCAGGTATAAGTAATCATCAACTATATAAGCAAGCAGGAAATGCAGTTAGTGTGAATACTGTTTATTCGATTTTACATTCTCTATTTCAATCAAACCAAATCCAGCTATAATAATATGACTATTTACAATTTAGTTTTAGGGAAAATTGGTATAAAACGTCTTACTGATCCAGATTTAGGAGTTGCAACAAGCCATCAAACTCATATTGGATTATATGAAGGAACTCTTTCTCATTTACCGTATGAAAGAAAAACATATAATTCGCAACTGATTTACAATAGCACTTCTTATGAAGGACTGTTATTCTTGAAGTTTATAAACAATAATAGAAGTCCTGCAATCAATTTAGGTTCAGTTACAGAACAAAAGGAATTGCCAACCAATGTAGTTAGTATTGCAAAAAAAGTAAGAGAACTAACAGATACGAACAGAGGGTTATCGTGGTATTTAATATGGTTTGCATTAGATAATGATGAAATCATAACCATTCTTTTAAATCAAAATTCTACGGAAGTAGCAAAATTAAATTCACTCGGAATTACCCTCTCTAAATTATCTGATAGAGGCATTAAAATTGGACCTGATAACCCTAATTATAATAGAGTAGCACAATTTCTAAATAACATTACAACAACTGTAAATCTCGAGTATATAGATGAACTTGAAGTAGCAACTCAAACAGGCACTAAAAAAGTTTCAAAAAGAAAAATTCCAAGACTTCAAGATTTAGAAAGGGCTAATAAATTTTTCAAAGCAATTGGAGAAAAAGGTGAAAGATTACTCTATCAATATTTGGAATCAGAAAAAGGGCAAGGTAAAATAAAGGATTTTAAATGGTTAAATCAAAGCCGAGAAATGTATGAACCTTATGATTTTGAAATTACACAAAATGATGGTATTACATTTTTTAGTGACGCAAAGTCAACTAATCAAGAATTTGGGAAACATCGACCAATATATTTAAGTATAAACGAACTAAACTTTATCAACGATAACAAAAATAAATATCTAATACATAGACTATATTCAATTGGAACAGATCCAAAACTAAAAATCTGCAATAATATTCATACTGTGTCAGATATTTTTATTTCAAACTATAACACTTTCAATAGCTCAATGAGTGCAGAAAGATTATCATTTCAAGGCATTAATTTATCTGTCCCTACAAATCTTAAAATACTGAATTTTAAAAGCGAAATAGTGTTAAATACCAACGCATAAAGTCAAACACAATTGCAACCGTTACAGTCTACACTCAAGCCAAAATTGCAAAAGAGTATGTCTTTGCCAACGCTATCAGCAAAACGGAAAATAAAGCACTAAAACACAACAACGTTTATAAATCATTGATTTGTCTTCAGTTAAACAGCTTTTATATAAAAACCCATATGGCACCTTACAGAAGTGCTTCGACGTTCCTAACACTTCATACACAAACAGAGAGCTGTTAATGAGGTTACTTTCCGATACAAAACTTACTGAAGATATTCCCCAATAAATCATCCGTTGATATATCCCCAGTGATTGTACCCAAGTGATGCATCCCTTGACGAATGTCCATTGCCACAAAATCGGCAGTAATTCCGGTTTTTAATCCGTTCAATGCTTTATCCAAGGACTCACCCGTCTTTTCGAGGGCTTCTACGTGACGTGCATTCGTAATTATCGTTTCATTTGCCATGTCGAAATCGCCAACAACTGTCTCCACGAGCTTAGATTTGAGCATATCGATATTGGTTCCTGCTTCTGCCGAAATTGTAATTCCGTCTTTGGATTCTTCTTGTTGGATGTCGCACTTATTGATTACAAAAAGCATCTTTTTTATCGGGTATTGATTTTTAAGTTCATTTACCCATTCTCCAACTTCGCCAAGACTTCCTTTCTTTGAGGCATCGGCAAGGCAGAGGACAATTTTAGCTTGTGTGATTTTCTCTTTCGAACGCTCAATACCCATTGCCTCAATTGCTTTTGCACCTTCGCGAATTCCAGCAGTATCGATTAAACGAAATTGGATTCCATCTATATTTACGACCTCTTCAATCACGTCTCGCGTTGTTCCTGCAATATCACTAACTATTGCTCGATCATCTCCCAACAGTTGATTTAGCAGTGTGCTTTTTCCGGTATTAGGAGCGCCTACGATTGCGACTGGTACTCCATTTTTGATTGCGTTTCCAAGCTCAAATGACTCAGCTAAACGTCGAACGTAAGTTAATACATGAGAGAGCAGCTCTTTCAGTTTATCTCGATCAGCGAATTCAACATCCTCCTCTCCGAAATCCAATTCCAACTCAACAAGTGAAGCAAAGTGAATCAATTTTTCGCGCAATTCTTTGAGTTCGGAGGAAAACCCTCCTCGAAGCTGCTTCAAGGCAATTTCGTGCGAATTCCGAGATTGAGAAGCTATTAAATCTGCCACCGCTTCTGCTTGAGACAAGTCCATCTTACCATTCAAGAATGCACGTTGTGTAAACTCTCCAGGGTTAGCTAATCGGCATCCCGCACCCGTTAGTAAATGGAGAATTTGCTGCTGAATATAGGGCGATCCATGACACGTAATCTCTGCGCTTTCTTCTCCTGTAAAACTCTTTCCCTCCTCAAAGATTGTTATCAAAACCTCATCAACAAGTTTCCTGTTGGAATCAGATATCGCGCCAAAATGAGCCGTGTGTGAAGGTCGCCCAATTAAATCTTTTGAAAAAACCGAGCTAACCCGTTTCAATGCTTCGGGTCCGGATATTCGAATCATCCCAATTGCCCCGATTCCATTGGCGGTTGCAAGTGCACAAATTGTTTCTTGAGTTGCTAACATAGTTGCAAAAATAGGTCATCTTTCAAATAATTCGTATAATTACCCTGGTAATTAATCGAAATAAAACTTAATTATGAAACAACAAAGACGATCATTCTTAGGGAAAATAATTGCAGGGACTACGGCATTGGTAGCGATTCCACTATTCGGATCTTACTCAAAACGTGCACTTAAAGACAATAAAAAAGACATGAAAAACAACCCCATCCTCAAGACAACAGCCCTTGGTTTTCAATGGGAAACCGCTGATCCTTTCCTTTTTTGTGTTCACCACGAAGACAAATACCCAAAAGGAAACGAATTAATGGGACCTAAAACCTCGTCGTTAAAAGGTCGACATCTAGGTCAAGACTTTATTTTAAAAGATGGCTGGAGAATGTATCACGGTCAAGAAGTTCCTGGTTTTCCTGGGCATCCACATCGCGGTTTTGAAACAATAACAGTTGTTCGAAAAGGTGTCGTGGATCATGCAGACTCCATGGGAGGAGCAGGAAGGTATGGCAATGGCGATGTTCAATGGATGACTGCTGGAAAAGGGATTCAACATTCAGAAATGTTTCCACTTGTTCATGCTGACAAGGAGAATCACATGGAATTATTCCAAATTTGGTTAAATCTTCCTAAGAAGAGTAAAATGGTTGATCCACACTTCAAAATGCTATGGAAAGATGCTATTCCTGTCCTTACGTTGAATGAAGACAAAATAACCATTGAAGTTATTGCTGGAAAGATAAATGAGCAAGTTGCACCGTCACCTCCACCAAATTCATGGGCTGCAGATGAGCTTAACTCTGTTGGGATTTTCAACATCAAACTAGAGGCAGGTGGAACATTTGAGTTAACTCCAGCAGGAGAAGGCATAAATCGCACTGTTTATTATTATGAGGGCAATAATCTTAAACTTGCCGATGAAGAGGTTGCACATTACCACTCTGTAAATGTTGATCCAACCCATTCGTTGAAGTTTGTAAACGGCAAAGAGGTTTCAAAAATTCTCATCCTACAGGGAAAACCAATTGATGAACCCGTTGTACAACATGGTCCGTTTGTAATGAATACACGAGAAGAAATCCAACAAGCATTCAACGATTACAATTCGACGCATTTTGGTGGATGGCCATGGGAGAGTTATGCGCAAGTTCATGATCGAGATAAAGGTCGTTTTGCGCTACATGCAGATGGAACCGAAGAGATAAAAAAAAGCTAAGTGCCTAGATTAACTTTCGGGCGCTCCCTAATTAAAAATTAGCACTGAACAGTCATTATAAGTCGGGGCGGGCTATCCGCTGTATCTTTTGTGTTTTAATTGTGTTTCGAGAATTCCCCACCTTTTAAGCACAAAAGGATGCCACTATTATCCCTAACGCAAAAGCCGAGAGTGAAATTCATTTGTCTTTTATACCTTCTAGTCATAGAAACAAATAACCTTTTTAATTTCCATAAACACTTAACAAAAAAGCGTAAATCACTCGATTCACGCTTTTACCTCAATCCTTAAATTCATTCGTCATTTTCGGATACTGAACACGATTAATAGGATCATTAATTTAGCTTTAAAATGTCGCCTTATATTCGCTGAGTATTAAAAGATGATCAATCTTCTTTTAATTTGAATTCCGTTGCTTGAAATGTTAACCATATAAACACCATTCATCAAACTAGCTATTCCGTAGCTTGATTGATTTTCAAAGGACATCACAACTCTCCCGTTCATATCAGTTATTACAACCTCATCAACAAGGGTGTTTTCAGAAATTGAAAAGGATGTTTTCGCTGGATTAGGAAAGAGAATCACACTTGAAAGATACGTCTCATCAATTTCTGAACAATCATCTACACTAACTGTTTGGGTAGCTACAGCCGAGCAACCATTTCCGTCCGTATAATTATAACTTAATGTTGAAACACCCACTCCCGCAATGGCAGGATCAAAAACTCCTCCAGACACACCTGAACCAGAATAAGACCCTCCTACTGGCATTCCTTCAACCAGTGTATAAGAACCCGCCGCTGAACACATATCAACTAACGCTGAAAATGTCACTGTTGGCAACGCTAATACAGTTATTGTTTCAAACGCAGAGCTAGAGCACCCGTTCCCATCAATGTAATCGTAAGTAATCGTACTAGTTCCTGGTCCAGCTACAGAAGGGTCAAACATTCCTGCTGCAACTCCTGTTCCTGTGTAAGTTCCTCCCATTGGAGTTCCTCCAGTTAAGGGAAAGCTAGCAAGATCTTCGCAAACATCTGTAAATGGCACATGAGCTACCGTTGGAGGAGTATTTATTATAATATCCGTTGAATTATCACTCCCAATAGTTGCAGGGTCAGAAGCAACAACACGTACTCGATAACCCGCACCTGATGGTGTAGCTCCAGTAACCGCAACAGAAATCGAAAGAGACCCTGATGCTGATGATGCCAGTGTTCCAATAACTACTGGTGACAAAAATGAACCTGCCGCATCCGAAAACTCAGCTGAGTATATGTTTCCAGCATTGTAAACACCTGTTGAAACAAAATTTACCGTTCCTACCGTAGTTGAACCTTGACACCAGCTTGCTGGAGTAAAATCATTTGTCGTTGTAATTGTGTTTACTGGTGCCATACCCGTAACGATAATTTCATCTACTGAAAAAGCAGGGTCTGCTGCCGTTGCCGCTGTAGTGTTCACAAATCGAAACCCAAACATAAGTGAGGACTGATTGTCCCATGCCACATCATTTAATATCATTTGTGTCCAATTAACAACATTATTCAACGTGCTTTGCTTCAACACCCATGTTACACCATTATCCAAGCTGTAATAAACTTCTCCAAATGCGGTTACACTTCCTGCACACATCCACCAAAAGCTAAAATCAACTCCCGTAAATCCAAGAGTGGAAATAGGTGCTGTCATCTTTGAAAAATTAGACTCATCTAAAGCACATACTCCATCTGCAGGAAGGTAAGAAGCACATGTTATTCCGTTAGAAATGGCTGACTGAGCAGCTATATGCATGTAATTACTCGACGGCGCACCTGTTATTGCAATAGGTTGATTTACAGTATTCGCAACTGTAAATGAAAAAGGAAACCCTAGGCAAATAAATGCTCCAGCACCACCTGCGTAAACATTATTCATTAACCATGTGTTGTATATCGTTGATGCGCCCAGGTCTGATGTATTTAAGGAAAAGGTGTTTCCTGTTTCAAAAGTCTCTTGATAAATTGTCGTTTGAGTAAATCCAATAGTTGCAAAAAGAATTGCAGCAGCACTAAGTAGTAGTTTTTTCATCTCTGTTGTATCTAAACTGGTTTTGGGTAACAAGTTACATTATTAAATTTTTGGAAACAAAAAACCCGATGTTAAAATACACATCGGGCATCTATTAATTTTTCATTCTTAGCGAATCATCAGTCGTTTTACCAACTGAGTTCCATGCGTATAAACATGCACCATATACATCCCTGCTTTCAAATCAGACACATCATATACTGATTGATTTCCAAATGATTTCATTGTTCTACCATTCATATCAGTGATAATAACTTCATCAACTGTTGTTTGCATTTGTAAAACGAATGTGTTTTCTGTTGGGTTCGGGAAAAGCGATAACGATGAATTGTTATTCTCACTTAGTGAAGCTCCGCTTCCTCCTGTTCCTGTACCAGAAATAGCACTTTGGTAACGTAGAACTGTTGTAATTCCTCCATTTCCATCATTTGTTGTTCCATAAATTAAAATTGGATCTTGCGTTTGCTCATCAAACCAGAAATAATAATCATCTGCAATGTTTCCTAAGTTTAGAGGAGCCCCGCCAATCCAAGCATTAATTGTGAACGTTTCTGTAACATGAACACGGATAACAGAATCAAATACCTCTGGTGATCCTCCAAAAATTGCTGCTGGTAAACTCAATGTGCCATAAGAATCTGGAACGGCTGTATAGTTTCCCATAGAAATTGTTACTGAGTCTTCTCCCACACCAAGTGGTGACATAAATCCGCTATAAAGAGCAGACTGTGTTACTCCTGGAGTTATCGGAAATGAATACCTCACAAAAGAGGGGTTGTAATACAATGATTGTACGCTACCTGTGTATCCCCATCGACTGATTGTACTTACCGTATTTTCAAAATATTCGTACCCAGCAACTGATGAATTTCCCATTGCAATTGTTGCTGTTGGAAAGTTCGCTGCCTCAGGTGTTCCTGCCACAGCTCTATAAAAGAAATTTACAGAAGCTGTTGGACTCAGTGAAGAATAGTCCCAAGTGACATCAATAGCTCCACCCGATCCATCAGGATCAAAGCCAAAAGAACTGGCATCAGAATAAAAAATTGTGTCTCCGGCAACGGGCATTTGATTAGCCGCAGTAATTACTGGTAATTGGGCAAAGCTCATTGAAGAAATTAATAAGCTCGCTAGAGTAATTGTTTTTTTCATAGTTGTAGTATTTAGCAAAAAAAATATTTTCAGCCTTAAAGATAAGCGATTCGAGGGGACAAACAAAATATAGGCGATAACTATAATTTAATTTCTTTTCTTTGCGAAGAAATTTAACAGAAGCTTACGCGCATCATTCTCCATTATTCCATTAGTAATTTTTGTCTTCGGATGATACAAGTCACCAACTTTTCCAGCTCCTCTCTTTTCGTCTTTTGCCCCGAAAACAATTCGATCTAGTTGAGACCAATAGAGAGCCCCTGCACACATCACACAGGGTTCTAACGTGACATATAAAGTACACCCTTTTAGATATTTACCACCTAAAAAATTAGCTGCTGAAGTGATTGCCTGCATTTCAGCATGAGCCGTCACGTCTGTCAATTTTTCGGTTAGATTATGTGCTCGTGCAATGACTTGTTTCTTAGCAACAACTACTGCTCCAACGGGAATCTCATCTTCTTCAAATGCCCTTTCAGCTTCTTTGAGTGCAAGTTTCATAAAATATTCATCATCGAATGGCTCTATCATGTAGCGAAATTAGTGAATTCTTAAAAAGAGATATGAATCCTTACATTTGAAGTATGAATCGAATACCAACACCTTTAAAGCCTGGTGATTTAATTGCTTTAGTTGCTCCAGCTAAAAACATTGAGCAAAAAGCGGTTGACTTCGCTAAATCTTTTTTTGAAAATGAAGGGTTCACCGTTCAAATTTCCGAAAACTGCCTTGGCTCTTACCATTATTTTTCAGGGACTATTGCCGAACGATTAGCTGATTTTCAAATGGCGCTGGATGACCCTAATGTAAAAGCTATTATCTGTGTTCGGGGGGGGTATGGATGTATTCAACTTATCGATAGAATTCAATGGGCATCACAATTGGATGACCCAAAATGGATTGTTGGTTTCAGTGATGTTACCATTATGCACCAACGAATGCAACATCATGGCATCGCTAGTATTCATGGAACAATGCCCTTAAACTTTGAAACGAACTCAAAAGAATCACTTACAACTTTGGTGTCTACGTTAAAAGGGAAACCTAGTAATATCATCGTAGCTGCAAATAATTCTAACAAATTGGGTTCTACCGAAGGTGTTCTTCTTGGAGGAAATTTATCCATTTTATACAGTCTAATTGGAACTGACGACGAAATAAATTTCGAGAACGCAATTCTCTATATTGAAGAAGTAGGAGAACATTTATACCAAATTGACCGTATGTTTTACGCATTTGAAAAAGCGGGAATTTTAGAGAAAATTAAGGGGTTGATTGTCGGTGGGATGACAAATATTAAAGACACCGCCACCCCTTTTGGAAAAAACTATCAAGAGATTATCCTAACTCATTTCCAATATAAGTCTATTCCTATCCTTTTTGACTTTCCTGCAGGACATTTTGATGACAACCGAGCCTTAGTTCTAGGTGCTCAAGTGAATTTATCAATAACTAAAAAACAAGGGCAATTGATTTACATTTGAGAATTCCACTCTTGAAAATCTATTCTTAAATCATCTAGTGCTTTGTAATATTCTATTGACCAATCATTTTTTGGTGATACATAAAAGGAAACATGGGTTATATAGCTCCCGTCACCTGTATTAGAAGCTTGGGCAACACGAACAAAGTACTCATCTCCCACCACAGTAGTTAAACTTTTCATTTCTGCCTTTCCTTTTGATAGCATATCAACCTCTTCTATTAGAGCTTGTACTTTTTTACAATTCCAAATAGAATCTTCTGCATTTTTTAATTGATCATTTTGTTCTGAAGCATCTGTCTTCTGCTTTTCCAAAGAATTATCCTTTCCTTCAGAATCAACCTTATCTATAGCGTCTTCTAATGATCCCTCTATCGATTCAGCGTCACTACATGCGAATAAAAGAATTGCAGATAATAACCAAATGTACTTTTTCATTTTTTTTTCTTTAAACTTCTTTCTTTAATAAAGAGAAAGCGTAACCCTTCCCTTTATTTAATTTTACAAGTTACAAAATTAAGTCTTACTTGCGCTCATTTCTTTTTGACAACTTATTCCGTTAAGTGAACACCAATACTATTTCCTTCAGTATATATAATCATTGCCATGAAGCCATTTTCTCCTGTTGCTATTCTTGGAACAACCACCTGTCTGCCTGCCGCTTCAACCCGAGTAGTTACAGCATCCATATTTGGGTTTGCATTTAGATAAATGATGGTTCCATCCGTTCCTGGTTTATGTTGTGGGCTTTGTGCAACACCTCCATTTGCCTTTCCTTATCCAGGTGTCATGGGAAACATGGCCATTTTCATGTCGCCCATTTCGTGCGTGATCATTTCTAGATCAAAAATTGTTTCATAGAATTTTCGACTTCTATCGATATCTGTTGCTGGAATTTCGAACCAGTTCAGTGAATTTGTTGTGCCGTCCATAAATGCTTTTTATGGATTAAATATAACGGTACTTCATTACTTGCGGCGAAAATCACACACAAAGACACAAGCCATAATAAAATGACTTATGCTTTATATTATGAGAAACAATATGATGAGCTCTTCCGCCTAAATGATCACAAACCTTCTATGGATTGTTTGTCCATTTAATGTAATCAACGCTATATACGACCCCATTCCTAGATCTTGCAAATCGATTCCGTGTTCGCGAACTTCCCATGTTCCTACATAGGTTCCTGATGCGCTAACAACCTTACAGATTGATCCTTCAGGTGCATTAATATACACTTTGTCTGTTGATGGGTTTGGAGAAACTAGCACCTCATATGACGCTAGTTCTCGTTTCTTTTCTACTTCAATAATTTCGTTTTCGCTTGTTTGAGCAAATGCCGGAGAGGTACATGTGATCAAAGCGAAGATTATGATCTTCTTCATACTATTTGGTTTAACAGTTCTATTTAACATAGCGCAATAAGAAGAAAGAGTTACAAATGGAAAAATGCTCAAATTTTCATTCTTTTACATCAAAGTAGTTAATCGCCTAATTGAACAACATTTAGGTGCTAAAAAAACACTCGAAGGCCTGTGTCTTAGGCAGATTAAGGCACAAAATTTAAATACTTTTTGGGTTATGTGTGAATGTTTTAACAGATTCATTAATATTAGTGATGATGCTGTAAAAAATGCCTATCTTCGCGCCGATATATATCAATTTTTTTTTAAATCTTATGAAAAAAATTCTACTTCTTACAGGCCTCGTGTTAGGCATATCAACAGCCTGGGGCCAATATTGTCTACCAACCTACAACACTGCTTGTACTTCTGGTGACTTTATTAATGATATGACCTTTAATACTATTAGTAACTTAGGAACGGGTTGCACGTCTCCAAACGTTAACAATTATCAGGATTATACTGCATTGTCTACAAACGTAATACAAAACACGTCGTATACAATTACAGTAGCGCCTGGTCCATCTTGGGGTCAATATTTCGTTGCTTACATTGATTTCAACAATGACTCAGATTTTGATGATCCAGGAGAGTTTTTTGATATTGGTTATGCCTCAGGTGGTACAACAATCTCAAACACTATTTTGATTCCTAATGGAATTCCGGGTGGAAGCGTTAGAATGCGTGTACTGTGTAAGTATGGCACCGGGGCTGTATTAGCAGGGCAGGCATGTAACAACTTTAGTTATGGAGAAACTGAAGATTACACATTAAACATTTCTACACCATTAACTGATGATGCTGGAATTTCTGCGTTTGTTACACCTTCACTGCCTACTTGTAGCTTTACAGATTCAATTCGTGTAACTATTACAAACTATGGTACTGATACATTGTTCTCAGCGAACATTGATTGGGCAATAAACGCTGCACCAATGACTACTGTTAACTGGACTGGTGCTTTGCCACCACTTACTTCAGATACGGTAAACCTTGGGTTGTTTCCTTTAGCTAATGGTGATGCATTAAATGCAATGACTACAATGCCAAATGGTTTTGTTGAAAATCCAACTGGTGCTTGGAATGATTTTTCTTCTATCGCTAGTTTACAAACTGGTTTGAATGGGATATATACTATTGGTGGTGTCGCTCCTGATTATGCAACTTTCGCTGCAGCAATTTCTGACATTAATACATTCGGATTATGTGGCGGTGTTATCTTTGATGTTCGTGATGGAATTTACAACGAGCAAATTGACTTAACTGCTATTGCATCTGATGCTACGAATAACATTACATTCCGTTCTGAAAATGGAGATGCTTCTTTGGTTACTGTAAGCTATTCTCCAGTTGGAGCTGCTGATAATTTTGTAGTGAATTTGAACAATACAGATTACATTACATTTGAAGATTTAACCTTAGAAAATACAGGAGCTAGTTACGGTAGAGTTCTTACTATTAATGGTGGTGCTGATGACAATCATTTTGAAGATTGTCATCTACATGCGATTACTTCAACAAGTACATCTACAAATTACGCAATACTCTATTCAAATAATGGAAAAGATAATGGAAACGTATTCATGAATAACACTTTTGAAGGTGGTAGTTATGGTGCATACTATTATGGAAATGGAACAGCTCCCGCTGATCTTGAGTCAGGTACTGTGTTTGAAGGAAACATCTTCTTAGATAACTATTACTATGGTGCTCGTTTCGAGAGACAAGATGCTCCAGTTTTTGTTGGAAACAGCTTTATCGGAGAATCTACTTATACAGGTTCACGTTTCGCAATGTATGTTAACTACTGTGACAATGGTTTCACAGCAACAGATAACCTTATCGTTGGATCTGCGACTACAGGTTGGAGATACGGAATGTACATTTTGAATAGTGATGCGACTACAGGTAATCATGCTTCGGTTGCAAACAACATGGTTCAAGTTGGACAAATTGGTAATACATCTACTTTCTACGGTATCTACACATCAAACTGTGGATATATTGATTTTCAACACAACTCATGTTATACTAATGATGGAGGAACTTCTTCTCGTGCGTTCTACGGAACAGGTGGTGGAGGAAATACATTAGCAAATAACATCTTTGTTAATAATACACCTGGTTATGCAATCTATTTGGCAAGTAACTACACGGTTGTTTCTTCTGATAACAACTTGTATCACTCACCAAACGGAAATGTTGGATACTTTGGTAGTAATCAAGCTACATTGACTGATTTCCAAACAGCTTCTGGATATGATGCGAACAGTATCGATATAAACCCTATGTTCCATTCAGATTACGATCTACACGTTTGTAATGATACTATTAAAGGATTAGGAATACCATTAGCAATCGCTTCAGATATTGATGGACATCCACGTAACGCATCTACTCCTGATATGGGTGCTGATGAGTTCTCGGCTCAAAACACACAGTTCTTAGGAGCAGATGTTGATTTTTGTGCTGGTGACAGTGTTCTTCTATGGGCTGGGTCTCCAACAGATGCAATTACTTGGTCAACAGGAGATACAACAACGATGATTTGGGTAAGTGCTGCTGGTACATATGACGTAACAATTGTTGGTGCATGTGGTACTGCTTATGATACTGTCGTTGTAAGTGCGAGTGCTGATGTTTATACAAATTACATCGTTGCAGACACAATGGCGTTCTGTTCAGGTGAGTCTGTTCAATTGAGTAGTTCAATGACAGCTGACACGTATTTATGGACTGGTGGATCAACAAGTGATTCTCTTACTGTAACTGTAGGCGGAACGTACACATTAAACATAACTGATGCATGTGGTACTGGTTCTGAATCAATCATTATTAATGAATATTCAACACCAACTGCTTCATTCACTTCTATTAGTAGTTTCGTTACGACGCAATTCACAAATACTACGCCTATGTCTGGAACGATGACTTACGCTTGGGATTTTGGAGATTCTAACTCATCTACAGATTCTGATCCTATTCACATATACAGTGCGGCTGGAACCTATTGGGTAGAATTGACGGTAACAAACGAATGTGGTACTCACGTCTATGGTGATTCTATTACTACATCAACTGTTGGACTTGAAGAGATTTCTAATTTCGGAACAGTTACAGTATATCCAAATCCTTCTAACGGTTTCTACAACATTGACTTTAACCTGACAGCAGCTCAAGACGTAAACCTAGTCGTTGTTAATGTTCTTGGTGAAGTTGTTTTGACTAAGCATATTGGGATGACTAGTGGCGTTCACAGTGATGTGATCGATATAACAAAAAATGCACCTGGTGTTTATTTTGTAAAGCTTCTTTCAAACAATGAAGAAGTTTTGACAAAGCTATTGATTAAAAAGTAGTTATACCTTAATTTTAAACCCGCTCGCAATCAAGTTAAATTGATCGCTGAGCGGGTTTTTTCGTTTGTGACTATACACAAATGGTTTTAAGGTGACTCTATTTAAGTCTAAAGTAAAACGCCTGTATAAGAAAGAAGCACAGATAAGATGTAACGGACAAAAGGAAGGAAAAAAACTTGCTTTTATTTAAACTCAATCTAAATAAGGTTAATTACATTATGAGTTGTAATGAACTGTTAAATTTGCACACTAAGTAAATGCTTCTATAATATAAAACATGAGTAAATCAGGTCCATTATCATCTTCTATTGCCCGAAAAATGGCGATGGCGCTCTCTGCGTTTTTCTTGATGTTCTTCTTACTGCAACATCTCACGATTAACATGACATCAGTCATTGACGGAGACACTTTCAACGATTTATCCCAATTCATGGGAACCAATTTTCTAGTTCAATACATTCTCCAGCCAGTTCTACTTCTAGGGGTTGTTTTTCACTTTGTGATTGGGTTTGTGCTCGAACTAAAAAACCGATCCGCACGTGATGTTCGCTATGTAAAATATAAAGGCGCAGCCAGCGCTACTTGGATGAGTCGAAATATGATTCTAACTGGATTGGTAATCCTCGCATTTATGGGACTACACTTCTATGACTTTTGGATTCCTGAGTTGAAAACCAAATTCATTGACGGAGATTGGTCAGGAATGGTCGCTGGAGAAGAAGGGTACCGTTACCTAACTGAACTAAAGCACAAATTTGAAAACCCTGTAAGAGTTGGGATTTACGTTGTTTCATTCATTCTTCTTGGGCTGCATTTAGCACATGGGTTTAACTCTGCTTTCCAGTCAATGGGAGCAAATAACAAGTACACGAAAGGACTTAAGAAATTCGGAATTGCATTTTCTGTACTGATTCCTCTTGGTTTTATTTTCATTGCATTGTTCCATCACTTTAATCATTAAGCTACTATGGCAACTTTAGACGCAAAAATTCCAGCTGGACCGATTAAGGACAAATGGACTAAACATAAAAACGATATTAACCTCGTAAACCCTGCGAACAAACGGTTGATCGACATCATAGTTGTTGGTACAGGACTTGCTGGGGGTGCTGCTGCTGCTTCACTCGCTGAAATGGGTTACAGTGTAAAAGCATTTTGTTTTCAAGACTCTCCAAGACGAGCGCACTCAATTGCTGCACAAGGAGGAATTAATGCCGCGAAGAACTATCAAAACGATGGAGATTCAATCTATCGTTTATTTTACGATACTGTGAAAGGTGGAGATTACAGGTCTCGTGAGGCGAATGTTTACCGTCTTGCAGAAGTTTCGGGTAATATCATTGATCAATGCGTTGCTCAAGGTGTTCCTTTTGCTCGTGAGTATGGTGGGTTGCTCGATAATCGTTCATTTGGCGGCGTGCTTGTTTCGCGTACATTCTATGCGAAAGGTCAGACTGGACAGCAACTTCTTTTGGGTGCTTATTCAGCGATGAACCGCCAAATTGGGAAGGGGAAAATTAAGATGTACAATCGCCACGAAATGCTTGAACTTGTAAAAGTAGATGGTAAAGCAAGAGGGATTATTGCTCGAAATTTAGTTACTGGTGCTGTTGAAAGTCATTCAGCACATGCTGTTGTTATTGCTTCTGGAGGTTATGGGAATGTTTTCTTTCTTTCAACGAATGCGATGGGTTCCAACACAACAGCAGCTTGGCGAGTTCACAAAAAAGGAGCTTATTTCGCTAATCCTTGTTATACCCAGATTCACCCGACGTGTATTCCTCGATCTGGGGATTACCAATCAAAATTGACATTGATGTCCGAATCCCTTCGTAATGACGGTAGAATTTGGGTTCCAAAAAACATAGATGATATCGAAGCTATTCGCTCAGGAAAGATAAAGCCTGTTCAAATTGCAGAAGAAAACCGTGATTATTACCTCGAAAGAAGATATCCTGCCTTCGGAAACCTTGTTCCGCGTGATGTTGCATCTAGGGCAGCAAAAGAGCGTTGTGATGCAGGCTATGGTGTGAATGCTACTGGAGAAGCCGTTTATTTGGACTTCGCATCAGCAATCAAACGTTACGGAAAAGAAAAAGCGATCGTCACAGGTGAAGAGAACCCTTCAGATTCTCGAATTATTGAACTAGGAGAAGGAGTCATCGAAGATAAATATGGGAATTTATTCCAAATGTACGAGAAGATCACTGATGATAATCCATATAAAACTCCAATGCAGATTTATCCTGCTGTCCATTATACAATGGGAGGAATTTGGGTTGATTACAACTTGATGACTTCGGTTCCTGGTTGCTACGCAGCTGGAGAGGCAAACTTCTCTGATCACGGAGCAAATCGACTTGGAGCCTCTGCTTTAATGCAAGGATTAGCAGATGGATATTTCGTTCTTCCTTACACGATTGGTGATTACCTCGCAGATGATATTCGAACTGGAGAAATTCCAACCGATTCTACGGAATTTAAGGAAGCTGAAGAAGCTGTAAAGGCTCGAATAACTAAATTCATGGATAATAAAGGTACTAAATCCGTTGATCATTTCCATAAGCTTCTTGGAAAAATCATGTGGGATAAAGTAGGAATGGCTCGGAACGAAAAACACCTAAAAGAAGCAATCGCTGAAATTAGAGTTGTTCGTGAAGAATTTTATAAGAATGTTCTTATCCCAGGAGGAGCGATGGAGCTGAACCCTGAATTAGAAAAAGCACTTCGCGTTGAAGATTTCCTTGAACTTGGTGAATTATTTGCCTGCGACGCATTGGCAAGAACAGAGTCTTGTGGAGGTCACTTCCGTGAAGAATCTGTTGAACTTGATGGCCCTCAAAAAGGAGAAGCAAAACGAGACGACACTAATTTTGCCTATGTTTCAGCTTGGGAATGGACAGGAGATCCGGGTCAAGCTAAATTACACAAGGAAGAACTAGAATTTAACGATATAGAACTAAAACAACGTTCATACAAATAAGAAAAGATATGAAACTCACACTTAAAGTTTGGAGACAAAAAAGCGCGAACGACAAGGGTAAAATTGAAACATATCCTATCGATAACATTTCTGAACACATGTCCTTTTTGGAAATGATGGACGTATTGAATGAACAACTTATAACAGAAGGAAAAATTCCTGTTTCATTTGACCATGACTGTCGTGAAGGAATTTGCGGAATGTGTTCAATGCATATCAACGGAGAACCACATGGGCCTGATAGAGGTGTTGCAACATGTCAATTGCACATGCGTAAGTTCAAAGACGGTGATACCATCTACATTGAACCGTTTAGAGCAAAAGGATTCCCAATTATTAAGGATTTGGTTGTTGATAGAAGCGCATTCGATCGCATTCAACATGCAGGAGGCTTCGTATCGGTAAATACCTCTGGAAATACACAAGATGCAAACGCACTTCCAATTCCAAAAGCTGACGCTGATACCGCATTTGATTCTGCTACTTGCATTGGCTGTGGTGCTTGTGTTGCAGCTTGTAAAAACGCCTCGGCAATGTTATTTGTTTCTGCTAAAGTTTCTCAATTTTCACTTCTTCCACAAGGGAAGGTTGAAGCAAAGCGTCGTGTATTACACATGGTTGAGCAAATGGATAAAGAAGGTTTTGGAAACTGCACTAATACTGGCGCATGTGAAGTTGAGTGTCCGAAAGGAATCTCGCTCGAAAACATTGCTCGGATGAATAGAGAATATTTAAAGGCATCTGTTTCTTCTTCAAAATAGACACAACTATTTAGAAACACGTTAAAACTTGGCTTTTCAATACATCTATTAAGTGATAAAAGTACTTTTTACCTGTTCTAAGAGCAAAGTATTTCGGAAAGAATCGAAAATGTCTTATCTTAGCAGCTAAACTTTATCTTATGAAAAAAATATTACTCACATTAGCTGTTATTGTTGCTGGTTATAATGCACAATCTCAGGTAATCGCCGCTGGAATCTCTCCAGTCGCAATTGAAGGAAACTACGATTTCACATGGGCAGATCCAGGTGGGGGCGATTGGTCATCTCCTGATTTCTTAATCCCAGGAACATTTGTTCAGGATACATTGATGTTAGTTGAAGATGGAACTCCAGGAACAAACCCACAAGGAAACCCCGTTTCACAAGAAGGTTGTTTCCCACTAATTAATAATGTAGCAGGAAAAATTGCTGTTATTTACCGTAACACGTGTGAATTTGGTGCTAAAGCATTAAACGCACAGGATTCTGGAGCAGTTGCAGTTATTATTATTAACCGAGACCCTGAAGTTATTGAAATGGGTGGAGGTGCTATGGGTACAAGTGTAACTATTCCTGTAATAATGCTAACAAGTACTGATGGTGCAGCTCTTGTTAATGAAATGTTGGGTGGATCTGTTGTGATGTTTCTTGGAAACAAAACAGGATTGTACAACAACGATGCTGGTTTAACAAAAGGAACTACGCTTATTTCTAAAGCTGGATCCATGCCTGCATTGTTAGCACAAAACGGAACAGAATTCAATTTCGATATTGGAACACGTGTTTACAACTACGGAATTCAAGATCAATCAAACATGGTTCTTTCCGCTACTATTGATGGTCCTGGTGGAAACTTGTACACACAATCATTAACACTTCCAACTGTATTGTCTGGAGATAGTATTGATGTTGAGCCTTCGCAGGTGTTAAATTTCCCACAGTTCTCTAACGCAACTTACCCTGTTGGACGTTACACATTAACGTATAACATCGCTTTAGATACCGCAGATGCTTATGATGCAGATAACTGGATCATAGCCGAATTCTTTATCTCGGACACAATGTTTAGTATTGTATCCGCTGATACATTGACAGGTGAACCAAACCAAAACAATGGGTTCCGTCCAAGTGGAAATACTGCAACGTTCTCATCTTGTATTGTTCTTGACAACCCGAACGGAAGTCGTTTAGGGGTTGAAGGACTTTACTTCCAGGCTCTTGGTAATTCTGTTGACCTTACAGGTGAGGAAATCGCTTTATATGCATACCGCTGGCAAGATGTCTTTACTGACTTAAACGATGGCGCTCTAGCATTCGATAACCTTAACACTGTTGGTTTCGGAACATATACTTATGCCTCAGATCTTCAAGGTGAAACGGTTTATGGTGCGTTGAACACACCAATTGCTTTAGAGGACAACCAACGATTCCTTTTCTGTGCACAAACGGTTAATGTAGATGTATTCCTAGGATTCGACAACACGTTAAATTACTTATGGAACGAAGCCTTCTACCTTCAACCTATTGCCCCTATTGAAAATGATGGAAATTACTTCGCTGCTGGTTTCGGAATGGAGCAACAATCATCTATTGGTGTTAAAGTTGCAGAGGTTTCTTCATTGAACATTGGACTTAGTGAAAATGGAACAATTGAAGGGATGGCTTATCCAAACCCTGCAAAAGATGTTGTAACAATTGCTATCAATACAAGTGAAGATGCTAATGTTATAGTTACTGACCTTACTGGTAAAGTAGTTATCTTTGGTGCTCTATCTTTTGCAAATGGAAATGCTATTGTAAACATTGCTGATCTTGAATCAGGAGTTTATCTTTTCAATGTTACACTTGAGAATGGGTTATCTTCTCAGTTTAGCGTTGTGAAATTATAGTCTTTATTACACTATTA
>JAJRQK010000009.1 GCA_024280295.1 Bacteroidota bacterium
CTTTTTCAATCTCAAATAGAATGGATATTATTCCATCATCTTGTTTAGGAACTACCCCATGTAAGATCGCATTTTCAACAAATGGTTGAATAATCATAGGAGGAATTAATATTTCTTGAGAACGAATTTCTTGTGAAATCTTTATGGAATATTCAAATTGATCATTGTAACGTACTTTGGATAAAAATAAATAATACTCAATGATTTCGCATTCCGTTTCTAGAGGAATTAGAGGATCTTGGTTTTCTAAAATTAGTCGAAGTAATTTTGAAAATTTCGCAATGTAACGTTTAGCTTCATTGATATTTTGTTGTGCATAATATCCCTTTATCGTATTAAGCGCATTAAACACAAAGTGTGGATTCATCTGTAACATTAAAGCTTTTTGTTCCAATTCAATTAACTTCTTCTCAGCGATTAAATTTTCATTCTCAATTTCATGTTTTGCATTGATTCGTTTTAGTCGAGTCTTCCAAACAATAGCGATAATAACAACTCCAATAAGACAAGAAAGCAATAAAAACCACCACGTTTTCCAATAGGGAGGTAAGATTGTAAACTTAAATTCTCGCTCATTGCCTGATAGTTGCCCGTCACTTGTTGCACGTATTCGGAAAACGTAATCTCCAGGTTGCAGCGCTTTGTAATTGATACTTCGTTCACTGGTCAACTGCCAATCAGAATCATATCCTTCTAGGATGTAGCTATAATTTATTGCACCTGAATTAAGGAACGAAACACCTACAAAGTTAAACTCAAGTTCATTTTCAAAATACTCAAGAATTGTTGATGAAGAAGGGACACTGCTAACACCATTAAGTTTTATCTCTTTGAGAACAATGGATGGCTTTGGTTGTCGGGTTAACTTACTTTTAGCGTTGAAGTAGTACAATCCATTATCGCCAGCGATATAAACTCGGTCATCAACAATTTCTACAGCATTTATACAACCTAGCCCTGAAAACTTATAGGAGATTGCATCAATCCTGCATTGATTTTCTTCAATAGTGATTCGATTCAGACCGTTTTGTGTTCCAAGCCAAATAACACCATTCTTATCCAGTGCAATTGATGTACACAGATTACCACTCAGTCCACTAGATTTAGAGAGATGCAGAATCGTCTTATTCTTCTCTCGAATAAACAAACCGTTTTGAGATGTAGCGACAAGTAAGCACTGGTTCTTTTTATCCCATTTGAGATCTGAAATACCTGATGACAATCTTGAATCATTAACCATCACTTGTTTTCCATCCTCAAAATAATAGAGCCCTTTCGCTGTTCCAATCCAGGTGACACCTCTCTTTCCTTCCTCAAAAACGTTGGTTCTCGCTTGACTAATACGTGAGTTCTTTAGATCTCGCTGAGGGATTTCTAAAATCGAGCCCTTGTTTAAAATTGCATTGAAAAGCTTCGCATCAAAAAAATAAGCTCGGTTTCTTCCTATAAAATATCCTCGTTTTGTAAGCAAAACATCATTTAAGCCGAGGTAATGTTGCCAATTTCTTGCAGTTGACCGATTGCCATTTTTGTGTATTGCCAATCCTTGCTTTCCGATTACCCAAATACTCCCATCAGACATACGTCGAATTGAAGAAATAACGTCTGGCAAGGCAGCTTGAATAGCTTTAAATTCAACTAAATTCTCACTATCCACGATAGCATACTTGCCCTCATGCATTCCAACCCAGATGTTAGACTCCAGATCGTGCTCCAAACAAGATATTTTATTCCCTTTTAATTCATCAACACTGAAAAAATTCAAACTTTTAACCTGAAATACACCTTGATCTAATGACGTAATCCATAGGCTTCCTTCAGCATCAGTATAGAAAGAAGAAATGCTAATTCCCGCAAAATAATGATGGATAGGAAGAAGTGTTTTCTTATCACACAGAATAATTCCTTTTGGTGTGCCTATCCAATAATTGCCATCCTGATTTGTATAAACACATAGAATTTCTCCTTCAACTTCATTGAGAATTACATCTGTAACGACACGATTTTCAATTAGATCATATTTGATCAACCGATTTTTATTTCCAATAACAAGATAATTTCCATCTTGGCATGAACGGATATAGTTAGCACTCCAAGTTAGTGTGTCGATTCGTTTAAATGTACTATTTGAGTTGATTTTAAAAAGCCCCTGACTCGAAACACCATGAAACGCTTTCTTGTGGAAAAAGAGATGATTTGCAGAGAGATCGAAATTAAGTTTGTTGACTGGATTTAAACTCTGATCAACGACTTGTGTATTATTTTGATTCGAAATATAGAGGTTACCTTGATCATCCTCTATAATTGAGGAAATAGGACCTCCAACTGAATAATTCAAGAGACGTTTATCATTATCACTGTTATAAAATGTGCCATTTAAGTGATAACTCAATTTACCATTCAGCGTTAAAAACCAAATTCTACCAAGTTGATCTTCGTAGATATCCAAAATTTCATTATCCGCTAATCCGTCATCGGTTGTGTAGGTGACAAACGAGTAGCCATCATAAGTGCAAACTCCGCGGTCAGTGCCAAACCATAAGTAGTTATTTTTATCTTGATGGGAACAATAAATAACATCTGACGGCAATTCGTCATTTATTGTATAGCGAGCAGCATAGGGTGATTGGCTAGCTGAATAAAATGCTAAACAGAATAAAGTAGTACAAATGAAAAATACTTTAGTCATACACTTAGGATACAATCAAATGTACGAAGCGGAATTGACATATCAAGTTTGAGAGAATTGATTCGCTATTTGTTGCGCTGTATCCGCGTCATCTGAGGAAAGGTTAAGCTTCAAATGAATTCCCTTTCCTTTTACAATAAGTTTTACAGAACCACGAGCTTGCTGTTTGAAGCTGAGTTTAACTTCCGACGGAGAAGAAAAATGCTGGCTCTTGTCAGAAGTTAGTTCATCTGTCAAGTTCGAATCATCAATATCCTTTTCTCGCTCAAAGAGTTGCTTCATCATCTTAGATTCAATTTTTGTGACTAACGAATCTGTCAATTTCTTTTCGAAGTAACCTTTTGGCATAGGTTTATTACCCATTGCCCTGCCAATATGCAAAATATATAGTCCGAAATCATTTAAAACAATTCGGTACGTTCGGGCTGCAAAGATAAGCCCCGCAGGTTTAACAGCTCTTGGTATTACGAGTATAGTATCATTCATTTTTCAAATTTAGATGCAATCATAGCAATAAAGTTAAACACGATTATTGTTGTTAATATTATTACTCCCCAAACTAGACCGAAAGTGATTTTAGGGTAGTAGTAGCCATCAAACCAGTCAAGTTGAAGCTTAATAAGCCGATTTGCAGGCCGAAAATTGTACATCATTATCCAAATAGATAAACCTACTGTACCTAATATATAGAGTATTGGTCCTACTACTCGCATTACTTTTTTCAATTTTTGATGAATTTCATTCTTAGTTTACTTGAATCGATGACAATCCAGTAAATTCCTGACTCTAAAATGGACACGTCAATTTTCAGTTCAGTTGAAGCAATTTCTACTGTAAGAATTAACTGTCCAATGGAATTATAAATATATCCTCGCGTTTCTTGATGATTATTCATTATAACATTCAGTTCATCGTTAGCAGGGTTTGGATATATTCGGATGGGCTGATTTAATACAAAATCAATTCCAGCAAAAGAAATAGAATGACATTGTGATGTGTCAGTGCATCCATTAGCAGAGACAATGACTGCATAAGAACCAGTTGTTGTTGCTAGGTAGGACTGGCTAGTTGCTCCAGGAATAGCAACATTACCATTTCCACAATCAATCCATTGGTATGATCCTGTTTCATTAGAAGTTAATTCATTTCCATTTACAAGAGATACAGATGTATCTACTGACGTAATTGTTAAATTGATATCAATGATACTATCACATCCTGAAACAGCCATTACAGTATCCTCATAAAGCCCTGTTAAACTATAACTGGCATTGCCACTAGGTACAGTGTATGAAATACATGATGAAACTGTCAAGCTTCCAAATGTTTCAACGCATTCTTCCATTAGATATCCTGCTCCTTGCTGTCCACTTTGCCAAAAAGCACCGATTGCCAACCGTTGATTAGAAATTGATACAGCGTTGCCAAATCTTGCTTCAGATTGGCGGTTAGTCGCAACGACTTTTGTCACTTGATTCCAGTTTCCAAAACCATCATTTTTGAAAATATAAGCAGAACCAGCATTGCCAATTGGATTCAATCCATTCTCATCAAATTCATCCCACCACGAACCAACTAGAATATAATCCCCCGAAATAGAAACATCATACCCAAACCGATCAATTCCATCTCGATCACTTGCGACAATTTTGTCAACTAGTAACCATGTTCCTCCTCCATCTCGCTCAAAAATGTATGCCGAACCAGCATCTCCCAAAGTGTTCAAGTCATTTTCATCTTCGTCTTCCTGGAGGGCACCAATCACGATAAGGTTTCCTTCCATAGCAACCGACCATGCAAATCGATCACCTGCTCCGCGGGCACCAGCTGTAATTTTTTGAACCTCTATCCATGTTGTTACTAACCCAACTGTGATGTACTCAAAAACATAAGCGGCACCAGCTTCAAAAATTGTGTTCGTTCCAGAAGCATCTTTTTCTTCAAAGTGAGCACCAATAACTAAACGATTTCCTGAAATAGCAACTGAAGAACCAAACCATGCTCCAGTTGCTCTATCAGAGGCGGCTATTTTTTTAATCTCAGTCCATATTCCACTTCCTGCTCGAAAAAAAATATAGGCAGAACCAGAATTGTTTGCAGTGTTTAGGCCATTTGCATCCTCATCTTCATTGTTGGCACCAACAATAATCCAATTACCACTAATATCAACAGAGTAGCCAAAAGCATCATCCATGCCTCTATCTGACGCAACAATTTTTTGCACTTCATTCCATGTTCCTCCTGCGTCTCTTTCAAAAACATAGACCGAACCGGCACCTGAAAGTGGGTTTAAATCATTTTCGTCATCAGAGTCGTATGCAGAACTGATCACCGCAAAATCTCCATCAATTGAAATCGAATGGCCAAAACGATCACCGTTATCACCATCAGATGCTAATAGGGTTTGAACCTCATTCCAGTAGCCATTAAGATCTCTCTCAAATACCCGAACAACTCCCTTACTTGAGCCATTATCAAATGGACTGCTAAACATTGCATAATTTCCTGAGATGACCGCATCATAGCCAAATCCTAAGTCTCCATTGCTCGGGAACTCTGTAACTCGATCAAAATTCTGAGCGAATATACTTGAAGATAAAACAGTCATTGAAGCCGTAAACAATAAAATCAATGAAATAAAATGTGATTTAGAATACATATTTTGATAAAAAGTTGATCTACTGATTTCCGAGTGATAAAACACTACTTACTTAACCGAACTTAGATGCCCAATAACAACTCAAATTTATTGAAACGAAGAATATGTGTTCAACAAAAATGAAAAAAGGGTATGGTCTCTTAGTATTCGTTATTGTTGATCTAGTGGTTGAATAATAATATCTTTGAGTATGAAATCAATGCTCACATTATCAGAGTTGTCAATGCTAATTTGTGAAGATGAGTTTGTTTTAAAAACTCAGCGTCAAATTGCAAAAGACTTCCAGTCTAGCGGCGTGAGATTTCCTAGCAGTTTTGAAACCAGTCCGATTTCAAAAGAAGCAATCCTAGAAATGTTATCTAATGGTCTACAAGAGGTGATTAATTCGAATTGCCTTTCACAGTTATTGTATCAAATTGACATTCCAGAAGAA
>JAJRQK010000010.1 GCA_024280295.1 Bacteroidota bacterium
TCATATTGCTCAACAAATCCCGCATCATGATACGTTGCTGCGGACTTTAGTAAAAATAGTCCTTCATCTGTTACATTTTCTAAGAGTGCTAAACGTTCCACTGCAGTAACAACATCCTTTGTGTGAGAAATACTGTGGTAATAAAGTGAACTTGATAACCCTTCGTTTAAAACGCGCATGATATGTCGTTCCGCTTTGTAATAATTAATTGAGCTATAAAGGTGAAGGTTAATAATTTGGTTAAAACGATCATTCGGGTAAATTCCTTCTCCTTTTAGTGAAAGTTCAGGCTTAATTCGCTCGACAACATACATATCAATAATTCCACGACTTTTTGACTCTACCTGCCCTTTAAATATACATTCAAAATACGGCTCAATATGTAAAAATGTTGACCCAGTAACTGTAACGTGCCCTGGTTCCGCCATCATTTCCATACGTTGTGCTTGATTTACAGTCGCTCCCCAAATATCATACGCTAATCGCTCTGAGCCTATTACTCCAGCTGTAACCTCGCCTGTATTAATTCCCAAACGTATATCCCAATACTCCTTACCATTTGCAAGAGCTTCATTTCTACGCTTTTCCATATACTCTTGAATCTGAATTGCTGCCAAAACAGTATCCATTGGGTTAGTGTTGTTTCTAACTGGGACTCCTCCTGCGCACATATATGCATCACCGATTGTCTTTATTTTTTCAAGATTGTTTTTTACAATAATTTCATCAAACTTTGTAAAATAAACATCCAATTGTTTAACCAACTCAGTCGGTTTCATTCGGTCTGAAATTTTTGTGAACCCAACAAAATCTGTAAATAATACAGATACCTTTTTATAAGCCCTTGCTCTTGCCTTACCGCTTTTTTTAAGCTCCTCAGCCGTAGATTCTGGAATAACTTTTCGAAGTAGTTTTTCGGTTTTATCCTTCTCTATTTGTAATAGTTTTTGCTGCTCAACTACTTTGTTTCGCTCTGTCTCGATTTTAGATCGCTGTAATTCAATTTTTTCGTTTTGTGCTTGAATTTCCTTTGTTCGGTCGCGGATTTTCATTTCTAGACGGACCTGCTCTCTTCGAGAAGCATCAACCCTACGTCGAATTATAAATCTTGTTGCAAGGGCAATTAGTAATGATAAACAAACCCAAAACCACCATGTTTGCCAAAAAGGAGCGGCAATATTAATAGATATACTTGCCGGGTATGAACTCCATTCTCCATCAGCCAATCGGGCATATACTTTTAACTCATAACTCCCAGGCGCTAGAGCATTAAAGTTTACCTCATTATCTGTTCCTAATAATATTTCTCCATTTTCCGAGCCAACTAATTCGTATTTATAATTAATTAATTCTGGATTGCTGAGGTTTGAAGATTGAAACCTTATAGTAAAACTACGTCGATTATATGGCAAATTAATTTCGTTGGTTTGTGCTATTGGTTTGATTAACATCGACCCTTCAGCACCTGGTTTCAACCACTGGTTTTCCAACTTAAACTTCGTAAACACAACGCTAATATCTCTCTTATCATCAGATAATTCAGAAGGGTTGAAATAATTGTACCCGTAAATTCCACCGAAATACATGACACCAGATTTTGACCGCATAAAAGCTCCAATGTTGAACTCATTGCTCATTAATCCATGAATTTCTGTGAAATTTTTAGTCTTCTTTGACTTTAAATTAAATCTACAAAGCCCTTTATTTGTAGTTAGCCATAAGTTGCCGATATCATCTTTTAATACTCCATAAATAACATCATTTGGAAGGCCGTTTGAACGGTTGTAAACTTGGGTCTTCTTTGTTTTTTTATTCCATCTAACTAAACCGGAACCAAGTGATCCATACCAATATACATTATTGTCCGATTGATAAATGGACGTAATATAACCTGGGCAAGCTGTCATTATTTTTGCATTGTATTTGTAAGGTCTAATAATTACCTCCTCCTCTTGCTCTGAAGCTATATTTAGTCCTCCTGTGCTTGTTGTAAACCAAACATTTCCATCATTATCTTTGTAAACCAATCGACAAATTCCTTTTGAAATCGTTTGTTTAGGTGCTTTTACATCATGTTCGAAAAAAGTGATTTTCTTTGTTTCCACATTGTAAAGCAAGGCACCTCCTTTTGTGGCTAAAAAGTAACTGTTGTCTTTCCAATGTTCAATTGCATATACCCTGTCATGTTTTCGCTCGCTTACCTCAGAAGGAAATTCAACTTTATTGAATGCATAGCTGTTTTCTAAAATTTGCAATTCATAAAGTCCATCCGCGGAAGCGATTAATATCAAATTACTATCTATTACCTCAATCCCTAAAATTGAAAGCTCCGTTTTTGATGTTGATAACGCGAGTTCACTGTGAGGAAACTGCTTAAACTTCCCTGTTTTATAGTCGTAGCGCGAAACACCTTTATCCGTTCCTATGTACAAATATCTTCCCCATTCTGCGAAACTCCAAACACTTGGGCTAGGGATTCCCATATCACTGTTTGCACTTGCTCCCACTCCCATTATTCCTTTGTGGCCTGGGTCAATATTTGAAATTCCCCTTCTTGATCCAACCCAAATTGTTCCAGAATTATCTCTAAACAGAGTATTGATTGCATTATTAAGTAATGCTGTTTTTTGAAATATATCTTCTGCATTTTGATGTATTTCACCATCATCATAAAGTGCATATAGGCCTTTGTTCGTAGTTCCAACAAGCCAGCCAAGATTATCATAATGATAAACGTCTGTTACACTAATTACCCCATGCGTTTTTCTCCAGTTTTTAAACTTTGGCGATAACTCTGCTGAAATTAAGTTAAGAGAATAAACGCCTTGACTAGTCGATAGAAGCACTTCTCCCTCCCTAGATTGAGTGATTTTATTAATAACCGGGAGAGCTTTTCCTTTGTGTTTTGATACTCTTCTAGCCGTGTTCTTTTGAGTGTTAAAAATAAACAATCCTTTATCTGCGGTGGCCACAACTATATTGTTGCGGTTAACAACCTTAACATAAGTCGATTTTTTTGAAGGAATTTGAGTTCCTTTACTTATAAATGAGCCTCTACCAGGGTTAAATTCATACAATCCATTTTCCGTAGTAGCTACCCAAACTTTTCCATCCTCTGCAAGGGATATACTTTCAATTTGAAGAACTTCACCCTTTTTCAAAAAATAAGAAGAGAACAACTCTCTTCGAGTGTCATATTTAGTGAGCCCGTTATTAGTTCCAAACCATAAATTTCCTTGGTTATCCGTGATCGCGCACTTTATGTACGCGCTTTCTAAACCTGGGGTTTTGTCTGGTGTAAATACTTCAAATGATTTCCCATCAAACCTGTTTAACCCGTCTTGAGTTCCAATCCAAAGGCCATTCGATTCATCTTGAATAATAGTCGTAACAGAACTTTGAGATAGACCCTCATTAATACCAAAATTCCTAAATCGAAAACTTTTCTGAGAAAAAAGTAAGTTCGCGATTAAGCAAAAAACTATGTATAACAGGTATTTTTTCATTCGTGTGATAGAATATTAAAGTACCAAAAAAATGGAGTCTACACTCCTGGACTGACTGTATTTGCCGGTTGAATTAGAATTGCGGAGTTCTCTAAGTCTCTATCAAACAAATATAAGCCTGCTTTATCTTCTCCTACTAAACGTGCCTTATCAAGTATTGTACGTGCTTGAGCCTCCTCTTCCAGTTGTTCTGCAAGGTACCATTGAATGAAATTGTGTGTTGTATAATCCTTCTCAATAAGACAAACCTCTACGAGGTCGTTTATCGATTCAGTAACTTCTATTTCATGTTCTAAAAGCATTTCAAAAACATTCAATACTGACTTAAACTCTTCTTGTGGTTTAGTAAAGCTTGGTATTATTGCCTTACCTCCTCTTTCGTTGACAAACTTCACTAGCTTCAACATGTGAAACCGCTCTTCTTCCGATTGTTTATACATAAACCCCGATGTTCCACCTAATCCTTGCGTCTCTGCCCAACTAGCCATTGCTAAATAGAAGTGCGACGATTGCCCTTCTTTTTGAATCTGTTCGTTCAATGCTTTTTCTACGTGTTCTTTCATCGTGATAGTTATATAAACCGTGAGTGTTTAAACAAATATAAAGTAATAAGAGCAATTGTTTTGTGATTTTGAAATCAAATTAATTCTAAATTAAGCGTACATTCGTACTAATATGTCTAAAAAAAAGCCGAATGCGAAACTCAAACGGAGTCTTGCGCACATTATTCGAAAGGTTTTTACTGAAAATCCAGAATCAACTTTAAGCCATCGTCAAGTATGTCAACTCATTGATGTACGTGAAAAAGCACTTCGAAAACTTGCCTATAACGTCCTTGAGGATCTCAAACGTGAAAAATTTATCTCCTCCATGAGTCATGGAGACTATAAACTCAATCAATCCAGTAATTTTATAGAGGGGTCTTTACAAATTACACAACGTGGTGCTGGGTTTGTTGTAACCGATAATAAAGATGAAACAGATGTTTTTATCGCCCCACACAACTTAAACCAAGGTTTAGGTGGAGACCGTGTTAAAGTTCAAATCACGAAACACGGAAAATCTCGTGATGAAGGAGTTATTATTGAGGTAGTTGAACGCGAAAGAACTCAATTTGTTGGAACAATACAATTGAACGAAAAATTTGCTTTTCTTATTCCTGATAATTCTCGCGTTGGAACAGATATATTTATTCCAAAGGAAAAACTCAAAAACGCCAAGAACGGAGAAAAGGTGCTGGTTAAGATTACGAAATGGCCTAAATCTGCTGATAATCCTTATGGAGAAGTAATTGAAATTCTTGGGAAAGAGAGTGGAAATAGTGGTAATGATGTTGAAATGATCAGTATTTTAGTCAATCAAGGTCTTGATTTTAGGTTTGAAAATGATGTTCTTTCTGAAGCGGAAGCAGTAGGAATGGATTTGGATCCTGAAGAAGTTGCAAAACGACGGGACTTTAGAAGTGTCACCACTTTTACCATTGACCCTGTTGATGCAAAAGATTTTGATGATGCAATTTCTTACAACCTGCTTGAAAATGGAAACCTCGAAGTTGGAATTCATATCGCAGATGTAAGTCATTATGTTCGACCAGGGATGGCAATGGACGATGAGGCATTAAAGCGATCGAACTCTGTTTATTTAGTTGATCGTGTAGTGCCAATGTTACCTGAACAGCTTTCTAACATGGCGTGTTCACTGCGGCCAAACGAAGACAAATATAGTTTCTCAACAGTTGTTGAAATTGATAAAGACGGCAAGATTTACAACCAGTGGTTTGGAAAAACGGTTATTCACTCTAATCGTCGTTTCACTTATGAAGAAGCACAGGAAATAATTGAAGGGAAAGATGGTGATTACCAAGATGAAATTCGAACACTAGATAAAATCGCAAAGGTTTTACGTAAAAAACGACTGAAAAACGGAGCAATGAACATTGAATCGGAAGAGGTTCGCTTTGTTTTAGATGAATCTGGTCACCCTGAATCTTTGATAATAAAGCGCTCTAAAGATGCTCATAAGCTAGTTGAGGAATACATGCTTTTAGCGAACCGTTTGGTTGCAACTTTTGTTTCTAAGAAAAAAGATAAGCACAATAGAATTCCTTTTGTTTACCGTTGTCATGACAAGCCTGATCAAGCAAAAATTGAATTATTTAGCTTGTTTATCAAGAAGTTTGGGTATGAAATTGAGACCGGTGATCCTAATCGGATATCAAATAACATCAACACCTTGTTAGGTGATATTCGTTATAAAAACGAGTATTCATTAATCCAATCAATGGCTATTCGTTCGATGGCAAAAGCGATCTATGATACGGATAACGTTGGTCATTACGGTTTGGCGTTCAATTATTATACTCACTTTACATCGCCTATTCGTAGGTACGCAGATTTGGTTGTTCATCGAATATTACAAGAAACGCTGACGGATAACAAACATAAATACGGCGATGAACTCAATGGTATATGTAAGCGTATTTCACGTATGGAACGAAAGGCTGTTGAGGCTGAACGCGAGAGCACAAAGTTTTTCCAAACCTTATATGTTGTTGATAAAATAGGTCAAGAATTCGACGGTACTGTTTCTGGTATTGCCGATTTTGGAATGTTTGTTAAGATGGATGAGAATCAGTGTGAAGGAATGATTCCTATTCAAGAAATTCCTGGAGATCGCTTTCGTTTCGATGCGGAAAAGTTCCAAATTGTTGGGTCAAAAACTGGGAAAACGTACAATTTTGGTGATCAGGTTCGAGTAAAAATCTATGAGGTATCAACACGAAAACGTCAGATTGATTTAGAAATGGTTAAGTAACTTAATCTTGCATTCATTTCGAACTTATAGCTCGTTTTATTGATCATTGCATCAATCCATACAATAAGGTTGATGTCTGTAATGATGTTCTCACTCTTTTCCTTTTCAATAAGTTTTTGAATTTTTATTTTTATTCTGTGAAGGTTGCTTTTATTCATACTATTCTTCTCAGATTCAAAATATGTTAGTAGGAGGTGCAACTTTGGGTACTTTATGATATCCTTTATATTTAATTTTAGTATCGTTCTCGCACGCTCTTGTGCATTGTTCAATTCACCTTTTTCGAATTGAATAAACAGTAACAATAGTTGTGCTTGAATTGCCACTCTTGGAAATGAGCTTACCTCTTCATCAAAAAGCACTTGATTAATTCTATTTTTAGATAAAATGTGCTCCCCATTCCCATAATAAGCATACGCTAATTGAAAATAGATGAAAAGTTTTGCTGTAATATGGATTTCTTTAGAAAATTTCTCCATTCCTAAACTGACCATCTTTGCGAATTTTGAGACACGCCCAAACTCTCCTAATCCATTATAGAGGGCAATTTCCATTCCTAAATAGTTAAACAACTTTGATTCAACAAGTCGCATGTTTGATTTCTTTCTAAAACTATCCAAGCGCTTAAAGTAAACTTTGACATTCTCGAAATCTTTTAGGTATAAGTAAGTAACACATGTGTTATAGACAGAGCCGATGTAGGCGGGTAAGTTTGCCTCCATAAGCCTTTGACGCCCTTCAAACCCTTTAACAATTTTAAGTTGACAGCCTAAAGCACTCTCAAAATCCTTCCGGTATACATGATATAGAGCTTGAATATATAAAAACATACATTGAGAATGAAAAGTACTACACTCTTCGTATGAATTATGTTTTAGGAATAGTTTTAATTCACTAAACTGTATTTTCGCTGCTTCCGACTTTTCAAAACCAAGTGTTCGCGCAATAAATGTTGTAAATAATTCTTTATGGCGAAAGGTAACTCGCTGCTCATATTTCTTCAACAAAACCTTCTCTTGATAAAAACTACTTTGTATTTGTTCGTTAAATTCACTTTTGTCAAAAAGTTCCTTATTAATCATTTTCTCACGCGAGATAAATTGCAATTCAGAAAGTAAGTCATCTAATTCTTGAGCTTGTTTTTTTCCTTTTTTAGCCTGCTTTAATGCCTGTATAAATAGACCCTTATCAAATAAAATACTCACATGGATTAATTGCTGTGAAAGTCTCAAAGATGGTGATGTATTCTTTTGAAAAGAAACCAAGCTTGATAAAATTTGTTCACGAAGAATGTGGTTTAAATAGTTAATTTTTAGCCCACTCTCTTTTTTATTTGGTTTACTACAATAGTCATCAAACAATTGCATTGTTTGGGATTTTTTCACATCAAAATATGAGTATGTAAGTTTAAAATATCTCTTTTCAGACGGACTCATCCTGTTAATTAGCTCTTGAACATCGCTCATTAAAACCAAATTTAATATCATTAATTACTCAACAATATATAACTTATTATCAAGAAAATGCATCCTATAAAACCAAATAGTGTATATTGTTTTTTGGACTCCTCCTTTTATTAATCCCCTGTGCGCTGTACTTTCGTAACATGCTAATCAAAACTACCTACATAATTATATTTCTAATAGGTATTCATACTGTCTGTTTTGGACAGAATCTTCAATGGATAGAAAATATAAGCAATGTTGATGACGATATTGACATTCACTCGATGACCTTGTCTTCTAATGGTGATGTCTTTATCGGAGGATCTTATGATGAACAAGTATTAAGTGATGGCAGCTCACAAGGAGTAAAGTTTGGAGGCGCTCAAGCAAACACAACTGATGAACAAAATGGTTTTATAGCAAAATACAATAGTATTGGTGTACAGCAGTGGATTATTGACTTCGGTTCACCTAATAGCACATCTGGCTACAGTCCTCTGGGTATGGTCGAAGATGCTGGATTTCTCTATGTTGTAGGAAGTTTTAAACACGCAACAGGATCTGGAATGGATTTTGATCCTGGCGTTGGAACTAATTATTATTTGAGTAGTTCTACAGCTACAGATTTTTTTATATCAAAATATAACACACTTGACGGTAGTATGGTTTGGGCATATATTGGATCGGGTTCTGCTGGTTCAGATTTACCTTCCGGAATAGACGTTGATGTAACTGGAAATATTTATGTTTCTGGATATGTCACCAATGGAAGTTCTGCTGTTGATTTTGACATTAAAAATGGAACTGCGCCAAGTGCTAACGGGATTGCAAACAAAAAGCATTTGTATTTGTTAAAGTTTGATTCCGCTTGTAACTTCCTGTGGAGAGTTAATGTTTTAAACAGTTCAGATATCTCAGGCGGGAATCTCGTTGTGGATAGAGCTAACAACTTTATTTATTTAGCTGGTGGTATTGGTGAAGATTCTGGTGGAGATCCAAGCTTTTCAGGGAACACATTAAACGTCAATACCACTGATGATGCATTCATTGTTAAGTATGATATAAACGGAAATTTTGTTTGGGTAAAAAACATCGCAGAGAGTACTTCTAGTAATTGGGTGCATTCAATTGATGTTGATAATTCTGGAGATCTCTTTGTAAGTGGGGTTCTTCAGGGTACCGCTGATTTCGACCCTTTAGGAACTCAAAACAGGAGTTCTGTTGGGTCTTATGATGCGTTCTTTGCAAAATATACTTCATCAGGGGCATATATTTGGGCATATAGCATTGGTAGTACATCATTTGGTGAGGGCGGTTATAGCCTAGACGTTAATGCTTCTGGTGAAGTTCTCATAGGTGGTGCTATGTATGGTGCAGCAGATTACAATCCTGAAGGAACAGGCGGCGCAATAGTTAAAGGAGCAGCTGGAAGCAGATATGCTTATGTGGGTGTTTATGATACTGATTTTAAGTACCAATGGTGTCATGCTATTGGCAATGCCACAGTAAGTACAGGTAATAACTATATTCGTTCCGTGGCGTTTGACGATAATGCTACTACTTGCGCTTTATATGTATTTGGATATCACGCTCAATCTATAACAGAAGATTTTGATCCCGATAATGCTGGAGGTAATTTTACCGCCACAGGTTCTGATGACAATGGTTTTCTAGCACAATATGGATACTGTCCAATAATGCTCCCTATTGAACTTCAAACTTTTGATGCCTTCCTAGTTGATAGAAATGTAGTGTTAAATTGGTCAACAATCAGCGAAAACAATAACGATTTCTTCGAGTTGCAGCGTTCATTTGATGGTGTGACTTTTGAAACGTTTGAAATATTATCAGGTGCGGGAACCTCTCAAGAACTAATTCAATATAGCACAATTGATTACCTTCCAATGGCCAATCTTTCCTATTATCGACTGAAACAAGTCGACTATAATGGTAACTCGAGTTTTAGTGCTGTTCGAGCTGTTGATTTTTCGTCGAATCTATCAATTAATCTTTTTCCAAATCCGGCAACATCCTCATTAAGAATCACCAATCTACCAAAAGGCTCTATTATTTCCATTTACTCAATAAATGGTGCTTTTATTCAACATGTATTTTCCTCTATTGTTGATGTAAGTAAGTTAGCTGAGGGTATGTATCAATTTGTTATAGAAGGCCCGTCCAGTGTTGAAGTTAAAAGGTTCAGTGTTAAACACGAATAAAACCTCTCCAAAAATGATAAATCAACCTCTCTCTAAATAGATGTCTAAAAAAGTGCTTATTGTACAGGTGTGTTAGACGCATTTATTGAAAAAAAAACAACCCTCTTGACTTGTCTATTAGCGTTTCTGGTGGTGCCGTTGCTACTTCTTATTTTCTTTCATGTCAATCAAAGTCTTGTCTTGAAGCAATGTGTCTTCTTTTTGAAGATAAGGACTTTGTTCGATCTCGGCGGATCTTTAAGAATAGGCCCATAATGAACATTGACTTCTTCCGAGAAGTTACCCACAATCGGGTTCCGTTAGATTTTATTGCTGCAAATCAAGCACTAAATGGCAAACAAATAGATGTTCTTATTACTAATAAATCTACTGGAAAACCTCATTATTTTCAACCTATGTTGGAAAACTGGATAGATACTATTATTGCATCCTATTCGGTGCCAATGTTTACATTAAAAACATCTATTCCATCAATTTAAACCTTCAAGGGTTAGTAATTTCGAATTATACCAATTTGATACGCTTATTGAGGTCGTCCCGGTAAGATCCTCCGATTGGAATACTTTTCTGAATATTCTCAAGTGTTAGGTTTGGATATTCTATTGTTGCTATTCGACCGAGTTGAACAATGAATGAACGGTGAACGCGAACAAATTTTTCCTTCCCCATTTTAACATCAATGTCTTTCATAGTAGAGTGAATCGTGTAGCGTGTCTTCAAAGTATGAATCACAACATAGTCTTTTAGAGCCTCAATGTAATAGATATCTTCGTTTTTAAGTTTTACCAACTTACTATTTGATTTAACAAAAACGTAGCCTTGTTCGTTCGCATCTTTATTTTCCACCAAAGAGAATAATAAATCGCGCTGTTTTACTATCTCCTGCTCACGCCCATGCTTGTAAATAGCCATCTCTATTGTGGTGTGTAGATCAATCTCCTTAAACGGCTTTAAAATATATCCATAAGGCTCTGTAACTTTTGCTTTAGAAAGCGTAGATTCATCCGCATAGGCAGTTAAGAAAATTACAGGAATTGCACATGTTTGTCTAATTTCAGCAGCAGCTTCAATCCCATTCATTTCCCCCTTAAGCATAATATCCATCAAAACAACATCAGGGTGTTCTGTTTTTGCAAGTTCGATTGCTTTCTCAGCAGTTGCAGAAGCCCCTACAATATTATACCCTAATTTCTTCAGGCTATGCTGAATATCTTTCGATACAATTGATTCATCTTCAACAACAAGGACATTAATTTTGGACATTCTAGGTAGATTTAATATTCTCAAATTTAATCAAATATTTCGTACCATTATCACTCTCCACCGTGAGCTCTCCGTCAAGTTGTTCAACAAGGGTTACTACTAGTTGTAAACCAAGGGTGTCAGAATTAATTTCCTCAAATTTTGCCGGTAACCCTACTCCATCATCGCCAATAAACAAGTGGACGTATCCTTCTTTTTCTTTTAGTTCCATAGTAATCGTTCCTTTTTCTCCCGGTTTCCATGCATATTTAAGTGAATTAGTAATTAATTCGTTAACTAATAATCCACAAGGAATCGCTTGATCAAGAATTAAATCAATTGAATCAAGGTCAGACTGAAGAACAACTTGATCATGAATTCTGTAAGTTGCAACTAGATTTGCTGTTAAATTTTGTAGATAATCAGCAAAATTAATGCTTGAGAAGTCCTCCGTTCGATAAAGATTCTCATGGATAATTGCCATTGAACGAATTCTATTTCTACTTTCTTGAAGAATGCCAAGTGTTTTTTCATCTTTTACAAATGAGCTCTGTAGGTTTAAAATACTTGAAATTACTTGAAGGTTATTTTTTACTCGATGGTGTATTTCTTTCAAAAGCACTTCTTTTTCTTTCAAGGATTCTACAATTTCCATATTGTATTTCCTTTTCTCACTAACATCATGCGCTACAAGAGAAATTTCAGCTACTTTACCTCTTGTATCAAAAATTGGATTAACAAATACTTCTAACCAAACTTCAATGTTATTTCGTTCAACTTTAACCTCAAATTGATATGATTTCCCTATTGTTACTTGATAGAAAATAATTCTAAAAAACCTTAATCTAGGTGGTGTAAATACATTTTTAAAGAAACTATCAAATGTTTCCCCCTCTTTAATGTTTACATTAAAAATCTTATAAAAATAGGATTCAAAGTGTGTATTAAATGATGAAATGCGTTGTTCGAGCGTGAGTGTTAGGAGGAAAGTATTTGATGAACTATCTAAAATCGCCTTTGTTCGTAAAAACTGTTCTTTAACTAAGCGTTCGGCATTAATCCGTTCCATAATTTCATCCGCAAGTTTCTTATTTGTTTCCTCTGCCAATTCAGCCCTTAACTTTTCTTTTGCTAAAGTGTTTTGAACTGAAATATCCTTGATAATTATCAAGGTAGCATCAATCTCTTCGTATTTTGTTGATACCATAGTAACATCCACAGGAATTTTTTCATTTGTTTCTCCTAATAACTCTAATTGAATATTTTGACGCAGACTAGATTTAATTTGAAGCTCATACAAATTATTAAATTTTTGTTGATCTTTTACAGTAAATAGTTTAGTTAGATGAAAGTTCTTCCCCAGAATATTATCTATCTCAGTATTCTTGTATAGAATAAGTAAATCTCGTACAATTAATATTCCTTCTGGATTGTTTTCAAGAATGTTTTCAAGATTCCTTCTATTTCCTTCTATTTCTCTAATATTTCTATTTAAGTCTGTTCTATCATGTATTACACATTGATAAAAGAGTTTATCCTCTAAAATTATTTCAACCAGTGAAACTTCAACCTCTACAACTGTATTATTTCCATCAAATAACCAATCAAATTTAGTGCTTCTAATATTCTGAAGTTTTTGATGATAGTTCTGATAGGTACGATAATTCTCTTTTGATCGATCAACACTTAGTTCAAATAAAGGTATTCCTAGAAGTTCTTTCTCAGGTTTCCCAAATAATTGCACTGCCTTTCTATTCACTTCAATTATACAATCACCATCCAAAAGAAGTATCGCATCATTTGATTCTGCATAAATCGATCTATATTTTTCCTCACTTTGTTTGAGTGCTTGTGCTGCTCGTTGAGTCGTTGTTAAGTCAATTACTGAGCCTTCTATAAAATCTGTTTTATTATCTAAATACCAACTGAAAATAACCGTTTTATGAGAACCATTTTCAAGTAAAAACTGAGTTTGATAATTTTGTAAGCTTTCATTTTCACCTAGAGATTCAATAATAAATTTCCACTCTTCTTCTTTATTCTTAGAGAAAAGATGGTCTCCAATTTTAAGGTTTTCTTCCAGCATTCGGAAAAAAGAATCATTTCCATTGATAATTTTTGAACTTTTATTAATAGTAAATACTCCCGCTTTATTCCGATAATAAAGATTTCTATATTTCTTTTCTTTGAGTTCTAATTCTTCTCTTTTAGCAATAGAGTTAGTAACATCATTTATTCTTACCAACCAATAAAATCCATTCTTCAGAGATAGAACTATTATATTCAATTCTATAAAATGCTTTTCATTGAATTTATGATAACTAATCGTTTTAACATACTTATCGCCTATTTTTAACTGCTTAATTTTTAATCGTTCAGTAGCACTTAAAAAACTAAAAAACCGATCTTGAATTGCCGTAAAGTCTGAATACTTCACATTTAATTCACGTGAGGCTTCATCATTAAAATCAATAACATTAAGACCATCTTTTATAAGATCTAATAAAAGATAACCAGAACCAGGATTGTTCATTATCCGTTTTAAGTAATAGGAATAATCTTCCACTGCATTAATCATACGCTGACGCGAATAAAGGACAACTGTAGAACTAAGTGCTAATACCAAAAACAATCCGAAAACCATGTCGATTGAGATTGATTCAGAATTAAACTCTTTGAATCCATAGATCATCAACACCAGTACAAAAACATTATACAAAACCGCTGGATACCAACGTTGCATAACTACAATTGTCACAGAATATAATGCATAAAAACAGAAAAACTCTTGTGTATCAAACTGATTACTCAAAAGACTTTCATAAGCAAAAAGTGTCATTCCGAATAAGTGTCCAATGAAAAAATAAATTAACTTATCATTGAAGTACTCTATCAACCAACATATTAATATATAAATGGGAAAAAAAACAGTGTATGAAATACCTAAATAAATATAAATTAAAGGAGCTTGAGTTTGATAAATAAAAAAACAATAAATAGGAGCAATTATAAAAGCTGCGATACTATGAATCACAACCAATCTACGAAAATTGTTTTCCTTTTGATAATAAGGTTTGAACTCTCCTTGATTATTTTTAAACAGTCGAAAAAGACTAAAATCTCCTTGCATTTATATTAACGAATAAACATATTAATCCAACTTAAAATACGAACGCTATCTAAAAAAGTTCCTTTCTTTATTTTAATCAGCTTAAACCTCTGATTTACAATTAATTATTATATATCACTATTGAAGATAGCAACATAATCCAAATATGCAAATGGGTCATAGTTCTTCTATAAACTAAGTAATTAATTATTTTATAATCTTATAAAGAAATTTATTATACTTTATTAAGACTGTTCATTTGTGTAGAAGAAATACACCATTTACTTGTTAGTTATAATATTAAGACTTTATATAGGTATATAAACATGTTATTCACATTCTTTTCCCCTATATAAGGGTAGTTAGTTACTTATTAACAACGTTGCGATATTGTTTAATGTTGATATATTAATGATTAGTTAGAGATGGTTTTTGTGTATTAATAGGGGATAAATAACTGAAAACATTACTAATGTTTTCTAGGATTAATCATTTCTATTTTAGTATGGCCGAATAATTTAATTATCCTAGAAAAAGATATTAATTATTATTAACCAGTATTAACAATATTATTATCCTTTTCGTTAATAACTAAGTTTTAGAGTACCTACTTTTAGGCAGACAATTTATCCCTTTGTTTAAAACTTGGTCGAATTGTGAATAAAGGACTAGTTTTGTAAACCTAAAAGAAAACCATGAAAAATCAACTTATTTCGATCGGTGCAGATCATGCAGGATTTGAATTAAAACAAGCAGTTATTGATCACTTAACTACCAAAGGATTCGAATTGAAGGATTATGGGTGCTATTCCTCTGAAAGTATAGATTATCCAGATTTTGGTCACCCGGTTGCTGCTATGGTTGAAGAAAATGAAGGAATCATAGGGATATTAATTTGTGGTTCAGGTAATGGAATTAATATGACAGCAAATAAACATCAAGGAGTAAGGAGCGCGTTATGCTGGAAGAAAGAAATAGCAGAGTTAGCTCGACTTCATAATAACGCTAATATCATAGCATTACCTGCACGATTTATTTCAGAACGAGAAGCGATTGAAATAATAGATGTGTTTTTAGCAACTAATTTTGAAGGAGGAAGACATGGCCGCAGAGTTGATAAAATTGCTTGTGTATAGGACTTCCTATTCGGCAAGTAATTTCTCAATGAGTGAGTTTGTGTTTTCTACATACTCTTTGTAATATTTACCCGTTCCAGGACCGTTAAAACCTGTGTGAATTCGCATAACCTTTCCGTCTCTACCAATGAAGATAGTGGTAGGGAATGAAATTATTTGATTTAGCATGTCAAAATGTTCTGAGGCGAGACCTTTTTTTGCAGAGCCACCTACAACGAATGTAAAACCTAACGATAATTTATCGGCGAGCCGCTTGATACTACTAGAGTGCACCTCAAATGAATCTCCAACCTCATAACCAATAGAGATTACCTCTAAACCACGATGGTGATAGTTATCGAATAAGTCTTTGTAATATTTGGTTTCATCTAAGCAATTTGGACACCAAGTTCCCATAATTTGAATAATGACAACCTTATTTTCTGTCGTTTGATTCGGAAAGGAATATGTATTTCCTTCGAGGTCTTTAAGGTTAAACTCAACCGTTTTATTATCAACGATGTATGTTAACTCATTTGGGTTAGTCAATTCGAAGTTATCGTTTCGTTTTGCAACCCAAGAACTTGACCAATGAGACCCGCTAAAGAATTTTCCATCAAGAGAATCGTCATTGATTTTTGCTTTAAATAAAAATGCATGAGAACCGTCGAAACAAGATAAATAGAGACTATCATCTATAATATTTCCTTCAAGAAATCGATAATCCCCCGTTTCTGTTAAAAATGTTCCTGTGACAGAGTTAATTTTTTCGTCCTGGGTAAAGAGCCCAACTGCGGGGTAGGTGGAATTTGTATTTGGCTGAAAAGTTACCTCCCACCTTCCACCGACATTTGTTACGGGTGTTTGCTTAGATGCAAATGAAAAACGTGAAGATTTTTTCTTTTTAGAGCTAAATGGTATTTTATAATCGCCCCCTTTATTATAGTTAACCCAATAACCTTCGATTGATTTTCTTGAGTTTGCCGCGAAAACAAGTTGAGAATTGAAGAACGGAAATCGGACATATAAACTATCCCCACGTTGAATAGGATCATTAAGCAGGATCATTTCTTCACCATTTTCTACACTAAAACGATAGTTAGACGCTCCTTTAGATATAACAAAGTTAAAGGGGAGTTTATTTGTAGTATTTAATGCTAATTCTGCAATCCAATTTCCTTTTCGCAATTTAACATGTTGTATTTTTTGCGCGTCAGAAAGAAAAGAGACTAACAAAAAGGTTAGCGCAATAATAAATTTCATTTCTTGTTTTTGGTTGAACGAAAATAAGCGTTTTGAATTAAAGCTCACTACGATTTACATCTTGATTCTTTTTAAAAGAGGAGTATTCTTGGAAATCTATACAATTTGTAGAGTGCTAAGGTGAAAGAATAATCCGAATAGTTATTTGTATTTTTCGATCAAATTCGATTTCTAAATGAAAACTGACTGAAGCGGAAGCACATTATACAAGTGCAATGCAACCTTTCTAATAAATAATGTGTCTATTATAATAAGCGCGGGCAATGAGTGAATTGGCTTTAGTAAAATCTTGTATCAAAGGCGATCAACGTGCTCAGTGTAAGTTGTTTGAAATGTTTGCCCCAAAAATGATGGGCGTCTGTTTGCGTTACACTAAAGATGTAGCACGTGCAGAAGATGTAATGCAAGAAGGATTTATTAAAGTCTTTACTAAACTAGATAAGTATTCTGGACAAGGATCATTAGAAGGTTGGGTTCGAAGAATTATGGTGAATACAGCATTAGATCATTTGCGAAAAGAAAGTAAATTCAATGCGAATATTCCGATGGATGACGTAGACTACAAAGTTGAACTTGATGGACAGATCCTTTCATCATTAATGGAACAAGACTTATTAAAGTTGATAAGAGAAATGCCAGATGGTTATCGAACAGTTTTTAATATGTTCGCGATTGAAGGGTATTCACACAAGGAAATAGCCAAGGAATTGAATATTTCCGAAAACACATCTAAGTCGCAATACTCTAGGGCAAAAACATTTTTAAGAAGCAAATTAGAAGAATTAGAAATTGGAAGGTAAAGACAACATAAAGGATTTTTTTTCTGAGAAACTCGGAAACTATGAAGCGAAAGTTAACCCTAAATTATGGGGAAAGGTAGCTTCTCAAATCGGGACTACAGCAACAGTAGTTGGTACTGGGGCTTCAGTCTTGACCAAATGGTTAATCGGTCTTAGTATTTCAGCTGTCGCAATTACAGCTGCAACTGTTGTTTTTAATTCTTCTGAAGTTGTGACTAATGAGCCAGTTGCTGAAATTTTAGAAATAAAAGAAGAGAAACTTTTTGTTGAAGCTCCAATAAAGAAAGAGACACAAGTATTAACGGATAAGAATGTTGTTTCAACTGCCTCAGTGAATGAACCCGTAAAGACGACGATTCAACCGGGAAGTACCAGAAATAAAATTGTAAACCCACAGGTAAATCAAATTGATCTATCAACACCTGCTTCAGAAGAGCAAAATGATGTCATTGCTATAGCGAATGAAATTGTCAACACCACAGCGCCAAAGAGAAGTGAAGAGGCAGCTGTTAAATCTGAAGAGGGTAAAGAAACGAACGCTTTAGATATTAATCCTATAATTGAACAAGCATCAGAAAGTTTGGAACCAACGTTTAGTATTACACAGTACACAAATGTTTTCTCACCAAATGGAGATAGAATTAATGATGTATTTTCTCTAAAATCAGAAGGGATTAGTGATTTCTATTTAATAGTGATCAACGATAGAGGAGAGTCTGTGTTTAAGTCAGATGATAGTAATTTCGAATGGAATGGACGCGACCTTCGTTCGGAGCCTGTTCCCGACGGAAATTATGTATATATGTTGAGTGGAAAAGATAAAGATGGAAACCCTATCGCTCAAACTAGGTCACTTACTATTCTTCGGTCGCGTTAGACTTCTTTAGCCAATCAGCGTACTTCTTAACACCCATGTAATAGAATGTCAACCCTAGTATTAGAAAGACATGGCTCGCGTCATTACGGTCGAAGTATTGCGACAGATTGATCTTCATTGATTGTAGAAAAGCTGTAGGAAGAAGAACGAGAACACTCACCCAGAAATACCTGAAGCCTGCGGTTATTGTTTTTGCATAACGAGCACCCAAGTACCCAAGAGTAAATAATAGTCCAATTGCAGTGTTTATAGTGCTTGTGCGCAATCCTTTACCAGGATCAACATCTAAATCAACAAACATAAAAACGGCTACTGTACCAGCGAAGGCTACTATAAGTTTGATTTGACTGATTCGAATCAAAATTCTCTTCCATTTTTCATTTGGAAACAACGACAGCATTGCTCGCTCTACGAAATAGGGAGCAATTATACCCAATAGCCATGCGGGATACTTTCCAGGAACGCCCCAATAATTGAAACAGAGATGACCAAGGCCGCCGAAAATAAAGCTTACACCAAAAAGGATAAAGAAGTATTTCCAATAGCGAAAGAATGGAGTAGAGACCATTTTACTCACGCGATAAGCAAAATACCAAGAAACAAGCGCAATGACTAGATCTCCTATCATGGCATTTGGCTCAACTAAATCTAGACCAAATGGTTGAAACGTAATTTTAGGAAAATCTTCTCCGATGAGCATTTATTGTCTTCTTTCTTCGAACTTGTGAAGGTTCTTTAGTATGATTTTTTCGACTAACATTGGGAAACGTGCTTGCATGAATGAATTTAACTTACCTATTCCTGTCAACGTATAAATAAATTTTCTTTTTTGAATATTTTTAGTAACGACTCCCGCAACATACTCCATCGATTGAACACCTTTTTTCCCGTCACGTTTTTCCAATATTTGCATAGACCCATCAGCGCTGATTGCTTCTTTATTGTGTTCAATTTGTGTGATGCCAACGAAAACAAGCCCTACGTGGATGTTGTTTGCTTTTTCCTCCAGTCGAATTGACTCAGCGACAGCTCGCAATGCCATTTTTGATGAACAATAGGCAGACATTCCTGGAATTCCTCTTATTCCGGCAAGGCTTGAAATAAAGACGATACTTCCTTTTGTTTTTCGCAGTTCTGGAATTGCAGTTATAGTAGGATTAACAGCACTAAACAAGTTGCTGGCAAAAACTTTTTCGAATACTTCAGGATCTACTTCGCCAACATTTCCCCGATTTGATACTCCAACATTATTGACAAGGATATCTAGTTTACCAAAATGGTCAACCGCAGTTTTAATCAAATTTTTTCCAGCACCCTTCTCTGAAATATCACAGCAAACGGTGATCACTTTAGTGTGTATTTTTTCAACCGCTAATTTTGCCTCATTCAATCGTTCTTGATTCCTACCATTTAGAACAATAGAAACACCTTGTTTTGCTAGATCTATCGCAATTGCTTTACCAATCCCACGACTAGAACCTGTAATTACGGCTACTTTTCCTGATAAACTAACTCTTCCCATTACTTTTAATATAGTTGATGTCTGGATTGAATTTGAGTGCTGTAAGGTTGTTTGTCCAAGCCATTGCTAAATGCACAATAAATGCAATCCAAATCGTTCCAGAAGCCGCTGTAAGCAGGCACAAAACGATTCCGAGAGGAATTGCTCCAATTGTTTCATCCAATCCTTTAGGAATATGCGTTGCTGAATAGAGCGCTACGTTAATTGCAATTGCTGGCCAAAGCCCAAGAGGTTCAACTAATGGAACGAATAAGACACCTCGGAAAAGAAATTCATAACCAAAGAGATAAATAGCCCAACCGAGTAAGCTTAAAAAGAGTGTTTTCTTTCCCCAAACCTTTGTTCTTATTTGTGGGTAGTTAACAAAATTCTTAGGGTTCTTAGCTGAGAAAAATGCTAATGGAATTACCAAAATGCATAATCCTGTTGTCCAAACCAGTGTAAAAAGGGTTGTTTCGGGGATAATTGTAAACCCTAAATCTCCTAATGACATTTCTGGAATGAAAAGAAGACACAATAGTGTTGGAACAACACCCATACTGAAAAAACCGAAAGCTTTGGTGAAAAAGATGTGTTTCACATACGCTGTTTCTGGGTCATATTTTTTATGGTAACGCTTTTTTATTTTCGTTGATTGTGCTGTAAACCAATACATTAGAAAAAACACTAGTGCTAAAAATATAGGAACACAAACGCGAGTATGTTCGGCGGTCCAAATCATATTGACTTCGTAGTAATTCATAGATATAGGTGTTTATTTATTTTCTAAGTAACCGTTCTCTTTAAACCAGTCGTAACATTCTTGAATAGCTTCTTCAATTGGAGTTTCTGGTAAACCAATTTCTTTTCGAGCTTTTTCAGGAGAATAATAATGTCGTTCACAAGAGATAATCGCAAGTTCTTTCGTTACTCCAGGATAGTACTTGAAAATCTTAGCGAAAAACGAGTTCATAGCACCATACCCTTTTACAATGAAGTTTGAAAGTTTACGCTTAACAGGTTTACCGTTGATTGTCTCTGCAATCATATTGAATGCAGCTTGATAAGTAAGGTTGCGATTTCCGAGGATATAACACTCACCGATTCGTCCCATTGTGATTGCATTGGAAATAGCTGTTGCTGCATCTTTTACTGCTACAAAGTTCTTCCCCCCTGCTGAATAACCAGGTATTTTTCCTTGGTGAACAGCCAAAATCATTGCCCCTGAGCTTGGCCTAGAGTCATAAGGACCGATCATGTATGTGGGGTTGACAACAATTGCTTGCAGTCCTTTATTTTTAACCGCATCCAATACAATTTCTTGTGCCTTTTGCTTTGAATCCATATAATCGACACCATAGCGTGCTGATAAATATGGGTTTCCTTCTTTGCCTGGAACCTGTTCGTCGCCATATCCAAATGAATTAGCTGTACCGACGTATATCATGCGTCCAACATTGTGTTTCAAACAAGCTTCAATGACATTTTCTGTACCATCAATATTTACCTTATTAACAAAAGGATTCCTTGCCGGAAAAACGGAGGTTGAAGCTGCGGCATGTATTACAATATCCTGACCAATGATGCATTTATCAAGATCTTGAGTGTTGACTATGTTTCCGTAAAACCGTTGAATGGGTAATCCGTCGAGAGTTATTGAGGGTTTTTCTTCCTCAAATAATAAGACACTTACCTCGTGATTTCTCGATAATAGCTCACGAACAATGTTACTCCCTAATACGCCGTCTGGACCAGTGACTAGAATTTTCATAAAATGATAGTACCTTGTAATTAATTTTTGGCAAAGATAACCTTAAAATTCAATTCATTTATGTCGTTCGTCTTTCTTAAATCTCAAATTTACTTTTCTGTGATTTTCTTATTGTTTGCTTGTAGCGAAGAGTTGGTGAAAGAATTGCCAAAACACATAGAGGAACAACGATTGTTAATAGGGAAATGGGAACAGAAAACGGACTTGGACACGACAACCGTATGGGAGTTTACAACAGCTCATTTAAAGTGGGGGAATTTCACACACTCTTATAAAATGAATAAAAGTGATTTATATATATCAGGGTTGAAATATCAGTTGCTATATCAATCGTCAGATTCTATTCAACTTATTTCCAAAAGGGGAGATACGCTTTTACTTGAGCGATTAGGGGAATAAAAAAAGCTTCCACAAGCCGAATAAACGGAGGGAAGCTTTGGAGGTTCCGAGCGGATTCGAACCGCTGTAGATGGTTTTGCAGACCACTGCCTAGCCGCTCGGCCACGGAACCCTACTTCGGCAAATGTAATGATTTTTTGGATGGTTTTCTATTCCTCTATGATTATTGCAACATTCTCCACATCGCCATTTATTGGGGGACTAAGCTTTGTTACCTTAACTCGCAATGAATGAAGTGCTTGAGGTTCATTTTTTATTCGGTTTACGATTCTTTGACCAACATGCTCAATCAACTTTGAAGCAACTGCCATTTCCTCTTTTACGATGTGGTTGATTAGTACATAATCGATTGTTTTTGTGAGGTTGTCTGTTTTTACGGCGTCTGAAAAATCAGTCGTCAAATGAACATCTACCAAGTAATTTCCACCAATAAGTTCTTCCTCTGGAAGACACCCGTGATGGGAGTAGCATTTTATTCCATTCACCTCAATTACATGTTTCATGCTTGTGAAGTTGTTACTGCTAGTGTATCTAAACCAATTGAAATACGTTCAACACATTCCTCTTTTCCAAGGAAGGATGCAATTTCAAACATACTTGGCCCCATTCCTTTTCCTGTTACTAATAGTCTAAACAATGGCAGAACAGCACCAATTCCTAATTCTTTCGATATAATAAAATCTTTAAATGATCCTTCAATTGATTCAGCGGAGTAGTCAGATAAAGTTGACATAACACCTTTCCACTCTCCCATTAATGAAGACGCATTGTTCTTCCATTTTTTACGCATTGTTTTTTCATCGTAAGATGTAGGTTTCTCTAATAAGAATGACCCTTCTGTCCAGATGTCTTCTACAAACGTTGCGCGTTCTTTCATAAGACGGCAAACAGTTGTTAGCCGATCTAAACCGTAGTTTTCAGTTAAAATTTCCGATAATTCCTTTGCTAGTACTTCATTGGGTGTTGACCGAAGATATTGTTGTTGGTACCATTTTGTTTTATCTGGGTCGAACTTAGCTCCTGACTTTGAAACTCGTTCAAGAGTAAATGTTTCACATAATTCATCTAATGAAAATATTTCTTGAGTGGTTCCAGGGTTCCACCCTAAGAATGCAAGCATGTTTAAAAACCCACCTGAAATGTATCCCTTTTCTCGGTAGCCAGAATATACTTCTCCTTCAGCTGTTGTCCAGTTTGTTGGAAACACAGGGAAGCCTAATCGGTCACCATCTCGTTTTGAAAGTTTTCCATTTCCATCTGGTTTGAGTACAAGTGGTAGGTGTGCAAACTTTGGAAGGTCCCAACCAAAAGCATCGTAGAGCATCACATGGAGTGGAGCAGACGGTAACCACTCCTCCCCTCTGATCACATGGCTGATTTCCATTGCTTTATCATCTACAATGTTCGCTAAATGATAGGTTGGCATTCCTGTTGGTTTTAATAATATTTTATCATCTATGTTGTTTGTATTAACAACGACCCAGCCTCTTACTTCATCCTCAAATCGAATATCTACGTTTCTCGGCATTTTCATTCGAACCGTATAAGGTTCTTCAGCAGCAATTCGCTTTTCTACTTCATCCGCAGGAAGCGTCAATGAGTTTTTCATTGATGCACGTGTAATATTATTGTATTGCCAGTTTGGCATTCCCATAGAGCTGGCTTGCTTCCGCATTGCATCCAACTCTTCTGGCGTATCGAAAGCCAAATAAGCGTGACCATCTTTTACCAGTTGTTCGGCAAAAGGCCTGTAAGTATCTTTTCTTTCGGATTGAATATAAGGTCCAAAATTTCCGCCTAACCCAGGACCTTCTGTGGGCATTATTCCACACCACTTTAAGGCATCCATTATATAATCTTGTGCTCCTGGAACAAACCGCTTCTCATCAGTATCCTCAAGACGAATCAGAAACACGCCATTATATTTCTTAGCAAAAAGATAATTATAAAGCGCTGTACGAACTCCTCCTAGATGAAGGGGTCCTGTTGGTGATGGTGCGAATCTTACGCGAACGGGTCTATTTGACATAATTCAATAAATTTTGTGCAAAGATAGTGAGAATCGAGCAAGTAATGAAGACACTTATTTCTCGCTTTATTGAACGTCTGTGATATACTATTGTATAAGGCTTTAACGTTTATTGTACAAGGATCAGAAAGATAAATTGTAATTTAGTTAATCAAGTGAATTAATATGAGTGCATTCGATCGACTTTTAGAACAAGTTGACGCCTTTATTCGGAAGTTCTACAAGAACCAAATGATCAAAGGAATCTTCTTGTTTATTGGAGTTTTACTTACAACATACCTCTTAGTGGTGACGTTGGAATACTTTGGGCGATTTGGTTCGTCTGTACGTGCTGTGTTGCTTTTTGGCTTTTTAGGATTAAATACCTTTATTCTTGGAAAATATATTGTAATTCCACTTCTTAAATTAAAGTCTTTTGGGAAAAGGATAGGACGACACCAAGCATCAAAGATTATCGGCACGTTTTTTCCTAATGTATCAGACCGTTTATTAAATACACTACAATTGCAAGATAGAATGGATGAGAATTCTGCTGATTTTGAGTTGCTAAATGCAAGCGTGCAACAACGAAGCGCAAACTTGAGCATAGTCCCTTTTTCGAATGCAATCGACTTGACTGAGAATAAGCGTCACTTGATGTGGGCACTTCCTGTTGTTTGTGGATTTCTAGTATTTGCTGTTTTAGCACCTTCGTTTTTTAAGGAAGGGACGGAACGTGTATTAATGTTCTCCCAAGAATTTGAGATTCCTGCTCCTTTTAAGTTCTCATTTTTAAATGATAATTCAAGAGTGGAGGAAGGACAGAATTTCCCATTTGAAGTTGAGCTAGTTGGAGATGAAATCCCTAACCGTGTTTATGTTCGATCTGAGCAGGGTAGAGCCCTATTGCGTCGCGTTACAAAGAACAAATTTACTGGGGAACTCAATCAGGTACGAAATGACATGACTCTCAAGTTTGAAGCTTCAATTAGAGGAGAAAAAGTGATCAGTGATGAATTTGGGGTGAAAGTTATTGCAAAGACCGCTATAGGAAAAATGCAGGCTACACTTGTTTATCCTAGTTATCTTGGAATGGAAAATGAAGTTGTTGAAAATGCTTCTGACCTTACAGTGCCAGAAGGAACAAATATTTCATGGAGTGTTCTAACTAAGAATAGTAGTAAGTCAGAGTTTTGGATTGGATCTAAAATGAAGATTTTTAATACTGATGGATTTAAAATATCAAAACAATTCGTTAAAGATGTTGATGGAAAGGTGATTTTAAAAAACAGTCAGAACTCTAAGATGGACACATCCTTTTTTCTCATTGATGTACTAAAGGATAACTATCCTGCCATTCAAGTAAGTGAAATACAGGATAGTGTTAAGGATGGAATACGCTATTTTTCCGGTTCTGTGAATGATGATCACGGGCTTTCTAGTTTGTCATTTATTTACACAATAACATCAAAGAGTGGTGCAAAGAGAACTGAGTCGATGCCGGCTGGACGTGTTGTGGGTACAGAGTCGCCTTTTAATTTTGCTGTAGATTTCCGAAGAGAAGAACTATCATTAGAAGATAAAATTGAATATCATTTTGTGGTACGTGACAATGATGGTGTGAATGGAGTTAAATCTACTCGAAGCAGATCGTTTGTTTATCGCTTGCCTAATCTAGAGGACTTAAATGAATTGCGCGATGAAGAGGCTGCTCAAGCCAAGCAAGAAATGAACGATGTCATGCAACAACTTGACGAGTTTCAAAAAAACCTTGAAAGACTTAAGAAGGAGACGATGAACTCCAGTCAATCTAATTGGAATAAGCAAAATCAAGTTCAGCAACTAAAGGAAGAGCATAAATCATTGATTGAGAATCTTGAGTCTATGTCTGAGCAGATGCAAAACTCGATGGAGGAGAAGAATCAATTATCTGAAATGGATCAAGAGTTATTAGATCAGCAAGAGATGATTAATGATCTGCTTGAAGAATTAATGGATGATGAGTTGAAGGATCTTTTGGATCAACTGGAGGAACTCATGAAACAACAAAATGAGCAGGGTATTGAAGAAACAATGGAGGAAATGGAGATGTCTACCGAGGACATGAAGCGACAACTTGACAGAAGCTTGGAAATGCTTAAACGTCTTCAGGTAAATGAGAAGATTGATGGAATTGAAGAGGAGTTAAAGGAATTAGCTGAAGAGCAACAGAAACTGAAAGATGATATTACAAAAAATAAAGATGGGAGTTCTGGGTCAGATGAAAAAAAGCAACAAGAAATTGAGGATAAATTTAATGAAATTAAGGATGATTTACAAGAGTTAGATAGTTTAAACAAAGAGCTTTCTTCACCGATGGAATTGGGTGAACCAGAATCTAAATCGGATGAAATATCTGAGGACATTGACGATGCCCAAGATAAAATGGAGAAGGGTAAAGATGGAAAGGCGGGAGAGTCTCAAGAAGGTGCTGCGGAGAAGATGGAAGAGATGGCCGAGACTCTCGATATGATGCAGCAGCAATCTAATCAGGAGAAGCAAGGTGAAGACATTGAGATGCTACGTAATATTTTAGAAAGTTTGGTTGCTTTGAGCTTCGATCAAGAGGATGTAATGAACCGTTTGAAAAGAATTTATGATACTGACCCTGCCTTTAGAAAATATACAAGACGCCAGCGCAAGATTGTTGATGACACAAAGATTGTGAGAGATAGTCTGTATGCTTTAGCAAAACGCCAACCTAAAATTGCGACCTATATCGATGATGAGTTAAATCAAATTCAAGTTAACCACGATTTAGCATTGGAGGATATTGACGAACGTAAACGGTCGGACCTTGGAATTCACCAACAGTATGCTATGACTTCATACAACAACTTAGCGTTAATGTTGAATGAAAGTTTGCAACAGATGCAGCAACAAATGCAAAGCATGATGTCGGGTTCTGGCAGTTGTGATAAGCCTGGCGGAAAAGGTAAAGGTAAACCTGGTCCGGGCAAAATGTCTAGTGGTGATATGAAAGAGATGTTGAAGAAGCAACTTGAAGAGATGAAAAAGGGTGCTAACCCTGGTGGTGATAAACCAGGATCTAAACCGGGTCAAAAACCTGGCGGAAAAGACGGCCAAGGAGGCGGTATGGGGCTTGGAAACAAGCAAATGGCAAAGATGGCAGCACAACAATCTGCTATGAGAAAGCGTTTAGAACAAATACGTCAAGAGCTAAATAAAGATGGTAAAGGTCAAGGAAATGGGCTGAGTCCTTTGATTGATGAATTGGAACAACAAGAAAAGGACATCGTAAACAAGCGTTTTGGTAACAATATGATTAAACGTCAGCGCGACATCTTAACACGCCTATTGGAAAGTGAAAAAGCACTTATGGAGCGTGGTCTTGATGAGAAAAGAGAATCCGAACGAGGAAAAAGTGAAAATTATGGTAACCTAATTCAGTTTGATCAGTATAACAAGGAAAAGTTAAGACAGATTGAAATGCTACGCTCTGTAGACCCGGCTTATAGAAAGTATTATAAGGATAGAGCAAATGAGTATTTCAATCGCATGTTGTAAATTGATACTATAATATGAAAGAAGGTTTTGTGCTTGTTGATAAACTCTCTATCCCGTCTGATTTCGGGTCAATAGCAAAAGTAGAAACACTAGTTGACAGTGTATGTGAACGATTATCTGTAAAGGAAGATTATTATGGAAATGTTCTTATTGCGGTCACCGAAGCAGTGAATAATGCTATGGAACACGGAAATAAAATGAGGAATGACTTGAGTGTTGATGTTCATGTTGGAGACAAGGAAACAGACTTTTGTTTCAACGTCAGAGATAGAGGAACAGGGTTTGATTTCAATAACCTTCCAGACCCAACAGCCCCTGAGAACATAGAAAAAGAAAATGGTAGAGGAATATATTTAATGAAGTCGTTAGCGGAAGCTGTAGAATTTGAAGATGACGGAACAAGCGTAAGTATTTATTTTTCAAAGAAATAATGATTTCTATACATTTTGAGAACACCGAAATTCTGGATTTAGTTCCGGAATTTTTTGTTTCATGGCTATCTGAAGCTTGTCTACTTCACGCCTTTGAGTTGGGTGATGTTTCTCTAATATTTTGCTCAGACAAGTATTTATTAGAGATGAACAGAAAACACCTTAGCCATGATTATTATACTGACATTATCACTTTTGACTATTCTGTAAACGAGATTGTTTCTGGAGATTTATTTATTTCGGTAGATAGAGTGCAAGAAAACGCCAAGGAACGAGAAATTGTGTTTCGGGAAGAGCTTAATAGGGTTGTTGTTCACGGTGTCTTGCATCTTATGGGGTTTAGGGATAAGTCTAATTCGGAAGCAATACAAATGCGTAAACTTGAAAATGAAGCCCTATCCTTAATTGTTTCACGTGAAACATAGTCTTATCTAAAAGTGTTGTAGTTTTGCCTTGTGTGGAAATGGTGAATTGTTTCACGTGAAACATTAAGTGATGCTGAAAGAATATGATGTTGTGGTGGTGGGTGCTGGGCACGCTGGCTGTGAGGCTGCAAATGCGGCTGCAAAACTAGGGAGTTCCGTCTTGTTGGTTACGATGAATATGAACACGATTGCTCAAATGAGTTGTAACCCTGCTATGGGTGGTGTTGCAAAAGGACAAATTGTTCGAGAAATCGATGCTCTAGGTGGAGGTTCTGGGATTGTGAGCGATTTGAGCGCAATTCAGTTTCGTATGTTGAATAAATCTAAAGGCCCCGCAATGTGGTCACCAAGAACTCAGAATGATAGAATGCGATTCGCTGAGGAATGGAGATTGATGCTTGAGAGGAACTCTGGTGTTGATTTTTGGCAAGATATGGTCAATGGTTTGATCGTTGAAAATGGAAAAGCTGTTGGTGTGAAGACATCAATTGGAATGGAAATTAGATCGAGATCCGTTATTTTAACAAACGGAACCTTCTTGAATGGGCTTATTCATTTGGGAGAAAAGCAATTCGGTGGAGGGAGAGCAAGTGAACGTTCTTCAACTGGAATTACCGAGGAGTTGGCCGAATTAGGGTTTGAAACCGGAAGAATGAAAACGGGAACCCCGCCTCGTGTTGATGGGAGGTCGTTGAATTACTCTAAAATGGAAGAGCAATTTGGAGACGAAAAACCTTCTAAATTTAGTTTTTCGGATACAAAGCCGCTTTCTACTCAAAAATCTTGTCACATTACATATACGAATCCAGAAACACATGAGATGCTGAAGGAAGGGTTCGATCGTTCTCCAATGTTTAATGGTGCTATTCAAGGAGCAGGCCCGAGATATTGTCCGAGCATTGAAGATAAAATTAACCGCTTTGCAGATCGAGATCGGCACCAAATTTTTGTAGAACCTGAAGGGTGGAATACTATTGAAATTTATGTGAATGGATTTAGCACGTCACTTCCAGAAGAGGTTCAATTAAAGGCAATGAAATTAATTCCTGGTTTCGCGAATGTGAAAATGTTTCGACCAGGCTATGCTATCGAATATGACTATTTCCCACCGACACAGTTGAAACATACACTGGAAACCAAGCGGGTTGAGAATCTGTATTTTGCTGGGCAGATTAACGGAACTACAGGTTATGAAGAGGCGGGGTGCCAAGGGTTAATGGCGGGAATAAATGCAAGCCGAAAGATTAAAGAAAAAGAAGCGTTTATTCTTGCACGAGATGAAGCTTATATTGGTGTTTTAATTGACGACCTTATTACTAAAGGAACAGATGAGCCGTATCGCATGTTTACTAGTCGTGCTGAATACCGCATTCTTTTAAGGCAGGATAATGCAGATTTAAGATTGACGCCATTAGGACATGCAATTGGACTTGCAGGTGATGATGCACTTCGAAAAGTGGATATAAAGTCAAATGGAACGGAATCTTTAAAAAAGTCTTTAAGAAAAGAAGCTGTTGTTCCTGAAATTGCGAATCCTATATTGAAGCGTTACGATAGTTCGCCAATTAATCAAAAAGTTAAGTTAAGTTCTTTGATAACCCGACCTGGCCTGACAATGAGTGATGTGCTTGAAATGAACCCGGAATCATCAAAATTAGCTGATGAACTCACTGTAGCGCATGGGGGAATTGTTGACCAAGCCGAAATTCAATTGAAATATGAAGGATATATTTCACGTGAACAAGATGTGGCAACAAAATTGGGTAGGCTTGAGGGTGTGAATATTCCTGAGAATACGGATTATAGTAAATTACCAAGTCTAAGTTCCGAAGCAAAAGAAAAGTTGAAAGCGATTCAACCTGCTACAATTGGACAAGCTTCTAGGATAAGTGGGCTTTCTCCTAGTGACATTTCTGTGTTGCTTATTTATCTTGGAAGATAATATTCTATATCGTTAATAACGCACCTAAAAAATAATGAAGGAAACAGATTGTTTAGGTGTAAATCCTATAAACGGACCGTTTTCCCGTAATTGTTGATTTTAAAGCTCTCTAATGAATGATCTTTTACCTCGTCAATAAATCTGTTATCTCTTCTGAGATCGTGAACGTTTTTTGAAAACCCAACCCCCCCCCTTAATTCAAACGTTATCAGTTAGTTAGGTGTGTTTTATACAGTTTTCTGTTTTAATATCTTCAATTCTAAATCTCTTTAACTCTTAATATCTCTCTATTGACTTGGGCTCTGTCCAATCCCCATTTTCTTGGATCAAATCAATTAACGCATCAACAGCTTCTTTTTCGTCGACGTTCTTTTTTATCACGGTTTGTTCCTTATACAAGTGGATTTTCCCAGGTCTTGTGCCCACATATCCATAATCTGCATCCGCCATTTCTCCTGGTCCATTTACAATACAACCCATAATTCCTATTTTTAGTCCTTTTAGATGTGAGGTTCGTGACCTAATTTTGGCTGTAGTTTCTTGTAAATCGAAGAGTGTCCTACCACACGAAGGACAGGAAATGTATTCGGTTTTTGATATTCTAGATCGCGTAGCTTGAAGAATCCCAAAGGCTGTTGAATTAATCACTTGATTTGGAACTTTTCCAGTCAACCAAATTCCATCTCCATAACCATCTATAAATGCGCTTCCTAAATCTGATGAAGACCAAATTTGAAATGTTTCTTCATCTTTAGTTGAATATCCCGCATGAAGAATAACGGGGTTTTTTAGATTGTTTTCCGCTAATTTTAATTGAATTTCACGGAAAAAATGTAATTTCTGTGTGTTTTCTGTACTGAGAATAATAGCAGCGTTAGGGTAGTCTTTTAAATATTCAAGGCTAGTTTCCTTTTCTGAATGAGCAATAAATCGGATAGAATTAGGAGGAGTTTTATCTAAATCGGCCTTAACTACTAATGGATAAAAACCACTTTTATTGGTATAATTTTTAGTCCAGTTTTTACTTGAGCAAAGTACTTTTAGTGTTCCTGGAAGGAGGAATGAAACCATACGGTTTCCAACATATAACATATCTGCGGCACTATCAGTTATTGTCCACTTATCAAGAGGTACAGAATAGTGATAACCGAATGCAAATAAATGCGATGGTTTTATTTCAGCGATCCCACTCAAGTCTGCAACGACAACAGGAACATGGTTGTCTCCGATATTCATAACCTCAGCTGTAACTCTTCTAGTATGATGAAATGGATTGTAGTTGAGTTTTTTGAATTCCATTTTTGAATTATCAGGTTTGGAGGATTCAATTTTTTCTACAATTTTTTGAGCAACGGGAATTTCAGCCTCTGGCTCTTCAGTGAGTGAAACTCGAATAGTATCACCTAATCCATCTTCAAGCAAAGCTCCAATTCCAACAGCTGATTTTATTCTTCCATCTTCTCCGTCTCCAGCTTCGGTCACTCCTAAATGTAAGGGGTAATTCATTCCCTCGGACTTCATTGTTGAGACAAGTAAGCGGTAGGCCTGAACCATTACAAGTGTATTGCTTGCCTTCATTGAAAGGACAATAGAATGAAATTCGTTTTTAATGCAAACCCGTAAAAACTCCATCGCAGACTCTACCATTCCCTCAGGTGTATCACCATATCGACTTAGAATTCTATCCGAAAGAGAGCCATGATTAGTTCCAATTCTAATAGCTGTGCCTTCCTTTTTACAAATAAGAACGAGTGGAGTAAACTTTTCTTCGATTCTTTTTAATTCAGCATGATAGGAGCGATCTGTATATTCTATTTCCTCAAACCGTTTCTTGTCAGCATAGTTTCCAGGATTTATACGAACTTTTTCTACAATTCGAGCGGCAATTTCAGCAGCATTTGGAGTAAAATGGATATCAGCAACAAGTGGTGTGGAATATCCTTTTTCCACGAGGCAATTCTTTATTTCACGCAAATTTTCAGCTTCCTTTTTGCTAGGTGCTGTTAGCCGAACGATTTCACATCCAACCGCAATCATTCGAATTGACTGCTCAACGGATTTCCTAGTATCCATTGTGTCTGTGGTTGTCATCGATTGAATTCTAATTGGATTACTTCCTCCTATTGAGATTGACCCAACTTCAACTACACGAGTTTCAATTCTTTTTCGATTAAAATAATCGGTACAGTATGATGGAAGTTTTGAAGCAGACATAGTATCCTAATAATCAAGATTTATTGGTTCAAAAATAACGATTAATGACCTCATTTTTACTGTTAAGAGTACTAGAATCTGCATAAAAATGTATAAAACATGATCTATGTTTGGAACTATTGTAGCAAATACACGTATCTTTGTACTACTTATTTCTAAAAAATGGAGCTAAAACAAGTAACGTACTCGCAAAGTACAGAGCAAAAGGATTTCTATAAAGTATTGCGCAAACGCGTGAATGCTTATTTCAAGGATAATAATAAATCGCGGCACGCAAATGCAAATATGGTGATCAAAACGATCTTCATGATTAGCCTATACATGGTTCCGTTTGTGCTACTTCTCACAGTTATTGAATCTACATGGGCAACTGTGCTGATGTGGGCAATTATGGGCTTTGGAACTGCAGGTGTTGGATTGTCCGTTATGCACGATGCAAATCATCAGGCTTATTCGAAGAGCAAGACAGTAAATAAAATCATAGGAAAGTTGACAAACGCTGTCGGAGGTAGTGATACAAATTGGAGAATTCAACACAATGTTTTACACCACACCTACACAAACGTAGATCAAGTGGATGAAGATATTGATACAGGAATACTGATGCGCTTTTCACCAAATCAAGATCGTTTGAAAGGGCATAAATACCAGTATTTATATGCATGGCTACTATATGGTATGATGACAATAATGTGGTGCACAACTAAAGATTATTCACAATTTGCGCGCTATAAGAAAATGGGCCTTATCAAAACACAAGGAATATCACCAGGACTAATGCTATTCACGATAATTTTGAGTAAGATTATATACTTAGGAACATTAATAACGCTTCCAATTTTATTCTCTCCAGTTTCTTGGTGGGTGACATTGTTAGGGTTTGGATTGATGCATTTCATTGCTGGTCTTACATTGGCTTTAATTTTTCAACCTGCACATGTTCTTCCTCGGTCTGATTTTCCTGTGCCAGATGAAACAGGTAACATAGAAACTGATTGGGCTGTTAGCCAATTAAGAACAACGGCAAATTTTGCCCCTAAGGCACGTATTTTCTCATGGTATGTTGGTGGACTTAATTACCAAGTGGAGCATCATTTGTTTCCAAACATTTGCCATGTTCATTACCGTAAAATTTCGAGTATCGTGCAAGAAACAGCCCTTGAATATGGTATTCCATATTATTCGTACAAGACGTTTAGAGGAGCTGTTGCCAGCCATGCAAAATTGCTTTATAAATTGGGTAGAGAGGACATGATGCCTGTTTCGGCAGAGAGTAAGTGAACATAGAAAAATTTCGTGATATTTGCCTTAAGATGACAGGCGTAACAGAGGGTTTTCCCTTTGATAGCAGCACGCTAACTTTTAAAGTGGGCGGGAAGATGTTTGCCTTAACAAATGTTGATAAATTCGAGTTTGTTAATTTGAAATGCAATCCAGAAAGATCCATAGAACTTCGTGAAACATTTAATGGTGTTAAACCAGGTTGGCACATGAATAAGCGCCTGTGGAATTCAGTTTTTATTGATTCAGACATTTCTCAAGATTTTTTACTCGAATTAATTGTGCACTCCTATGATGAAGTAGTAAAAACACTTACTAAGAAGCTTAGAGATGCCTTGTAGGTTAGATAAGTTCGCATGGAGTGTTCGTTTGGCTAAAACACGCGCAATATCCTCTGATCAAATTCAAAAAGGAAAAATTCGCTTGAATGGTGCCCATGTGAAACCATCCAGAGAAGTAAAACTCGGAGATGAAATCCAAGTAATAAAGAACACAGCAACATTTACCTATCGAATTACACAACTATTAGGACGAAGAGTAGGCGCAAAATTAGCCATTGATTATATTATTGATATCACTAAAGACGAAGAAATAGAGAAGTTGAAAGTGTATCAATTAGCGCAGTCAAATTACCGTGAACATGGCACAGGGAAACCATCTAAGAAAGATCGTCGTGATATGGACCACTTCTTATCTGATTGGCAAGAGGATTAATCTAAATCTTTCACTACTAATGTAGTGACTATTACATTCTAAAGGAAATTAATTGCCTATTAACCCACATATAGTCAGTAAGTTAATAAAAAAACAGAACCATCCCTGTAACTTTTCTTAATCAAGTAGGTCATACTTACAAACAAAACAATTCGATGCACGAGCATCAAAAATTAAAAGCAATAAAGATGAAGACAATTTACACACTATTGATCATGCTCCTTTTAAGCCCGTTTGGATTTACTCAAGGAGAAATGGATCCAGACACAACACGAATGAAGATTGGCAACACAACAATTATTATCATTGAAAACGGAGAAGAAGATGTTGAATATATAGGGGATGAAAGCGATACGACAGATAGGGGTAATTATTTTACAGACGACGAGGATTATGATCGTAAATCGAAGCGAAGCGAAGCTCACTGGGCTGGATTTGACGTTGGAGTTCTTATGATGATGGATGCCAACTTTAATAATTCATTTGCAACCACACCATATTGGGATAATGACATCGCTAAGTCACATGTCATAAATTTTAACCCATGGGAGCATAAGTTCAATTTTGGCACTCCGTTCGTTGGACTAACAACAGGGCTTGGATTCAATTTTATGTCAATTGCGTTTAAGGATGATTACCTATTAACTGACGGACCTGATAGTCTCTTTGCGTTTATTGATACGGTAAATAGCTATTCAAAAAACAAATTGAAAGCAACTTACTTAACTATTCCGCTAATGCTCGAATTTAATACAAGCAGGAATGACAGCAAAAACTTCTATCTCGCAGCAGGTGTTGTTGGAGGAGTTAGGGTTGCATCTAAAGTAAAGAAAAGAGGAGAGTTTGAAGGGAAGCAATTTAAACAAAAGGAAAAAGGAACTTATGGTTTGAACTCTTTTAAATTGGATGCTGCGGTTCGCTTAGGATATGGAAATATTGGAATATTTGCAAACTATAGTTTACTACCATTGTTTGATACAAATAAGACAGTCGAAGTATATCCATTGACGTTTGGTTTATCAATGAATTTCTAATGAAGGACGCGTGTTTAGGGTGAGAAAAGGATAACCAAAATGATTTGTTCGTTGTACAGTTCGGATAATCATAGTTAGGTAAGGAGTATCTATAAACTTACACTCAATGCAAGGTCGCATAGCTTAATAGAAATAAAAAGGGTGTGGAACAATTCCACACCCTTTTTAATAGTGTAATAAAGACTATAATTTCACAACGCTAAACTGAGAAGATAACCCATTCTCAAGTGTAACATTGAAAAGATAAACTCCTGATTCAAGATCAGCAATGTTTACAATAGCATTTCCATTTGCAAAAGATAGAGCA
>JAJRQK010000001.1 GCA_024280295.1 Bacteroidota bacterium
CCCCCCCGATATACAAATCGACATTTTTCCAGTAGTCAACTTTTTCCTTCGAGACGAATTCGGTCTCATTGGTTGGGTCCATATAGCGCAAGAAATACCAGGAACTTCCAGCCCAACCAGGCATCGTATTGAACTCCATTCTATCTCCTTGGAAGTGATTCCAATCTGAATCTTTCGCTCTTGCCAATGGCGGTTCACCATCTTGCGTAGGAAGGTACTTATCAATATCCGGTAAAGTGACAGGCAAGTTTGCATCATCAACCAAATATGGAAGATCATTCTTATAATAGACAGGAAATGGCTCTCCCCAATAACGCTGTCGCGAAAAGACCGCATCACGCAAACGATAGTTCGTTTTTCCTTTGCCCAATCCACGCTGTTCAATTTCGTAGATTGCCAATTTCATTGCTTTTTTGATTGGAAGTCCGTTTAGAAAATCTGAATTAGCAATTTTCCCTGTTTTCTCAGAATATGCTTCTTCAGAAATATCAACATCTTCAAAAATATTGATAATTTCAATTCCAAAGTGTTTTGCAAAATCCCAATCACGTTGGTCTCCACAAGGAACAGCCATAACTGCTCCAGTCCCGTAGGAAGCAAGGACATAATCTCCAATCCAAATTTGAACTTTCTCTCCAGTAAACGGATGAATTGAATAAGCGCCTGTGAATTGACCAGATATATTCTTAACATCAGCTTGACGATCTCGCTCAGATTTCAAAGATGCAACACGGGTATATTCTACAACCGCTGACTTGTGTTCTTCGGTCGTAATTTCAACTACATAAGGATGTTCAGGAGCGAGAACCATGAATGAAACACCAAATATCGTGTCAGGGCGAGTTGTAAATACTTCAATTTTATTTTCAGAACCATCAATATTGAATTGTACTGATGCACCGATTGATTTCCCAATCCAATTTCGTTGAATGTCTTTAATGGAATCGGTCCAATCAATCGTTTCTAGTCCACTCAACAACCGTTCGGCATAAGCCTTGATTCTCATTGACCATTGACGCATCAATTTTTGCTCAACAGGATGCCCTCCACGCTCAGAAACACCGTTAACAATCTCGTCATTCGCAAGTACAGTTCCCAGTTCTGGACACCAATTCACCCATGAATCAGCCAAATATGCCAAACGAAATTCTTGAAGTGTCTCCTCTCTCTGTTTCTCTGAAAAAGCATTCCATTCATTCGCCGAGAATGATTCTTCAAAATCTGTACAAGCATTTACACCTTCTGTTCCATCTTTTTCAAATGAAGCAATCAATTCATCGATTGATACAGCTTTGTCTAACCCATTATCATAATAGGCATTGAATAATTGCTTAAATATCCACTGCGTCCATTTGTAATATTCAGGTGAAGAAGTTCGAACCTCTCTATCCCAATCGAATGAAAATCCAATTTGATCTAATTGATCACGATAGCGTGCGACATTTTCTTCAGTAGTAATACGTGGATGTTGCCCCGTTTGAATCGCATACTGTTCTGCGGGAAGGCCAAACGAATCATAACCCATTGGATGAAGAACATTAAATCCCTTCAATCGTTTGTAGCGAGCAAATATATCAGACGCAATATAACCTAACGGGTGACCAACATGCAGCCCAGCTCCAGATGGGTAAGGAAACATGTCCAAAACATAATATTTCGGTAAGTCATCATTTTCTACTGTTTTGTATGTTTTGTGATCTGCCCAATGCTTTCTCCACTTTGCTTCTGTTTCCCGAAAGTTGTATTCCATAATATGCTGTAATTCTGAATGTGCAAAGATAGGGAATTGTCTTCATACCAATCGTAGGAAAAATCGCTTTCAAACCATGGAAATTCTTATTTTTACGTACAATTGAGTTTTAGACGCCAATATATTGTTCGATGCCTTATAACACTGATGCTTATGCTTGGTGCTGCATTCTCATTCTCTCAAAAATCGCACGAATCTCAATTGATTAAGTCATACCGAGCAGAACAAAATCCAAAGACAAAGTTCCTGCGATTGCTCGCACTTGGTGAATACTATAAGTCAAATAATATATATCGAGCAGATTCTATTCAGAAAGTGATCTTGAAGAAAAGTCGAAATTTTGATGATTCCCTTCGGTTTAATGCTTTATTTTTTAGTGCTGAAATTGCCTTCATTCAAGGCGATAATCAAGAATATTTTCGGAAAATTTTAGCTTGTCAACCTTTCTTGAATCAACTGAACTCGGATGAAGTTTTGTTTAAAGTATACCGGCACTTAGGGTATTATCATAGCACATTATTAGAGATTGAAACAGCAGACTTTTATTTAAAATATGCGCTTAAAATTGCTGAGAGATCAAGGAGTAATATCAAAATATCTGAGGTAAATGGTTACATCGCAATGAATTTCATGCAAGTGAATCAGAAGGATTCTGCTTTATTCTACTCAAATAAAGCAATTAGTTTTGGCCGACGAAGCGCCAATAAAACAACACTAGCTATTGCATTTAACACACAGGCTCAGATATATGATTTTTTCGGACAGGTGGAATTAAGCGTAGCAAAAAACCTAATTAGTCTTCGGCTGGCAGAAACGGTACAGAATACTTATTTAATGGCAAAATTTTCGCGTGAAATCGGACAAGAGCAAACATTGATTTTGAATTTAGACGATGCCGCAGGTTACTTTAATCGATCATTTAAGTACGCAGAGAAAATAGTTGATCGAAGGCAAATGGCGCTGTCTTTAACAAGTTTGGCAAAAGTTCAATTAGAGCGAAATCAATACTTATTGGCACAAGAAAATGCGAATCAAGCAATTGACTATTTATCACCCCTAAATGATTTCAATGGGTTAGGCGAATCTCACAATGTCCTTGGAATGATCTATAAGGAGCAAAAGAAGTACGATCTTGCTTCCACCAACCTAAATACAGCATTGGTTTACTATGAATCTTCGAATAATCGAGAGAAAATTGCGGGTGTTTATCACAATGTTGGAACCGTTTTTCAGAAGCAAAAAAAGTATCGAATTGCACTCAACTATTTGAATCGTTCCATCGAAATTCGTGAAAAATTTGGTGCTCAAAATCAAATTTATAGAACTTATCGCGTAATTGCCGAAGTTTATCGTGAAACTAATGATACTAAAAAGTCGCTTGAGTACATGGAGTTGTACTTGAATTATGTAGACAGCAATACTACGCTTCAAGCTGCAACAAAAATTGCCGAATTGAGTGAGTCTTATCGGTCAGAGCAACGTGAACGGATAATCACTTCACAAGCAGATTCTATTGAACGAGCAAGTCAAGAGCGTTACTTGGCTCAAACAGAACTTGAGAACAGTCAGCTGAGAAATAATCTTCAGGCTTACATCATCATTGCTTTTTTAATCATTATTGTACTCGCCGGTGTAATTCTATTTTATCGCTGGAAACAAACCAAAACAAATCAAGAACGAAAGGAAGCAGAAATGTCCCAGACGCTTCTTAGAACTCAGATGAACCCTCATTTTGTCTTCAACGCAATGTCTGTTATTCAAAGTTACATTTACGAAAATGATATTGCGAATTCTACGAAGTTTCTAGTCAATTTTTCACGGCTAATGCGATTAATTTTAGAAAACTCCCCGAAAGAGTTTATTCCAATTCGCACAGAGATCGAAATTTTAAACAAGTATTTGGAAACCCAGAAATTACGTTTCGAAGATCGATTCCAATTTTACATTGAAGCAGAAGCAGAAGTACTTGATGAGTTTTCAATTATCCCACCAATGATTACGCAACCATTTATTGAAAATTCGATAGAACATGGACAGCTCCACACAATTGAAGGAGGCTTTATTAAAATAAGTTTTGCCAAAGTCAACGGAATGCTTACTATTACAATTGAAGACAACGGAATTGGCAGAAAAGCGTCTAGGATTAATAAGAAGAGTTCTGCACATAAGAGTATGGCAATGGCAATAACTAGAGAACGAATAGATAACTTGAATAAGAAGTATCGAACGGAGGGTTATATGCGTGTTGAGGATTATGATTCAGAAACTCAAACAGGAACAAAGGTTTTAATAGCATTGCCATATACCGTTGGCGCTAACCCTCAAAACTAACCAAATGAAAAAGGTACTAATTATTGACGATGAAAATAGAACCAGATCACTTATCGCAAAGATGATTGACTCATTTGGTTTAGATGTAGAAACAATTCCAGAAGGAGAAAACGTTCAATCGGGAATTAAAGCAATTGAAAAGCACAACCCTGATATTGTATTTCTAGACATACAAATGCCAGATGGAACTGGTTTTGATGTGATTCGATCGATCGAAAACAAGAATTTTGAAGTTATATTTATTACCGCACACGAAGAGTTCGCTATAAAAGCTATTAAATTTAGTGCGTTGGATTATCTCCTAAAACCCGTTGATGCTGGAGAGTTAAAAGCAGCATTAGAGAAAGCCTTAGATCTTGTTGAACCTGAGAAAAGCAATGGACAATTCGAGGCGCTTCACTCGAACATTCAAAAAAATGAAAAAAGAAGATTAGTTCTTAAGACACAAGAGAGTGTTCATGTAGTAGATCTAGATCAAATCATACGTTGTGAGGCAGATCGAAATTACACTTCCTTTTTCCTAAAGGACAACAAAAAGATCCTTGTCTCTAAAACATTAAAAGAATACGAAACTCTTCTCTCTGCACATAATTTCTTGCGGGTTCAACAATCTCACTTGATTAATATTGATTATGTTGATCGTTACGACAAAAAAAATGGAGGGGCAGTAGTCATGAAAAATGGCTCTGAAGTTCCCTTGTCTCCAGCCAAAAGAGAAGTATTTTTTAAGCGATTGGAGAATCTTTAAAGTAAAAATTCATTGAAAAATGGATTTTGTTCAATTATAGTAGCCAAATATTCATCTAGTTCCAGAAATCGAAAATGATGCCTTATATTGGTAGTAAGAAATAAGGAGAGATGTCAGGCTATTTTCTCTTAATTTGAATTCTTTGACATATACGGTTGGATACGCTGCTTGGAGAGGCAGCTCATTTTCTAGTTTGATTAAAGAGTATAACAGTTCTTAATATCCTCCGGTTCGAAGATGTGCTTGCACAAGATTCGGAGAAAATGCCTGATTTTTTATTTCTATAAGGTTTAATTCTTCATTAATTTGAAGATGTTGTTGTTGAGATTACTACTAATAAAAATTAATTTACTACTACCAAAAAGAGTTGAGAGATCAACTCTTTTTTTGTGCCCTATTTTTTCTTGCACATACTTGTTATTAACAACAATCCTAAAATATTTTTAACTTAGTTTCACGAATTATCTCGATAAAATAGTGTCCCTGTTAATGATTTTCTCAAAAGTGGTAATGATAAAAAAGGCTAGTATAATAGGAATCTTGATTCTTTTGTCATTTAGTGGACTATCACAAAATGAACAAATCGATAGTTTACAACTTAGGTTAAAAATAAAATTAGTTTCCGTTGATAAGATAAATACACTGCACAAATTAGTTTGGGAGTTGGCTTTTTACAATCCACAAGAATCAATCCAGCCGGCAAAATTATCATTAATGCTTTCACAAAAACTAAACGACTCAACCCTAATCGCAAGAAGCTTTAACCGAATAGGTTTAGTTCATGACTATGCAGGAAATTACAAATTGGCAGAAAAAAATTACCTCAAAGCATATTCAATTAAATTAGCCTGCGACGGAAAAAGCGAAACTGATGGGCTTTTAAATAATTTAGGCAGTATTTATTATTACATGGGGGAATTTGAGAAGTCCATGGATCACTATTTAAGATCCCTAAAAATAAGAGAGCAAAAAAAAGATGCGAATAACCCAAAGTCAATTAAGATCATTGCTCAGAGCTATAATAACTTGGGCTTATTACTTAAGAGTCAAAAAAATTATCAAGGAGCATTAAAGTACTACTCCGAAGCACTTAAAATAAAAGAAGGCCTCAATGATTTTTCAGGAATAATTATAACGTCTTCAAATTTAGGTGTCGTCTATATGGAACTAGACTCATTATCGATGGCTGAAAATCAATTCAATAAAGCTGTATTACTCTCCGACTCAATTAAAGATTATGTATCAAAAGCTATGCTATATAACAATATTGGGCTTTTGTACAAACGCAACAATCGTTTGGCTCTAGCTAAAGAAAATTACCAAAAATCTATTGACTTATACGAGCAAATAAGACACCAACATGAGAAGTCAACCGTATTAATCAACCTCTCTTCTATTTATTTTAAAGAAGGAAATTTAGGTAAAGCTGAATTGATGGCTAATGAGGCGTTAGCTCTCGGGAAACAAAGTAATGCTCCTGATGTTACAACTAATGCACTGAAGTTATTGTCACAGATAAATGAAAAAATAAACCCCGCGAAATCATTAGTATACCTGAATCAATATATAATCTTAAAAGACTCGATCAATAATACTAATGTGACAAATAAGATTAATCAGCTCGCAGTAATGTACGAAACCGAGAAAAAGGAAACGGAAATCGACTTACTAAAAAAAGAACAATTAATTACTCAATCCGAAAACGAACGAAAAGACATAATAATTACACGAAATAAAATTTACCTCATCGCACTAATTATTGGCATCATTTTTATTCTGTTTTTGAGTTACTTCATCATCCAATTCTTGAGGTCAAGAAAGCATTTTATTGAGGAACAATCCCAGAAAATGCATGAGAAACAACAACGAGAAATCGATAATTTAAGAAATACGTTGGAGCGGCAAGGTGGCTTACCTGCTGTAAAAAAAGTAAAGATTGACCAGGATGAGTTAAACAAATATTTATTGAACCCTCTATCAAAACGAGAATTAGATGTTTTGTATTTAATCGCGAGCGGTTCAACCAACATAAGTATCGGTGAAAGACTGTTTATCTCTGTTAACACAGTTAAAACTCACATCCTAAACATCTATGAAAAATTAGATGTGAAAAACAGAACGGCAGCAGCCTCCAAAGCCAACCATCTTCAAATTATTCAGGAAAAATAGGGTTTTAGAGCTGAAAACCTCAAAATTCACCCATTTGGGTGAACTAAATCAGATCCATATTATTGAAGTTTGTCTCATCAAATTACTTCAATAAACTATAACAATGATTAGGTACAAAATTACGGGTCTCTTTACTATTTTACTCTTTAGTATAAACTGTCTGGCTCAACCGTCAAATTCAGAACTGACTTCAAAAATTCATGCTTATTATGGGAATGTTTCCGACATTGTTTCAATAAGCTTCCATGATGCAAAAATTGAAAAAAGATGGGAGAAAAATGGATGGAAATACTATTGGAGTAAGCACTATAATATTAAAACGAAAACAGAATATCCTGGCGTCTTTTCACTCTCTTATGGTGGAGTACAATACCATAAAAATGGATCTTCTTATTCATATGATAGAATTCTCGGAGGTGCCCCAATAGGCTACGAAGGAATTCCAAATCCATCGAACGCAGAAATTAATGCTCATTTAAAATCGACATATGATCCATTAAATTTCTACAGCAACTATCTGATGAACTACCTCATCGATGCCCCAAACAATATTCGGTTAACAAATGATCCTCAATGGAAATGGACTAAATTAAATGCAGTCTCTTTTAATGTGGTTGCATCTTTCACACGGAAAACGGATGATATTGGAGGAGTTGAAGAACAAGAAGGAGTTTTTCGAATTACACTACAAAGATCAAATGATGGTATCGTGTTTGATCCCGATGCAAAATTATTAAACAACGGGAAATGGCTGCCAGTGCCAAGAGGTGATAAAAAATCATTAAAAACTATAAAACGGTTTTCCATCTCTAAAGAAGAATTGAACACAACAAAAACACTTGCTCAACTAAATGCAGTAAGGCATGCTGCGGAATTTAAAAAATCATTAACCATAGTAGATATTCCTGAATTCGAAAGTGGAAATCATCTCATGCAGTTTACGCACGAGCTACTTTTAGAAGGTGACAGTGCCAAGATTACTGCTTTCATGTACCAAATGTTTCCACGAAATTATTTTGAAGAATGGAGTGACATTATTTTAAATCAAAACGGTGAAAGCATGTTGGCAGAAGCAACGGAAGACCTTACAAACTATAGTAAAGCATTCTGTCAACACCCTAGAATTAAAGAAATCGGTGATAATTACGTAAAGTTCTACGACCTTAACAAGCGTAGGTTTAATAGAATCCATATTTCCTACAACTCAAACCGATGGTATATCACCGATATTGGTTACACTATTCGGCAGGATGATTTTACTGGCTATGAAGAAAATGGAATGACTTACTGTGATGGAAGTCCGATCTTTATTAACGATGAGGCTCAATTTTCAAAGGGTGATAAAATAGTGCTTTTTGAAGGTGGAATATGGAGAGATGGTGAAATTTTAGTCGCAGATATGAGTAGAGGAGGTTACTCTGTAAAGTATGGTGTTTCTGGTTTAACTGTGTGGAAATACGTGAACGAAGTGAAAAGCAGGTCGACTTCAAATGAGCAAACTAACGATCCTCAAGAGGCCAACCCTCAAGTCGAGAACAATACCAGCAGTGAACCTCCAAAGAAAAAACTTAAAATCAAGATGCCTAAAGTAAAAATTAAACTTCGCGGAGGTAATTAACTCGATCAAACTTTAAAAAACTCTTACAAAACAATCAACATGAAATATATAATCGCGCTAATTACTGTCTTAGTATTGGGTTTCACCTCAACAGGTCAATTTCCTGAAGGTTTCAAATATCAAACAATTATTAGAAACACAAATGGTGATGCACTAATCAACCAATCAATTGGTTTACAAATTTCAATCATTCAAGGTACAATTCTTGGGGCAACAGTGTACACCGAAACATTTACCACCTATACCAACTCATATGGTCTACTTAAAGCAGAAATTGGTAATGGAATATCACCAGGGGCGTTTCCTTCAATTGACTGGGCAAATGGACCGTTTTTTATTGAAACTTCAGTTGATGTAAATGGGGGAGTTGCTTATAGCGTTATTGGAACAAGTCAGTTAATGAGTGTCCCCTATGCTTTATATGCTAAATCCGCAGGAAGCTCGACCCCTGGACCAGATGGAAACAATGGCCTAAGTGCATATGAAATATGGTTGAGTCTTGGCAATGTAGGAACAGAAATTGATTTCACAAACTCATTGACTGGACCTCAAGGTACAACAGGGCCCCAGGGAGTTCAAGGATTACAGGGAGTTCAAGGTGCTCAGGGAGTTCAAGGATTACAAGGTCCGCAAGGACCAACAGGTTTACAAGGCCCGCAAGGTCTACAAGGCCCGCAAGGAACTACTGGGAATGATGGTGTTGATGGTACTGATGGTACTTTAGGACCTCTAGGCTTACAAGGAATTCAGGGTCCTCAAGGAAACTCAGGCGCTGTAGGTTTACAAGGGTTAACAGGTTCGACAGGACCTCAAGGGCCTCAGGGCCCTTATGGTGTAAGCGGTAGCAATGGATCTACTGGAGCTGTTGGAATAAGCGGAATAGATGCCGTAAGTGGCTCAGTCTATAATATTCTTCAAAAACTTAGTACAAGCAATTATACATGGGTTCCACAATTAAATTTTGGTTCTAACTCGTATTATGGAAGTGGTATTACAGTACTGAATGCTGGAACAGAAATAAACGAAGAGGTTTATGAACTAGGCGATTACGCGCAGGGAGGAATTGTTTTTTGGGTAGATGAATCTGGCGAACATGGTCTGGTCTGTGCATTAGAAAATGAAAATAATGATGCCTTAATTAGATGGAATGCTGGAACTGATGGCATTACAAGGGCACAAAGAACAGGTGTTTATACAGGAGAAAAAAATACAACAATAATTATCGCTTCACAAATTTCAATCGGAGATGATGGCGGAGATTATGCAGCTCAATTATGTAGTAAAACCAAAATTATGGAGGCAGGAATTACTTACGGAGATTGGTACCTGCCATCCTTAGATGAGATTCTACTTATTCACCAAAACATCCTTGTAATAGATGCTGCAATTTATTCAAATGGGGGAGCACAACTTGGATCAGATTTGATTTGGTCCTCCACAGAAGACACTTTAAGCCCGGTAGATAAAGCGTTTATCTTTTCATTTAATTCAGGCTCATCGAGTTCTGTAAGCAAATCATACGAAAGTCGTATTCGACCAGTAAGACGATTTTAATTCAAAAGAGTCATTCTAACACGAAGTGGGATTATTCATTTCACAAATTCCATTCAAATTTATTAAAACACTTAATAGGTAATCATGAAAAAAATAATATTCGTTTTAATTACTGTATTTAACTTTACTAGTTTAACCTTGGGTCAGGCTCCAGAAAGGATGAAATATCAAGCTGTGATTAGAAATACAGCTAATATGGAGTTAATCAATCAAACTATCGGAATCGAAATTTCCATCCTGCAGGGGAGCGAATTAGGTACGTTAGTTTATACCGAGACCTTCTTGCCTACAACAAATAGTTATGGGATAGTTAACCTTGAAATTGGTTCTGGCGCAACATTAGATGACTTTTCTACCATTAACTGGGAAAGTGGACCATATTTTGTGAAAACTTCTATCGACATGACAGGAGGAGTGTCATATATTCTAATGGGAACATCCCAATTAATGAGCGTTCCTTATGCATTATACTCCAAAACGGCAGGAAATTCAATTTCAGGAGCCTCGGGTAATAATGGATTAAATGCTTATCAGATTTGGTTAAATCTCGGTAATACTGGCACAGAAACAGATTTCATTGCTTCACTAACAGCACCCATGGGTATTATTGGATCTGTAGGTCCTCAAGGTTCTCAAGGGTTTACGGGCTCACAAGGCTCACAGGGATTAACAGGTTCACAAGGTCTTAATGGTGCAATTGGAATCCTTGGTCTACAGGGTCCTCAAGGTCCTCAAGGGTTATCAGGTAATGATGGAACAGATGGGGCACCCGGAACACAAGGACTCCAAGGTATACCTGGCACACTAGGTACGGTTGGTTCTCAGGGTCCACAAGGATTAACAGGAGCGAATGGAGCAATGGGATCACAAGGGGCACAAGGAGCGCAAGGGGTAGCAGGAACGGATGGAGTAAATGGAGCAAATGGAATCCCTGAGCTAGATGCTATTCCAGCTGGAACAAGCGGTCAAGTATTAATTACTTTCGCAAATGGCTACTATGGCTGGGTTAATCAACCAACAAATTTAAATATAGCTGGAGCAGGAATAACTATTTCTGGAATTACAATTACAGAAACTAGGTATCAAGTTGGGGATTTCGCGCAAGGAGGAATTGTTTTTTGGGTAGATGAAACAGGTGAACATGGCTTGGTCTGTGCTAAATTTGACCAAAGTACCACATCTCGTTGGTACGCTGGAACCTATGGGGTGACAAGAGCACAAGGAGATGGCCCCTATTCAGGGGAAATGAATACGGAATTGATCATTATGTCACAACTTTCAATAGGTGATGATGGATTCGATTACGCTGCTCAATTGTGTAACGAAACACAAATTACAGAAGCAGGTATTACGTATGGCGATTGGTACTTACCGTCAAAAGACGAACTCGAAATAATGTATCAAAATAAATCAACGATAGCAACAACTGCCGTTGGAAATGGAGGAAGCGGTCTAGCTCCTGCTCGCTATTGGACTTCCACTGAGGACAGCACTAGCCCTTCTGTTTGGGCGTACAGCGTGTCTTTTCAAATTATATCCACTTTAGCAGAGCCTAAATACGAGAGTAATTATGTTCGCGCAGTAAGAAGCTTTTAAATTAAAAACCCCAATTATGCAAAGAATCAATCTTATCACACTTTTTCTACTTATTACTTTGAACACTAATGGCCAAAGTGTTATTTCAACTCAAGGCGATAGCTATACAAATGGTACAGGAAATATCGATTTCACAATAGGAGAAGTTATCATTAGCACAGAGTCTAATGGAGCGAACGACCTAACACAGGGGTTTCATCAAACAAATTGGAGTTTTGTAGGTGTAGAAAACAATAACCTTGAATATACCGCTGTAGTATACCCCAACCCAATAGCCGAATTATTAAATATTAAAGCATCCCATTTTGAAGGTGTGCGTTATACGATGTTTGATGGAAATGGAAGACTTGTATTAGAAAATGAACTTACTGGTGATATTACTTCAGTTCAGGTCGGAAACTTAGGTGTTGGAAACTACACTATTGTTCTTACCGGAAAAATAGAGGGTCCGTTAGTGACTTTCAAACTAATTAAAAACTTATAATCAAAAAAATGAAAAAAGTAATATTCATAGTATTAGCAATCTTTTGTCTTAATGTGCCATTATATGGGCAAGCTCCAGAGTCGTTTAAATATCAAGTTGTGGTTAGAAATGTGACCGATGCAATTGTGTCTAATCAAACTATTGGATTAGAATTAGCCATTTTACAAGGAGGAACAGCTGTATATACAGAAACATTCGTGCCAACAACCAATAGCAATGGATTAGTTAATATTGAAATAGGTACGGGTACAACAATGGATGACTTTTCATCAATTGATTGGTCTAATGGTCCTTCTTTTATTGAAACATCAATTGACCAAAATGGAGGTGTTTCATATAGTGTATTCGAGAATTATCAAATAAGTAGTGTCCCATATGCTCTATTCGCTCAATCAGCAGAAAACATTACTCCAGGACCACAAGGAATCGATGGTCAAAGCGCATACGATATATGGTTAGGGCTGGGAAATACAGGGACAGAAAATAATTATATCTCATCTTTAACAGGCCCTTATGGAGCTCAGGGTGCACAAGGAGTTCAAGGAGTTCAAGGGCCTACAGGTACATCTGGAGCACAAGGTTCCACAGGAATACAAGGTGCTACAGGCGCTACAGGACCGCAAGGTATAACAGGGCCTCAAGGCATACAAGGACTGTCAGGTAATGACGGTTTAGATGGTTCACCAGGATTACAGGGTCCACAAGGGTTATCCGGACTACAAGGAATAGCAGGAACGACGGGGAATCAAGGAATTGTTGGGGCTCCAGGTTTAGATGGATCACAAGGTACAGTCGGACCACAAGGATTACCGGGGCTTGATGGAGCTGATGGAGCTGATGGAACAAGTGGATTAGATGATGTGCCTGGGATAATTAGTGGCCAGGCATTAAGGAAGCTCGGCAGCTCTTCTTATGACTGGGTTACCCTCAACACAAACAACACAACAGCTGGTTTTGGTATAAGTATTGTTGGGAACGTTGTAAGTGAAAAACACTACGTAATTGGAGAACTAGCTCATGGTGGAGTCGTGTTTTGGGTTGATGAAACTGGTGAACACGGGTTGACCTGTGCAATTTCTGATGTTACGACATACATGAGGTGGTACGCAGGCACTAACGGCATTACAAGGGCTCAAGGAGATGGCCCAAAATCAGGTGAAGCGAATACTGAAATAATTATAGCTGCTCATACAATTCTAGGAGATGATGGCTTCGATTTTGCAGCAAACATTTGCAGTAATTATGAAGTCATCTTAGGGGGAAACAATTACGCGAATTGGTACCTTCCATCTAATGAAGAGTTACAATTAATCTACTCAAATAAAACAGCCATTGAGGCGACAGCCATTGCTAACGGAGGCAGTGCTTTTGATGTGATGTATCAATACTGGAGCTCTACGGAAGTTGATTCATACAATGCTCTCGCAGTAAGTCTTCAGGATGGATCTCCATTCACATTTTTAAAAGATTGGACATATAATGTTCGAGCAATAAGAGCATTTTAATCTCACGAGTAACTGGAGGTAATCAGGGCGTATTTATATGCCCCTAGCTGCCTTTATCGCATATAAAACAGGTCTACTCGGGGCTGCGTCATTTTGAAATGCAGCCATTTGTATGTTCAAGATGTAAGATCCATCTTCAATAGAATTATCAACGAAAATCAACTCGGTAATTGTCCGTTTGAAATTTGGATTCTTTGGCACTTCCCAAAATGCATGATGAAATGCGAGTTCTCCCTTGTCAGACTCTCGATCTACAGACGGTAAATCAATCAATAGGTGGACAACCCCCGCTTTCAAAAGTTTCTTTACACATGCAACATCCAAATAGGGTGGATTTGTAGCGGAATAGTGCTTGCTCATTTTTGACGCATCATTTGGAAGTGTCCTGAGTACTAACGCTTCACCATCGAACAATTTCAAATTGATTTGATCGGCAGTGATGACAAAATCTATATCGCCATTTTTCTGCGTAACCCGTTTCGGAAGGATCGAGATTACCTCAGCTTTAAAAAAATAAGTCGACAAGGTGCTATTCACCGAATGCACTTGTTTTGTAATATGACCCAGACATTCAGTATGTGTCCCATGCCCATGAGGGTTAAAAAAAATATCTCTAAAATTAACACTTCCCCCCTCTTCGACCGAACCGATATAATTATCGGTGCGAACTGGCTCAAATCGTGGCGCGTCTAAATACCAAGCACTTGGATTATCCGTCGAATTCACAAGAGGAATTGAAAGATCTAGTGGCTCACTTGTATTAATATATGTCGTCTCGTCTAGGTACAATTTCATCACTTCGAAGATAATAGTTTCAACCCGCATTGATGAGGTTCAATTGAAATAAATTTAGCTTTATTTACCGTGGTATATATATTATACCTATTTTTACTCAAAACTTAATAAGTAAACAGATGAAAAAAAGCCAATTTATACTATTTGCTGCCGTAGGATTATTCGCTGTAGCATGTTCTCCAACTGAAACTGACTCAGATGCCGAAGAAATGCAAGTAGAAGTAATGACCTACAATCTTGATGCTGCAAACTCTTCACTTCAGTGGACAGGAACAGCAGGAGAGGATGTTCACACCGGAACCGTTAAGATAACGGAAGGAACTGTAACGATGGAAGACGGGTCGCTTACAGGAGGTTCTTTTGTGATTGATATGACAACAATGGAGGAGCCAGACGGGCAAGGACTTGTAAATCACCTTATGGGATTGGATGACAATGAGTATCACAAGCCAGCAGATTTCTTCAATACGACGAAATTTCCAAGTGTTTCCGTAACTCTCGGAGAATACAATGATGGGCAACTTTCCGTTACTCTAGGCATCCTTGGGCAGTCGTTCTCACAAGATATTGATGTAGCTCTAAGTTCTGATAAAAACGGGGCATCCATTAAAGGATCATTCTCTATGAATTTCGCAGATCTAGGAATGCCAGCATTACAGCCAGACCCAGAAACTGGTGAGGGAATCTCTCCTTCGGTTGCATTTGTTTTAAATGTTGCTTTAATAAAGTAAGTCACTTTAATAATTAATGAAAGGAGCTCTATTTAGGGACTCCTTTTTTTGTTTCTTTGAAGTATGATTAAATCTAACATCGACACGATAATATTCGATTTTGGTGGCGTACTCATCAACCTCAACTATCAACTGACCATTGACGCATTTAAAGAACTTGGGATTGAGAATTTCGACAAGTTATATTCACAGGCAGCGCAAGAAAATTTATTCAATGATATTGAAACTGGAACGATTAATTCTGATCAATTTGTCAGTGGACTCCTCTCCTACCTCCCTAATGGAACAACTGGAGAAGAAGTAATTTCAGCATGGAATGCGATGATTTTAGATGTTCCAATCAAGTCGATTGAGCTTCTTCAATCACTAAAAGGTAAATACAAGATCTATTTATTAAGCAATACGAATGTGATTCACCTCCCGTATGCATTAAGGCAATGGAATCTAACGAGTTCAGTTGCAATTGAAGATTGCTTTGATCATATCTACCTTTCCTACTTAATGGGTATGCGAAAACCAGATGCTGAAATATTTGAAACAGTTTGCATGATCGAAAATCTAGTCCCAGCGAATACATTGTTCATAGATGATTCAATTCAGCATATTGAAGGAGCAAAAAAATGTGGGTTACAAACTTACCATCTTGTGCCTGGTCAATCAGTATCTGATTTTTTTTCTTGACACAACTCAATCAAGATCCCTTTTGTTGATTTCGGATGTAAGAATGCTATGCGTTTATTATCTGCCCCATCTTTTGGTGATTGATGAATAAGTGTGAAGCCCTCATTTCTCAATCGATCAAGCTCATCTTCAAGATTGTCAACCTCAAATGCTATATGGTGAAATCCTCCTCGGTTCTTTTCTAAATACTTGGCAATGGGAGAGTCCAAGCTTATTGCTTCCAAGAGTTCAATTTTTGATTCCCCAATCTGGATAAATGCCGTTCTCACGCCTTCCGACTCGACCACTTCCTGCTTATAACAACTCGCTGAAAATAGTGTTTCAAATATAGGCAGTGATTCTTCAATACTCTCAACTGCAATTCCTAAGTGTTCAATTCTTTTGATCATAGATTCCAATAAAAAAAGCCTTGTTCAACAAAGAACAAGGCTTACAAATATTTTATTTGAGGTTAATTCTTAATGAACTTCTCATTTACATTATCAAAATTGATGTAATAAACACCTCTCAATAAGTTCGAACAGTTTACTTTCGACCCAACTCCTTTTTTAACTATGTTTCCATAAGCATCATAAATCTCATAACGTGTCTCAACGCTTGATTTCCCTGCAAGGAATTTTATTTCATTTTTAACTTTCGCTGGTGTTTTTGTCACTTTTGCTGTCGAAGAAGAAAATTTAACCTCTTTAGAAGGGCGTTTTGTACCAGAATGATCAATCTGAACTACACGTACCGTATTCTCTCCAGAATGAGGTGTTACCATAAATGTATAAAAATTATCCTCACCTGACCCTTTACCCTGAACTTCTCCAATCGCAACCCATTTATTCCAACGGTATTGCTCAATAACAAAAGGAAGCTTTCCTTGCTCACCAGAGGTAGACCATTTAAGCTCACCACCTGTTGAAACATCAATTGATTCTACCGAAAATGTAGACCGTGGAAGCAAAACTTCTGGATTCAAAATTTTTGGTTTACAACCATCATTATGCTCAATAACAATAAATACCGGCTCCCCAATTTCAATATTAAACATGGAGAAATCAATTTCAAACGCTCCCATACTGGTCCCGCCAGGCATAATGTCACCATTTACAGTAACCTTAGTTGCACAATAACCAAACCCTTCGTCATCCATGGGGTTTTGTACATACAAATTTTTCCCTTGGTAGGTGCCTTGTACGGACAACGCAGCCATAGCTGATAATCCAGTGCAAAACAATGCGAAAAACAATATAAGTCCTTTCATTTACTTGTAATCAACGTGGTACAATCAAGAAACAATAATGACAGTTTAGCCCTATTTTCCTTTATATAACGGACAAATATAACACGTTTTCTCTGTAATTGATACTTTTTGGATAATTAATTTAGTAAATTATCTAATGAAAAATGATTTTCTTAACAGAGTGTGATAAACTTAGTTCACTCCAATAGGTTGAAGTTCTAAGAATTTTCTTATTCTTGTAGTTACTCTAATAAAGAAGTCTGCATGAAGCAACTATTCGCAATCTTTACTCTACTAATTTTGATCACATCCTGCTCAGAAGATGAAGTGAAGCAATTTGAATTTAGTGGAGGAACGGTCACAATGGCACTCGATAATGAGCCTTCTACTTATATTCCTCGTAAAGTTTTAGATTATTACTCATCTACTGTACTCACTCAGATTACAGAAGGCCTTGTCGGAATTGACCCAAAAACGACGAAAGTTATTCCTAAACTTGCAGCAAGTTGGAAGAAAAGTGATGACGGAAAAGTATATGAATTCACACTTCGCGACGATGTCTATTTTCATCCGCACGAATTATTTTCCTCACTAAACGATCGATTAATGACTCCAGAAGATGTTATTAAGACATTTGAAATGGGTTGTGCTGTTGGGGTTGATGGGGAAACTCCTGCCACCTATGCGTTTATGATGAAGGGACTTGTTAAGGGTGCTGAAGAATATAACGCGGGGAAAGCAAAGTCAATTTCAGGCATAACAGCAAAAGGAAACGTTATTCGAATCGAATTGATTCAAGAAGATCACAACTTCCTAAATAAGCTGACAAATGTTACCGCAGCTATAGTCTCAAAGAAGATAATCGACGGCAACATGGAGACGGATGTCATTGGAACAGGTCCGTTTATGTATTCCGAATATAAAACTGATCCTGTCCCTACGTTAATTCTCACGAAGAATAAAGACTACTACTTAAAGGATGAAGAGGGTAATGCTTTACCGTATTTGGATAGCCTCGTATTCATTTTTCAATCGCGTAAATTAGAGCAATTGGACATGTTCGAGAATGGTAAAACTGATTTAATTATCGGATTACCTACAAGTCGAATTACAATGATGTTAGAAGGAAGAATTGAAGATTTTAACGCGAAACCTCCGAAACTCATTCTAGCTAACAACCCACTTCTCGAAACGAACTTCTATTTTTTCAATTTAGCAGATGAGAGGTTTAAAGATGCCCGTGTCCGAAAAGCATTTAACTACGCTGTCAATAAAGATGCCCTTGGGCGAGAAATTCTTCGAAATCAATATAATGATCTTGGAGTATATGGAATTACTCCTCCTGTATCAAAAGCACTAAAGGGATACGATTTTAAAAGTATTGCTGAGGTTGGTTTTAGATATGATCCTGAGAAAGCGCGTAAATTACTTGCTGAAGCTGGCTACCCAAATGGCGAAGGTTTTGGTTCTGTAGAATTACGTTTCGACATTAATGAGACACATTCAGCAATTGCCGATGAATTCGCAAAACAAATCTTTAGAGTGCTCGGAATAAATATAAATATTGACGGGTCAACCTTCTCTCAATTGACAGCAGATGGAGCAACTGGAAATGGCGATATTTTCCGATCGGGCTGGAGTGCTGATTATCCAAGTCCTGAGACATTCCTAATGAATTTTTATGGTGGTTATCTGCCAGAAGATAGTACTGAAGCATCTCCAATTAACAAGTCTCGCTATCACAACCCTATTTTCGACGAGTACTACAAGAAAGCAACACTGTCTAAGAAAATGACAGATCAGATGAAATACTTTGCAAAGGCTGAAATTGCTTTATTAGAAGATCCGCCATTAATTCCACTTTGGTACACCGGTGATATCGAAATTACTCATTCTTACTTGCGGAACTTTCACTTTAATTCTTTGAATAGCTTCAGTTTTACGGAAGTATACCTTAAAGAGTGGACAGTTGAAGAGTATCAAAAAGTACTGAACTCGAACAAATAATTTATTATGAAAAACTTACTTTTACTATCACTTTCATTAGTGGTTTCCATTTCGTGTTTGGCTCAACTTCCAACTCAAGTTGTTCGCGGTCAAGTTTTCGATTCTGAAACAAAATATCCTCTTGTAGGTGCAAAAGTTCAAATTTTCACTATTGACGCTACTAAATTATATAGAGTACTCACTGACCTTGATGGTAATTATGAACTACTGAACGTTCCCATAGGGAAACACGAATTAACAGTTTCCATTTTGGCATATAATGCTAACTCAATTACAATTGAAGTAAACTCTGGTAAGGAAGCAATTTTTAATGTGCCGCTACTGGAAAGCTTTCAAGATGAAGAAGAAGTTGTAGTTACAGGGAGAAAAAAGGGCGAAGTTATTAATGAACTTGCTCTTATCTCTGCACAGCAATTTAGCGTTTCAGAGACTGATCGTTATGCAGGGTCAAGATCTGACCCCGCACGAATGGTTTCAAATTTTGCAGGAGTTGGTGGAGCCGATGATTCTAGAAACGATATTGTTATTCGGGGAAATTCACCACTTGGAGTTGTGTGGAAAGTAGAAGGGATTGACATTCCGAACCCTTCACACTTTGCAATATCTGGATCCACAGGAGGGCCTGTATCTATTCTCAACAACAAAATGCTCGCAAATTCAGACTTCTTTATGAGTGCCTTTCCTGCTGAATATGGAAACTCAACTTCTGGAGTTTTCGATTTAAAATTGAGAAACGGAAACAATCAACGCCATGAATTTACAGGTCAATTTGGGTTCCTAGGAACAGAATTAATGGCAGAAGGGCCAATGGGTAAAGACGGAAAATCAAGTTATTTGGCTATGGGTCGCTATTCAACATTGAGCCTTTTTAAGACCTTTGGAATAAGTATCGGAACTGATGCTGTTCCTTTATATGGAGATGGTGCACTGAAATTCAATTGGAAACTTAAAAAGGGGGGGTCACTTTCCTTTTTTGCTATTGGCGGGGCAAGCGATATTGCTATTATTATTTCAGGCGACACAACTTATTCGGAAGAAGTTTTTGGAGAAGGAGATCGTGATCAATACTTTGGAACGGCTATGGGTGTTGGTGGGTTTACATTGAAGAAGCCAATCAATGAGCGAACCTATGTTACATCAACTGTGGCTTTCTCACATGAACGTCAACGATCTCATCACGATTTTTTGATTCGTTCAATTGATACTACAACTAACTCGATTTCTGTTGATTCTATTTATCCATTGATGGGCTATTTATTTCAACTTTCAAAAGGGTCAGCATTTGTAAGTGTAAATCATAAAATCAATCGTAGGCATTTAATCAAATTTGGATTGAATGCAGATATGTTTTTCTTCAACATGAGGGACTCCGCATTGAATGTCGCTCACACAGCAATGGTAGATCGATGGGACTACATTGGGACAGCCATAATGATCCAGCCATTTATTCAATGGAAGTGGCGAATAACTGAAAAGATGGACTTTACGGCAGGCATTCACAGTCAGTACTTTTCTCAAGGAAATGCAGTCAGTATTGCTGAACCACGCATTGGGTGGAGATTAAAAATAAAAGGAAATCAAGCCATTTTTGCAGGCGCAGGAATGCACAGTCAAGCACAACCAATGTACACCTATTTTTATCATCAATACGGCACAGACGGAAATAAAACCTACAGCAATAATGCGATGGACTTCACTCGTAGTCTGCATACAGGAATTGGCTATGAGAAGTCATTTATGAAGAGTTTGAATGTAAAAACTGAACTTTATTATCAATATGTGTACAACGTGCCTGTTACAATTGCCCCGTCTTCATTCTCGCTAATTAACATGGGCTCCGGATTTGCACGTTTCTTCCCTGAGCCTCTTGAAAACACAGGAGATGGGTACAATTATGGAGTCGAATTAACTGTTCAGAAGTTTTTCGATAAATCATTCTATTTTTTGTTCTCTGCAACAGCATACGATTCCAAATATAGAGGAAGTGATGGTGTTCTTCGAAATACGTCTTACAATGGAACATACATTGCAAACTTTTTGGGAGGAAAAGAATTCAAAATCAATGATCGCCAGTCAATTACATTAGGAGCAAAAATTACCATCGCTGGCGGAAAACGTTACGGATTTGTAGATATTGCTCAGTCACAACTATTGAATGAAGTCATCTTTATGGATTCATTGTTCAATGAGCGACAATTTAAAGACTACTTCCGTGCAGATCTTAAGATTGGATGGAAATTGAACACAAAAAAAATTACGCATGAAATTGGGTTGGACTTAGTGAATATATTAGGAACACGAAATTTACTTAGTTTGACATACGCTCCGAACTTAGCAGACCCAACACAAGAACCAATCGCTGAAAAAACACAGTTAGGGTTTTTACCAATTTTCTATTACAGGATTGATTTTAAAGTCGACGGAAAGGAGAAGTAAGAAATGTTTGCTATAATAGGGTTTAATGCGACTCGGAAAGTTTACTAGTAGTAACATAAAATTTACGTAATTAAAATAGATAGAGTTCTTCAGTAAATTCCCTGATGAGTATAGTTGCAAGTGAACTTTTAAAGACTATCGAGATCAAGTCAATGTTACTTGTGAAAAGTGTGGAAATTAGGACTATTATTGGTTAATCTCCAAGGAGTATATGAGTGCAAATCATGTCATTTCCGAATGAGTTTAAAGAGTAGAGCGTGATGGAAAACAGTGAGTTACCATTTAAGTGTTGGTTTATTGGCATCCATTTACTAACCTCCACGAAAATGACCCTCTCAGTATTATAAATGCAACTACAATTGGGTGAGCCTATTGATTCTGATTCTCATACAGATGAACACATCATATAAAAAATTGCTTAAAATATGACAAAAACTCAATTCATCTAACCTTCAGGTGAACCTAATAAGGTTTTGCCAGTAGCGCATAAAGCGATTACAAAATCTAATAAAAGCAATACCCCATTGTTTGATTTGAATCTATACAAAACTACTTGGACGAGTTTTGCTACAAGCACAATAGAAAGTGTTTTGGAGATAGAGTCTTTGAAGGGTCACTGATTAACGCTATATAATTCACCTAGGATTAGTTACTTATTTGTGCACGTTTATGACTCCAAAGCGTTTGTAAACATCAATAACAAGAAAGCCTGCTCCAATTATGAAGCAGGCTTTCTAATAGAATAATCTTTACTATTTCGCTTTCACTAATTTACGAGTGATTTGTCCTTTATTTCCGAAATCTAATTTCAAGTAATAAATTCCATACGAGTTAGCTGTTAGATCGATTTCTCTTGTCCAAGTTCCTGATTCATTAATAGTCTCAGAACTCACAACTCGACCTTGAGCGTCAAGAACAATCATCTCTGTAGATTCTCCAACTTCTCCCTCGAAAGAGACAAGGAATAATCCATTGGATGGGTTTGGTGACACTTCAAGTGAAGTCTCTAATGAAAGCACATCCACATTTACAACTGCTTGAGTTTGCGATGAACTTACAGTGTCTCCACAGAAGTTTGTTGCAATTAAAGTCACAGTGTATGAACTATCAATTGATGTATATGTATGTGATGGGTTTTGCATTGTTGATGTGTTACCATCACCGAAATCCCAAGACCATGAAGTTGGTGTTCCTGTTGTTAAGTCTGTAAAGTCGAACGTATATCCTCCTGCTGATACAGCTGAAGAGAATGCTCCTGACATCGTTTCACAAATATCCATAGAATCACACCATGTTGAATCACCACATAAGCTAGTTGCTGTAAGGCATATTGTATAATTACCATCAGCAGTATAAGTATGCGTAGGATTTGCAGTTGTATCCAGTGCAGATCCATCACCATAATTCCAAGAGTATCCAATGTTTTGAACAGCTCCAGAGTTAGTGAAGTCAACATCGTTACCTGTTGCTTGAGCAGCCATTGTAAATGATGGATCAGCATTCAACTCCATTGAAGCCGTTACTGGTGTCATAATATTTGAACATGCTGTTGTACCGTAGAATAACTCTCCATTAAATGTACGTGGGTTATTTATACCTGAGAATTGGCTACAAAGACCGACGCCAGTATTAATAGTTAAATCAGCATTAGTATAAGTATTGACCCCATTGGTGTAATTTGCAGGGAATTCAATGTACAATGCGTATGTTGAACCAGCAGGAAGTGAAAGGTTAGTCCCCCCAAAATCTGCAATTGTCAATACTCCAGCTCCCATACTAGTGCCAGTGAAGTTACCAAGTAATGTCCATGCTGCCATGTTTGTTTCATTCCCAACGTAAGTGCCATTTGGAATGTACCATACATTTACGGCAGTTGCATTACCTAACGCGACAGAAGTGTTCACTCCAACCGAAGTTAAATCAACAGTATTTGTAGCGGTAACATCCATCATATTTCCTCCACCACATCCATTTCCACCAACAAGTGTTGTAGGAAGACTTCCAGAGTTATTTGCATACTGCAAGTAATATGTTCCTTGAAAAGGAATGTTAGGAACAAATAAAGAATCTCCCGTTCCAATAGGAATAGTATCACCAAAGTTAGCAAACCAATTATACGACCCTCCCATTACAGGTTCAGCAGTAATCCATGCACTTGTGTCACCATTACAAGCATATCCATCATAACCAATTGGTTCGAATGGTATTACGTAGAATGAACCCGACAATGAATCATTAGTTACATCCTGATCACCTATAAGTGTTACCCAACCATCAATGTTGAAGTTTTCACCCCAATACGTATTTACTGTTCCTACTAGGATAGTATCGTATTGATTAAAAACCATCGTGTCATTGTAAGTATAGTTTATAGTTCCTGTTCCATCTCCAGAAATGTTCGCATCAAAGTTAAACGTCCAAACAGTGTCGAGACCTATGCTGTGTACAATTGCCCAAACTGGTGAAAGACTGTCTCCACAACCACTTGGAAGAATATACTCAACAAGTGCAATGTTCGCAGTATCAACTACAAACTCATCAGCTCCCATATCAACAGCTGGTCCATTTGGTCTTACATCACCATCGATATCAACCGTTATGCCCACAGTATTGTCACCAACATTGTAAGGAACCGGCCCGATAACGTGTAAATCTGTAATTCCTCCTGCGAAAACTGCATCACCTTCAACTGAATTCACATTCAATGTTGCACTTGCAGTTTGCCAAGTTGTAAGATCTGGTTGATTTACAAATGCATCTCTAATGAAGGAAGCACTTCCCATTGGAGTCCAATAAGAATTGAAATCAAGTGTATTTGGAGCAACTGAAACAGACATATCATCTAATGACTCAAAAGCGTAATCTATATCCGATTGGAAAATATTATTACGAATATCTACTCCACTAACATCATTTACTCTAAAACCAGGTCTTCCAACTGCTGTGTTATGGAAAATATCTGTTTCTTCAAAGTCATCTAAATAAATAGCATAATCAGTTTGACTAGACACCATGTTATTAGAAAGAATACCACGTGAAGTTGGTGTGCCATCCAATGAATAATTACCATCAAAGACCATCAGTCCCCAATCAGGAACATCCATTACAGAGTTTCTTGAGATATCAAACATTTGAATATCACTGCATCGAATTCCATCACCAAAAGTAGATCTCACACCAGTAATTGTATTGTCAATAATAAAGATAGAATCTTGATCATCAATATACATCCCATAGTCTTCAGGACCTTCGATCAAGTTATTAGAGAAAATATTTCCAACAGTCCTTAGCGAATTTTGCCCTTCGAAGTGAATTCCTTTCTCTCCACCAGTAATGTGGCAGTTAGAAACGGTAGTCCACAATGCGTTTTGACCTTCAGAGAATGAAGAGGTTGTTGTGTTTGATGCTGACACACCAATAACATCACTCAAGCTAGTTCCGGGATCCATTACGATTTTCATAGAATCAAGAACATTATTAGACGATGTATCACGGAATTGAACACCGAACGCATCACTTATACCCGAATTCATTAGTGTAATATTCTTAATGGTAGTCCAATCGGTTCCGTTTAAATAAATATTAGCACCTGAAGAAACGGTCATTGTAACCATACTTGTGTCAACTCCATTAATCATAATTGTTGCAGCAGCAGAAGTTCCTGGCACGTGATCTAAGTTCATTTGACCCACATATACCCCTGGGGTAACTGTAACGGTGACATTACCCATAACTCCACATGTACTAAGGAGATTTCCTAATTCTACCATATCGACGAAATCAGCTCCAACACCACCAACGGTGTAAGCTCCAATTAATGGAGTACAAAGAACAGATGTTAGCGTATCATTTCCATTTGCTCCATCAATCACGCCATTTGGCATTGATGTCCACGTCTTTACAGTAGTTAATCCTGCTGCAAAATTATATGCTCCAATAGTATTAGGGCCATTTGTCATATTAAAAGGTACAGATCCTGTCCACGCAAATGGTGTTTGTCCAACTCCATTTACACTCCATTCAATTGTTGCCGATGTAAGAGTACTTGTGCCAAAGTTGGTAATAGTTACATCAACGTTGTTCATTCCAATAGTCACTGGGTTAAGAGGGCCGTTCAAAGCTGTTACACCAGCATCATTAGGAATAAAATCACGAACTGTGAAATCATCCAATCCCATATCACCAGTAAATGATGACCCAGAGACATATACTACTTTAATTCTCACAGAGTCCATTCCTGCATACGCTGCAAGTGATGTAACAGATTCCTGCCACAAATCAATATTATCCGTTATTGGTCCTGTAACATTTGTCCATGCTCCTGTTGATGTAACTTGTACTTCAACATTCATTGACCCTTGGGTTGCTCCAAAAGCATGGTACCAAAAATTAAGTCCTGGATTAGTCAATGATGTGAAGTCCATATAAGGACTAATTAACTCAAAGTTTAGGAAATTACATCCTGAGGAAGTCTCAGAATACAAATAAGTTCCAGCTGCCGTTCCTAGGGTGTGATCAACAGATGGGCCTGTGTTACTTGATCCTGTTCCACCAAGGTCACTGGTCCAATCTGACTGATGTGTTGCTGATAATGGAAGTGCTAAAGCAGCATCATCTCCATTTTTCCAACTATTTCCTAGCAAGTCAATATTGTTTCCACAACCTGTTGGTCCTTGACCTTGTGATTCAAAATCTTCGAAAAATGGAAAGGTATTTATCACCTGTCCAAATGTCATTGTCGCTAGAAATACCAACGAAAATAATAGCAGTAATTTTTTCATTATTTATAAATATAAGTTAGTTAATGTAGTAAGCAAAGCTAAGTATTCTTGCGGAATAAAAAAAATAAACATCTTTTCGCAAATAAATTGCACGAAAACAAGCGAATTTAATATTCTAGCATTTTTAACTCTTAAATGGCTCTTCTAAGTGACCAAATTGACTAAATTTGTTAGTCCATAACAGTGTACAATTAATATGGATAAAGTATCATACGTGGGTAATGCAGATGTCAATGCGATTGATCATCTCTACAAAATGTACCTCAACGACCCTGAAAGCGTCGATATTGGCTGGCAAAAATTTTTCGAAGGATTTGATTTTGCAAAAACTAGCTATGAAGATGGAGGTGCAGTTCCAGAAAATTTCCAGAAAGAATTTAAGGTGATTAACTTGATTGACAGTTATCGAAGTCGAGGACATCTTTTTACGAAAACGAATCCGGTTCGCGAACGAAGGAAGTATGAACCTAAGCTCACATTGGAAAATTTTGGGCTGGCAGAAGCAGATTTAGAGATCGTATTTCAAGCTGGGGAAGAAATCGGACTTAAATCTGCAACACTTCGCGAAATTATTTTAGACCTTGAAGAAACGTATTGTCAATCTATCGGGATTGAGTTTATGTATATGCGCCGACCAGATCGCATTGCCTGGTTTAAAAACCACATAGAGATAAAAAATCGGCCTAAATATGATAAAGCGCGTAAAATTGACATATTCAAGAAGTTAAATCGAGCAACAAGTTTTGAATCATTCTTAGGCAAAAAATTCGTCGGTCAGAAACGATTCTCCATTGAAGGCTTAGAATGTTTGATTCCAGCGATGGATGCACTTGTTCAAAAAGGAGCTGAAGAAGGAGTGGAATACTTCGTAATGGGAATGGCACATCGTGGAAGACTGAACACCCTAACTAATGTATTTGAAAAGCGGCCACAAGACATTTTTTCAGAATTTGAGGGAAAAGAATTCGGCACAGATGAGACTTTTGATGGAGACGTCAAATATCATCAGGGCTTTACTTCTTATATTAAAGCAAACAATGGAAAAGAAATTGGATTAACATTAGCTCCAAACCCATCGCACTTGGAAGCTGTAAATACAGTCGTAGAAGGAATTGCTCGTGCCAAAGTTGATAACGACCTTGAGAATGATTATTCTAAGGTATGCCCTGTTCTAATTCATGGAGATGCCGCAATTGCAGGCCAAGGGGTTGTCTATGAGACAATTCAAATGGCTAAATTGGAGGGCTATAAAACAGGAGGAACGATTCATATTGTTACAAATAACCAAGTTGGGTTTACCACTAACTATAAGGATGGGCGATCATCTACCTATTGCACAGATATCGCAAAAGTAACTTTATGTCCCGTCTTTCATGTAAACGCAGATGATGTTGAGGCTGTTATTCAAGTCATGGAAATGGCAATGGTCTATCGGCAACATTTTAAAAGTGATATTTTTATTGATCTTCTCGGTTATAGAAAATATGGACACAACGAGGGTGATGAACCTAAGTTTACACAACCTAAACTATATAGTCTAATTGCAAAGCATGCTAACCCAAAGGATATCTATCTCAAGCAATTGATCAGTGAAGGTGTCGTAAATAAAGAGGAAGCAAAAGAATTTGGAGATAAATACAATGCATTTCTTGAATCTGAATTCACGGAATCACGAAAACATGACAAAGCTCTAATCCATGATTTTTTAAGTGATGTAGGAGCGGATTTGCGCCATGCCCACCCAGAAGATTTTGAACAATCTCCAGAAACAGGCGTTGCTAAAAAGACACTCTTAGATCTCGGAGAAAAAATTGCAACGCTACCCGACGGAAAAAAATACTTCCGTAAGATTTCAAAAATATTTAAGGAGAGGTTGAATTCAATTAAAGAAGATAGATTGGATTGGGGAGCTGCAGAAATGTTAGCCTATGCTACACTTCTTGAGGAAGGGCATCCCATCCGAATCAGTGGGCAAGATGTAGAACGAGGAACATTCTCTCATCGACATGCTGTAGTAATTGTTGAGGATACAGAAGAAGAGGTGATTACTTTAAACCTACTTTCAGAGAAACAAGCTCCTTTTACTATTTACAATTCATTCCTATCTGAATATGGGGTACTTGGTTATGAATATGGTTACTCTCTGGCATGTCCGAATGGATTAACAATTTGGGAGGCTCAATTTGGTGATTTTTACAATGGAGCCCAAATAATGGTCGATCAGTTTATTACTGCTGGTGAAGATAAATGGACAACTCAAAGTGGACTGGTAATGCTTCTTCCTCACGGATATGAAGGCCAAGGCGCAGAGCATTCTAGTGGCCGAATGGAACGTTTCTTACAGCAATGTGCTGATTTGAACATACAGGTTGTCAATACTTCAACTCCTGCGAATCATTTCCATTTATTGCGTCGACAACTAAAGCGTGAATTTAGAAAACCATTAGTGGTCTTTTCTCCAAAAATGCTACTTCGTCACCCAAGAGCTACTTCAACATTAGATGAAATGGCAAAAGGGTGTTTCCAAGAGGTAATTGATGATCCTTCTGCTGCTGTGAACAAAATAGATACTGTGGTTCTTTGCTCAGGAAAGTTCTATTACGAAGCAACACAAAAGGCTGAAGATCTTAGTGTTGATAGCATGGCATTTGTTCGTGTAGAACAGCTCTATCCACTTCCTAAGAAGCAAATTGAAACCGTCATTGCAAAATACAAGAATTCCAAAAAAGTCATTTGGGCACAAGAAGAGCCAGCAAACATGGGAGTATGGTCGTATATGGCTATGGAACTTAAAGACCTCAGCTTGATTGGAATAAGTCGAAATGCATCGGCTGCAACTGCAGAAGGTTCTCACGATTTACATAAGCGTCGATTAACGAAATTATTCAATGATCTATTTGCTCATGCCAACGTGAAAAAAGAAGTTAATCCTTAAAAAACATTAAAAGATAAAAGACATGTCAGTATTAGAAATGAAAGTACCAAGTCCAGGTGAATCGATTTCAGAAGTAGAAATTGCTCAGTGGTTGGTGTCTGATGGAGACTATGTAGAAAAAGATCAAGCAATTGCTGAAGTCGACTCTGACAAGGCAACACTTGAACTTCCTGCTGAAGAAAGTGGAATAATCACATTCAAAGCTGAAGAAGGCGATGCTGTTGCAGTTGGTGCTGTTGTATGTCTGATTGACACATCCGCAGAAAAACCAGCTGATTTCGAATCATCTACACCAGATGTTGTAGAGGAAGTAAAAATTCCCGCAAAAGAGGTGAAAGCTCCAAATCCTAACCCTGTAAAACGAGCAGCTGAGAAATCGTATGCATCAGGAACACCTTCTATAGCTGCGGCTAAGATTATATCTGAAAACGGAATTTCTTTGAATCAGATAAATGGAACAGGGAAGGCAGGTAGAATTACAAAACAAGATGTTCTTGCGGCAATGGCAGGAGGGTTCTCAACTGACGCAGCTCAAGGTTGGGGGGGGACACGCAATACAGAATCAGAACGAATGTCGCTTATGCGCCGTAAAATTGCTGAACGTCTTGTTGGCGTGAAGAATGATACGGCAATGTTGACGACTTTCAATGAGGTTGACATGAAACCAATCATGGATCTTCGAACGAAATACAAAAAAGTATTTGCAGAACACCATGAAGTGAATTTAGGATTTATGTCTTTTTTCACTAAGGCTGTAACTGAGGCACTTAATTTATTCCCATCTGTCAATGCTCAAATTGAGGGAAAAGAAATGATCTTACACGATTACGCTGATATTGGAATCGCTGTATCATCTCCAAAAGGACTAATGGTTCCCGTAGTACGTAATGCAGAACAAATGAGTTTGGCTGAAATCGAAAGAGAAATTAAGCGTTTAGCAATTAAGGCGCGAGACGGTAAAATCACGCCTGATGAAATGATAGGTGGAACATTCACAATCACAAATGGTGGTGTTTTTGGATCGATGCTTTCAACACCTATAATCAATCCTCCACAATCTGCGATACTTGGAATGCACAACATAGTTCAGCGTCCTGTTGCTATCAATGGCGAAGTTGTTATTCGTCCAATTATGTATGTTGCTTTATCGTATGATCACAGAGTTATTGACGGCAAAGAATCTGTTAGTTTCTTAGTGAAAGTGAAAGAAATGTTAGAAAACCCAGAACGGATGATTTTTGGCTCAAAAGATCCTGTTGAAGTGTTATTAGGACTATAATTAGATATCTAAATTTGCTAAGAAAAACTAGTTATTTTTCTTAGCACTTACTGCGTCGGTCATGGTGTATTTTCAAAAAAGGGCATTCTGATTTACGATGTAACTACCGAAGGCTATACAGAAATAACATCTCTAGATTTAGGAGCGTATAATTCGGTTGCTTTCTTTTATTTTTGATTCCTTTTTAGCCAAAGAATGTATGCTTTCAATGTCAAAATTAACTTTATCCCAAGCATCTTTCGAAGCTACGCTTATAAAACATGAAAGGGAAGACTGGCATCCCCCCTTTCAATACCTAAACTACTACTACTTATGAAAACTAACTTCTACTTAGCTTGTACATGATTACTTTCAAATAACGTGCCAACTTTTAATAGTTGTTTTAGCTTCGTATTGCTATATGTATTACGCTTAAACTCCCAAAAAATTACATCTATAGTGTAATTTTAACATTTATTTAGAGAGAACTCATCCCGAAAACAGTTTGGCAAAAGCCATATATTCCTTTTACAGTAAAGGGTCTAGGATGAATTATTAATGAATTCCGTTTATTTAACTTTTTATTCCAAACCAACCAATCCTACCATCATTATGGTCTCTCGGCCGACCCATATTATCAAAGGTTATTGCCTTCTATTCAGATAGTGACCAGTCATTATTTGAATTTTTGATAACCTCGATAAAACGCTTAAAGTTCCTTTTCTATCTTTTACGAGTTTCTGTATGAAAGGCGACTGATCCCCTTTACCTGCTTTTTTAATGTGAATGCAAGTACTCATAAATCCAACTTGAACTATAAAACTTCCCACTTCATCAAGTTTGAACCATGTTCTTTCTTGTGATTCTTCTTCAATCGCTATAAAGATCAACATCAGGAGATTCAGGAAGAGAGATTAACTACGCCGCACGATGTGCCAAGCAAGCAACAACTTTCATTGGAATTTGTGAGGTAATTTTGTAATCATGGTGCTTATCAATTGTGAACTCAACGTAATCACCTACACTATAATTTGTAGTGACTCCGTCAATAGTTGCTATACATGAACCTTCAACTATCAAAAACTTCTCAGTGTACTCAGTGTGCAAGTGATCTGACTCCCCTTCTTTAATCCAGGCAATAACTATCGTTGCTTCAGGACTATCAGACAACACTTCCATGTGCACATTTTCGTATTCATCAGGCTCTTGGACTTTATCTAACCAATATTTGTATTCTGAAATTTTTGAGTTTGCTGTCAACATTGGTGGGGTTTCTGAAGCTTGAATTGCTGCAAAAACATCATTCTCTAGCGTTGATGGTGGGGTTACAGAATTGGCAAAAGCATATTGTTCAACCGCCAATTCGATTGTTGCAATTTCTGCTTTTATCTCAGGGTGTTCTTCTACAAGTTTGAGAACTTTTTCGTTCTCTTCACGAGGAAGTAGTCCTAAAACAAACTCTTCTAATATTCCTGACGCTATGTAATCCGCTATTTTCAAATCACTTAATTAATTTTCTTAGTTCTATCAATCCGTTTCTAACTCTCGTTTTTATTGTTCCCAAAGGCAATTCTAAATACTTGGCAGCCTCTGAATGCGTATAACCTTTAAGATATACGGTTTCAATTACCAATTTGGATTCAGGATTCATATTATTTAACACTTCTTGCATCCCAATGTGATCAACTTTTGACTCCGAAGAGTGGTTAAGTGTCTCAAATACAAACTCTTGTGCGTTTTTAGAATTATTTTGAAATTCTTTCGATCTTGTGTAGTCGATTGCAGTATTCCGTGTAATATTCAACATCCAAGTAAATAATCTTCCTTTCGATTTATCATACTTTGAGAACTTCTTCCAAATTTTGACAAATGCATCCTGAACCACATCTTGAGCAATTTCTTCAGAACAAACAACTTTGAGCGCAATACCATACAAAGCAGCGGAATAATTCTCATAAAGAATACGGAATCCCCCTTCTTTGTTGTTGGCAACTTGCTCAATCAACTCTTCTTCAGATATGTCAGCGCGTGTTAATTTCAATTAGTAGTCCTTCTAGGAGTACCGCAATATACAGCAATTATTTATTTCAACCCAACAGAAATGAAAAACTCACATTAGCTAGTTGAATCTATCTTTGGAAATAGTTCAGTTTTATTAGACACTGACTTGTTAGTGCTCTTGAGGTGGCGTTATACGAATAACATCTTAGTTGATATTGAATGCCTTTGTAATTCTTAAGAAAAGTAAGTGCGTATCACCCGTGTTCGTGCTTTGCCAACCACCTTGATCAATTCTTCTTCTGTGGCCTTTTGAATTCCGTTTACCGTTTTGAAAGCTTTCATTAGGTCTTCGTGCGTTTTTCTCCCGACTCCTTTAATTTGAGTCAATTCTGATGTCAATGCTGCCTTGCTTCGTTTATTCCTATGGTGAGTAATCCCAAACCGATGTGCCTCATTTCGCATGTGCTGGATAAGCTTCAAACTCTCAGATCGTTTGTCGATATAGATAGGTAATGTATCCCCAGGAAAGAAAATCTCCTCCAGTCGTTTCGCGATTCCAACGATGGCAACTTTACCTCTAATCCCAAGATCATCTAGTGCTTTGAGTGATGAACTTAATTGCCCTTTCCCTCCGTCGATGACAATTAATTGTGGTAAAGGTTGATTCTCGTCTAGCATGCGTTTGTAGCGTCGGTAAACGGCCTCTTCCATCGATGCGAAGTCATCTGGACCAACAACAGTTTTGATATTGAAGTTTCGATAATCGCGCTTGCTCGGTTTTGCATTTTTGAACACAACGCAAGCAGAAACAGCATGTTCTCCTTGAATATTTGAGTTATCAAAACACTCAATGTGAACGGGTTTATCTTGCAATCTGAAATCTACACGAATTTGCTCCATGATTCGCTCTGCATATCGTTCTGGGTGAATCAATTTTTCCTGTTTCACCTTTTCCAGTCGAAAGAACTTAGCATTTCGTGCTGATAAATCAACCAATGCTTTTTTGTCTCCACGTTGAGGAATGAAGAATGATGCCCCCTCGATTTCGAAGTCCATTTTTTCTTCTACAATGATTTCTTTGGACAAACTTTGATACCTCTCGCGCAATTCCGGAAGCACAAAACTAACAATGCTCGAACTTGATTCATTGAGTTTTTTCTTTACTTCAGCCGTAAACCCATGAATAACTGCACCATTATTAATGACTAAATAATTGACATACGCACGTTTTTCGTCATGGACAACAGTAACAACATCCACTTGATGAATTGTTGGTGAAACAACTGTAGATTTCGCCTTGTACTTCTCGATTGTCTCGATTTTCGCTTTGACATTTTGAGCATCCTCGAATTTCAAATTCTTAGCATACTCTTGCATGATTACTTTTAACGAACGAATAACGGCTCCCAAATTTCCTTTCAGGATGTGTTCAATATTTGAAATATATTCACCATAGGATTCAATAGTATCTTCGCCAATGCATGGACCTTTGCAGTTCCCTAGATGATATTCAAGACACACTTTATGTTTACCCTCTTCGATTTTTTTTGAAGATAAATCTAGTGCACACGTTCGAAGTGGGTAGATTTCTCGAATTAATGAAACCAATGTATTGATCACCTTCACACTAGGGTAAGGCCCATAATATTTAGAGCCGTCTTTGATCATTCGACGTGTACTAAACACCCGCGGAAAAGGTTCTTTTTTGATGCAAATCCAAGGGTAGGTTTTATCATCTTTAAGTTGAATGTTATACTTAGGCTGATACTTCTTAATGAGATTATTCTCCAATAAAAGTGCATCAAATTCAGTGTCGACTACGATGTATTTAATCTCGACAATCTGACGGACGAGAATCCGTGTCTTCCCAGAATCTAAATTTTTATTGAAATAGGAAGCAACTCGCTTCTTTAAATTTTTTGCTTTTCCAACATAAATGATTTTGTCTGATGCATCGAAATATTGATACACTCCCGGTTTATTCGGGAGCACTTTAATTTTTGCTTTTATTTCTTCGAATTGACTCAATTTCGATGTTCGGTTCGAAACAAAAATACGGAACACGTTGGACTTCTTAGTTTAGATTAACTCAATAACAAAAGAAATTGGTGATTTTTACGTTTAGCAACTATCAAATCAAGTACCATGAAAAGCATAACACTTGCTCTCATTCTCACTATTAGTGGGGTTATCAATGCTCAAACTTTCGATATAGACACCAAGAACGCACATGTTGAGTTCGAGTTCTTACATGATGCAACCAAGGGCACACTTACCAATGTGTTTGTTCAGTTTAAGATGGATCCGGAAAACATTGGTGGTGGAACAATCAACGGCTCAGTTAATGCTGCTACGCTAAACACAAATAACAGGGCGAGAGACAAGCACTTAAAGTCCAATGATTTTTTTGATGTAGAAAATTTTCCAACACTAAAATTCAGCTGTTCTTCAATTTATCAGGAAGGAGAGGCGTACAAAGCAAAAGGGACTTTGACAATTAAAGGTGTCGAGAAAGAGGTGATTTTTAACTTGGAGAATACAAATGATCAATTCGAATTCAAGACATTTATCTACGCAATAGACTTTGGAGTTTCACCAAAAAAGAATCGAGAAAAAAGCAAAGTATCCGTACTTGTCATTGTCCCAAAGTCGACTTAGAAAGAAACGATTTCATTCATTGTGATTCGTAGAAACATTATTTTCAAAGCGAAATCTTCTGCCCCGTAAAAGGGTGATAGCTTGCAGAAGTAGTACTTTAGAAAACCGGTTTGACCGAGGCGATTAGCCCACGTACTAGCATCGGTTTACACGGCAACTGCGATGGAACTAAAACCCGAATACTGAATTGGCAGCCAAAAGAAATTACCATTAAATCGTATAATTCAATTTAATATTGCGAAAATAGAATGAAATACTGAACTCTTAATGTGTCGCCCAAACGGCTAACTCATTCCCAGATGGATCGAGAAATTGGAATCGAGAACCTCCTGGGAATGAAAATATTTCCTTCGAAATGCGACCACCCGCCTCGACCACTTTCACTTTAATTTGCTCTAGGTTATCATGGTATAAAACGACCAAAACACCATTGACCAACTTGTCCTCTGATTGCTCAAAACCTCCTGCTATTCCGCTATTCTCGAAAGAAGTATATGTTGGACCGTAATCGGTGAATTTCCAGTCGAATGCTGAGGAATAAAACGCCTTAATTTTAACCAAGTCACCCGCCTTGAATTCGATATAATTAATGCAGTTGTTTGCTGTTCGCATGATTCAATGGTTAATCAGAAATTAACTCGTACAACTCATTCAAATTCGGAGATATAATGATTTCAATTCGACGATTTTTTGCTTTCTTCGTCGGATCAACTGGGTGGAATTCTGACCGTCCTGCTGCCATTAATTGCTTGGGATTGATCTTCGAGTTATCTAACATAATATCGATTACAGCCGTAGCTCGTAACACTGACAATTCCCAATTCGACTTAGGATGAGTTGATTTACTAATCTTATCTGTGTCTGTGTGGCCTTCAACCACAACCTCCAAATCCTTTTCAGATTCAAGCACTTTTGCGAGTTCAACTAGCGCGTCCTTTCCTTCTTCCTCTATTGTAGTTGAACCCGATCCGAAAAGCAATTTCGCCTCTAAACTGACATAAATTTTTCCGTTTCTTTCTTCAACCGTAAGACCTTTATTCTTAAATCCCTTGAGTGCATCACTCACTCTTGATTTCAATTTCGCAGTCGCTTCGTCTTTGCTTTTGATCAGCGCTTCCAATTCCAAGACCCGTTGCTCCCGATCTTTCAAAACAGCTTCCTTCTCAAGCAATTTACGCTCAAGCGTGTATAATTCGGCTTCTTTTCGTTGGATTTCGAGCATTTTATTGTCCAAATTTGAGGTCAACGTAGCCGTTTCATTCGACCCTGTTAATATCAACTTATTATACGTAGTCTCCAATGCCTCATTAATTTCAACTAATCGATCGTATTTCGCAAGTATAGTTCGGTATTGCTGACCAATGGTTGCGGCATTCGTTTTAATTGTGACAACCTCTTCAAGTAACCGCTCGTATTGATTCTGATAGTCAACAGCAGATGCCTCGAAATTCAATGCATCAGATTTATACTTGGAGATCTCCTCACTACACTTTTGTTCTTTTTCTAATAAGTCGTTATATTTTTTCGCTGGCACACATGCCGATAACATCAAAACTCCTAGTAAACCTGCAACAATACGCTTCATGTTCTTCAATTTTACTCAAAGATCATCAAAAGTAAATCGCGCAGGACTTTCAGAAGGATTGTTTACAAACAGTGAAAGGTGGATAGCTAGCTATTCTTTTGGGCGTTCGGGCGTGCTTTCCGTTCTATCTTTAATTCAAAGGTGGACTTCAATGACTGCTCAACCTTCATCAAATTAAAGGATGCCGCTTCAATCACTAACGCAAAATCACTCGAAATTAGGATGCTTACTCAAACAAAGGGCAGCTTCCTGCACGTACATTTCGTTTTTTACATGACGTAAACCGAAGTGAAACTTCATGAGTGTTTTTTGCCCCCAACTGTATGGACGATAACGTGTAGTCAAAACTATACCCTATCGAAAACTGATCTTTTAATTTCAGTTGAAAGAAGAGTAATAATGCATCGGAAGTTCGATATCCAACTCCAAATCCTAAGGTATTATTAAAGTCAGATTGCAAGATAAGATCAATAGCAACAGGTCCTTTTGGTGGAATTTTTAGTTGAAATCCTGGTAATAATGTAAGCTGTTCGTTTACTTTTAATCTGTAACCTGCATTAATTAGTGAGTGAAATCGGTAACGTGCATCTGTACCTATGGAAGACCACCTCGACGGAACTAGGTTTTGCAAGGACAACCCGATGTAATAATTTTCAGTATTGTACCATGCTCCAAATGTTGCATCTGGAGCAAAAACAGATCCTTGATCTTGAAGGCTAGGATCTGGGGAGGTTGTTGTCACACCATTTGGGTCATATCCCATTTGAACAAACCCAGCATATATTCCCAATGAAAGACGATCTGTTTTATTAAAGTTGAAATGTCCAGCATAAGCTATATTAAATCGCTGTGTGCTGAAATTACCGATTTCATCTGTCTCAAATTTAAATCCCATTCCGTGGCGAGCACTCAAAAACTGTCTTCGTTTTGAACTCAGGGGTATCGCAATAGTTGCAAAACCACTCTTTGGAGCCCCTTCAAAACCAACCCATTGAATTCGGTATAGTGTTCTAATATCGATACACTCTTTTATTCCTGCATGAGCAGGGTTCGAGGCAAATAAATTCCAAGACCATTGCGTGTACTGAGGTAATTGCTGTCCAAAACAAGTTGAAACACTAAGACCGATGGTTAACAAAAATAGTCCTCTCATTACCGAATAACCGTTACACTTCCTTTCAAAATTTGCTCCTCTGAATCTTTCAACTCAATCACGTAATAATACACGCCCGAAGCAAGAACTTGCCCTCGTTTCGAAGTTCCGTTCCATGCTTTGATAAGAGAATACCCTGTTGATTCAAATATTTCTTGCCCCCAACGAGAAAACACCTTAACGGATGCATTTGGGTAATCTTCCATCCCCTCAATCAACCAAATTTCATTGATGTTATCGTTATTCGGAGAAAAAGTTGTGGGAATAAAAAGGTCAGATTCTAAAGTGATTGTCACTTGATCGTTAATTGTACAGCCAAATTGAGTCGCAGATAATGTATATGTCGTTGTACTTGTTGGTGTAGCTGAAGGGCTCAAGCTATTCGGATCACTCAATGTTTGAGCTGGTGTCCACACAAATATTCCTGCCGTTGTTGATCCCGAAAGGTTAATTGACGATCCTGGTGAAATTGTTTCATCCGTTCCCGCATCCACTGGAAATGAAATCACTGTGTTTGCCAAGCCAACATCAAATACAATTTCAGAACAAAGCAAATAACAGCTTGTTTGCACCGAAACAATATCGCCATCAGTCAAAGCCGTAGTTTGAAAAACAGAAATCACTGTTGTTGCAACCAAAACTCCATTAATGTACCATTGATAATCACTCGTGTTCGGACAATCTGTTGTCGCTGCATTAAATGTCACCGTTTCATACAGGCAATAATTCCCATTTGAAGGACTGATTGATACTGTGGGGACTATTCTGTCAATTCCAGGACCAGAAAGCACCATATCAAATGAGCATTCCGCAGATGTTGTTATTCCTATACCATTATCATCTCCATCAACAACAATATAATATTGGGTTAGCGGCGGAAGACCTACTGCCGTCAATGAGAAATTCCCAACAGCATTTGAAATACAATTACCAATTTGAGTATAGGTTGATCCATCGCAAGGTGTTGTTGCTTGAATAATTGTTGCTTGAAGTTCTGTATCCTGTCCTGGGTTCAACACAAAAACTAAATTCGAGAAGTCAATTTGAACATTCCCTCCAGTGGCATTCGTCGTAAAGGTCATCCAAATGGAGTTTTGATCATCAAAGCAAAAATTGAAATCATCCTCACAATTCATACATACTGAGGCATTAGCTCCGCTATTTGTCAACGAAAAGGTTTGATTTGCACACACCTCCAATGCGTTCACACAATTATCATTTGACGGTTGAGCCAAAGTGTTGAATACTACCAAAAACGTGAAACACATCACTAACGCTTGCATGTTTTTTTTCAACATATACTTTACTGAATTTACTATTCTCCTTTTGAGGCAACAGATCAAAGTTAAAACAAAAATAGTACTGTGTCAATCATTTGCATACAGACACTACTCATTCACAGAACGTAACGTACATCACCCCTCAGTGAGACAGACATTAACAAAAAAATAACGTAACTATCATTGAACGCGCGAAAAGCCAGTGTTTTACTGGGATTTTAACGGAAATTAAGATAAATTTACCCCCGTTATTGCAGGAAACTCAAGCTAATTCAGCATTTGGCACAATAATAGAAGTATACCTAGACGAATTGTAAAAACAAGACTTATGAGAAAAATTATTACACTCGTATTTAGTATTTTTTTAGCACTCAATCTTTTCGGACAACGTCTGGACTATGATCATAGTTCAAACTGGTTTCTTGGATTAAATATTGGGGCTGCATGGAACACTACTGATGTCCAAAACAAAACAAACCTAGGATATGGATTCCTATTTGGTCGATCATTCAATTACCGTGAGGGCAATCGAATTAGTTTTGATCTGAGAATGCGTTATTTACGAGGAACTTGGAATGGTCACGATTACGATTCAACTAACCTTGCACATTTGGGAACAGGTTATACTGGCTCTCTTCAAGACTACCAAAATGGGTTAGGGTATTCAGTGAATAACTTTGAAGCAGACGTTCATGAATTAGGCCTAGAACTTGCCCTTCACCCAAATAGACTTGTTGGGAGAACAGGATGGGATCCTTACATTTTTGGTGGTCTTAATCTAAGTTGGAATAAAACGAGTGGTGACCTTATCGATCAAGCTGTCTTTTTAAGTCAACCAGGAACCTACAATTATGATTCAATTGGTTTTTCGAAGCCTTCAATTAATAATGTACTAGATGGTCTTTATGAAACTCCGTTAGATGGAAGTGCCAATGCATACGATGTAAACTTTATGCCTAGTCTCGGAATAGGTCTTGGATATCAATTTGGCCCAAGATTTTCGATGGGCATTGAGCACAAAACAACATTTACACTTATTGATGACTTTGATGGCTACACAGATGGGACTCCTCGTTTCGGAATATTTGAAAACGATCTATATCATTATACAAGTATGTATATGCGATTTAGATTGAGAGGCGCGAACAGAGTTCGTCCAATTCGACCAACTCCAACACCTCCTCCAGTAACTACAATTGCACCCTGTCAAGAGCCAGTAGTTCGATTGATTCGACCAAATCAGCGAAGAGCAAATTCATTAACACAGTTCTATATATTAAAGGCAGAAGTAAATTTTATTTCTGGAAGAGAAAACATTATTCTTCGTGTAAATGGTGTGCCGACAACTAATTTCCTTTATAATCCAAACACACACTTGTTGGAAGCAAATCTTCAGTTAATTTCTGGTAACAATACAATAGAAATTGTTGGGAATAATGGCTGTGGGTCGGGTCGTGAGGTAATCACATTAACATTTGATGATTGTGAAGATCCAGTAGTAGCATTTGAGAATGTTTGTGGAAATGGTGCAGATGTAGAAAATGCATCTTATAATGTTCTTGCAAACATAGAAAATAGTACAACAATTTACTATACTGTGAATGGTGTCTCAAATTCAAATTATACGTACGGCACAACTTCCGAGCAGTTCTCAAGTAATATTATTTTACAACAGGGACAGAATACAATTCAGATCACAGCAACAAACGAATGTGGAACAGATACTGAAACAATTGTAGTTACCTACACCGATTGTGCTGACCCTTACGTTAACTTCTTTACAGGAAACTCATCCTTTGTGCAAGTAAGTAAGTCAAATTACATCCTACAAGCTTATGTTTTCAATGCAGCGTCAAAGAACCAAATTACCTTCCAAGTAAATGGGTCAAACAAGTACTTCACCTTCAATGCGACATCAAGTTTGTTAGAAAGTAACCTTAATCTTGTTACTGGAAGAAACATAATTACCATTACTGGAAGGAATAACTGTGGAACAGATACTGAAACAATTACTGTTGAATACACGCCATGTGTTGATCCTATCATTCAAATGATTTTACCTCTTGGCGCGACATCTACAGCAAATATTGGGACTCAGTTAATCAGTGCTAAACTATTTAATGTTGCCTCTGCAAGTCAGGTGCAATTAACTGTTAACGGTTCAATTCAAATAGGGGGAACCTTCAATACAATAAGTAAATTATTTGAAAAAACTGTTGTGTTAAATGCTGGAGCAAATACAATTCAACTTAGTGTAAATAACGATTGTGGAACAGACACTGAAACGTTCACGGTAATTTTTAATGCTTGTGATGCACCAGATGTTCAAATGATTTTACCCGTTAACGGTGGATTTACACCAAACCCTAGTCAATTAGTTCAGGCAATGGTCTTTAATTTAACTGGCGTGAATCAAATCAACCTGTACATGAACGGTGCACTTCAATCTGGAGGATCCTATTCTCCTATAAGCGGATTATACCAAAACACGATCTCACTGAATCAAGGGATAAACACAGTCCAAATTGTGGCAACAAATAACTGTGGAACAGATACAGAGTCTGTGACAATAACTCATCGCCCATGTGATGCTCCAATAATCAGCATTGCTGCACCAGCAGCAAATCCTTTGTACACACCTGCAGCCACGTTTAATGTTCAATCAACAATCGCTAATATTACAAGCGCATCACAAGTACACCTTACCGTAAATGGAGTTGTAGATGCTAGTGGCGCATCCTTTGTGTTAGCATCTGAAACGTATCAGAATACAGTGAATCTCAATGCTGGAAATAATGTCATTGTGCTTACTGCAACAAACAGTTGCGGAGCTGTTACCAGTCAAACAGCAATCGTTCGAGAAGTTGTAATTATTGACATCCCCAGTGAGGAAATAGATTCAATTGTTATTTGTAAACCCCACCTTAATAATGTAGGTAATCCAGAAACGATGACAATTCCTCTATCTCATTGGCCAGCCTATCAAGCACAAGGAGCACAATTAGGTCCTTGTCCAGAAATAGAAGAACCTGAGGATCAAATTACGATTTGTCATCGCCCTTCAGGAAACACTTCAAATACACAAACGCTAACAATCCTATTGTCAGCTTGGCCTGCCCATCAAGCCCACGGAGATGTTTTGGGTGAGTGTCATGGATTAGAGGTTCCAGAGGAAAAAATCACTATTTGTCTAAATGGTAGTCAACTAGAAATTGAAATTTCTGAATGGACAACATATCAAGCACAAGGAGCAATACTCGGGTCATGTCCAGAAACGACAATGACTATCTGTTTAAATGGGGAACAAAAAGAGATTCCTGTATCAAAATGGACAGACTTCCAAGCACAGGGAGCTACACAAGGCCCATGTCCTGAAGAAACAGTGACCATGTGCCTCAATGGCTCTCCAGTTGAAGTGCCAGCTTCACAAGTTGGTAAATATCAGACGCAAGGAGCAATTCTTGGACCATGCTCAGAAGCTAAAATGACAATTTGCTTGAATGGTCAACAAATGGAGATACCTTTAGATGAATGGGCGACCTATCAATCACAAGGAGCCATCATGGGAACCTGCCGAGAAATCACTGTTGCTGTTTGTTTAAATGGAAATCAACTTACTATTCCAGCATCTCAACTTGCAAACTACATTGCACAAGGAGCAACAGAGGGGCCTTGTGATGAAGAAACGGTAACCATGTGCTTAAACGGCCGCCCTATCGAAGTTCCTTCTTCACAGATTGGAAAATATCAAACACAAGGCGCAACTCTAGGACCTTGTCCAGAAGCGACAATGACAATTTGTTTGAATGGAGAACAACAAGAAATCCTAGTTGCAAAATGGACAGCTTTCCAAGCACAAGGAGCGATTATGGGTAAATGCCCAGAGGAAACCGTAACCATGTGTTTGAATGGCAATGCCATTGAAATTCCTATATCTCAAGTTGGCAAGTATCAAACACAAGGGGCAACCCTAGGAGTGTGTCCAGAGGTTACAATGATAATCTGTTTGAATGGTAATCAGCAAGAGATTCCTGTTGTTAAATGGGCAACATTCCAAGTACAAGGTGCTACAATGGGGCCCTGCCAAGAAGAAACGGTGATGATGTGTTTGAATGGTTCTGCGGTTGAAGTTCCGTCTTCTCAGGTCGGAAAATACCAAACACAAGGTGCTACTTTGGGACCATGCCCTGAGCCAACAATGGTAATTTGCATGAATGGGATTCCTAAAACAATCTTGACAAGTCAGTGGGCAAGTTATCAATCTCAAGGAGCAACTCAAGGACCTTGCGATTTAAATCCTAATGAGCAAAATAACCAGACGAGCAATGAGTTAGATTCAACATCTCTTGAAAATGGAGTTGAAGAAGGAGAAGAGCGTCCAGGTCTGAATATTGGTGGTGAGCAAGGAAATCATGGCTTGACGATTCAAACCATCACAATTTGCTTTACTCCTGAAGGATCAATCAGTTCAGAAACGATGGAAATCCCACTTTCTGAATGGGGAGAGTATCAGGCAAAGGGTGCTCAACTTGGACCTTGTGCTAAAGGTCAAGAATTTAACAATGGTGGAGGTGAAAAAGCCAAAGCAGATGCCGAGAAGAAACGTAAGGCAGAGGAAGAAGAAAAAGCCAAAGCAGCTGCAACCAAACTAAAGGCTGACGCAGAAGCAAAGGCTAAAGCAGAACGTGACGCAAAACAAAGAGCTGAACAAATAGCACGTGATAAAGCTGCCAAAGAAAAAGCAACTCAAGATGCTAAAGCTAAAGCAAAGGCTAAAGCAGAACGTGACGCAAAACAAAGAGCTGAACAAATAGCGCGTGATAAAGCTGCCAAAGAAAAAGCAACTCAAGATGCTAAAACTAAAGCCGATGCAGAAGCAAAGGCTAAAGCAGAACGTGACGCAAAACAAAGAGCTGAACAAATAGCGCGTGATAAAGCTGCCAAAGAAAAAGCAACTCAAGATGCTAAAGCTAAAGCCGATGCAGAAGCAAAGGCTAAAG
>JAJRQK010000002.1 GCA_024280295.1 Bacteroidota bacterium
ATGTCGAATTTAGAAGCTGCTCGTCAAGCTTATATGAAATTGAGGAAGCCTATGTTGATCACTACTGTTGTTCTAAGTTTAGGTTTTTTCGTATTTGGGTTTTCGCAGTTTGGAAGTATTTCCTCAATGGGGATTATTGTTGCATCGTCACTTTTCATTGCTCTAATAGCAGATTTCACAATTCTTCCAGCATTTTTGATACGCACTAAGAAGTCAAATCGAGTACCCTAAATTTGAAAATTAGTTTTGTGCCTTCTAATTGTATTTACCCTCTGAATTTATAGCCAATTGTATATGAGCAAGATGATGATCACAATGCCATGCGTATGTTGCTATAGCTTCTTGTACTGAGACGAGAGTCTTACTTTCAGGATGATAATAGGTTAACTGGAGGCTTTGTTCATTCAGTGTTGTCAATAGTCGAGCCCATCTTAAATGCAGACCTAGCAAAATTGTAATTGAACCAGCTAAGTCGTCTTCTAAAGAATCTGTAAGTTCGGCCCATTTTGCTTCCTCATAACCAGATATAACAGGCTGATTTTCAGTAAGAGCTTTTTTAATTCTGATAAAAGCATTTATATGGCTATCTGCACAGTGGTGCACGACTTGTTTCAACATCCATCCATTTGGGCGATACTTCCAATTTTTCTCGATAGTTAATTCTGACGTTAATGATTTCACAGTCTTTGGAAACTCTTTTATTGAGTTAATCCAAGTATCATTAAAAGAAGATAACTCGTCTTTATTTAACCCTGAAGGAAAATTGAATTCACCAATTGGAAACCTTAATTTATAGAGGTGTATGTCATTCATCACATCATTTTCTCGCTCTTAGCAATCACAGCAGAAACAGTTGCATCACTTGTTACATTTATCACCGTTCTGCACATGTCAAGAATTCGATCCACAGGAAAGATAAGAACAACCCACATTGGATTTAACCCAACAGTTCCAAGGACAATCATAAGTGTGATGAGTCCAGCACTAGGTACAGCAGCAGCACCAATTGATGCTAACGTTGCAGTCAATACAATTCCTAATTGCTGAATAATCGATAAATCTACATCATGATACTGTGCTAGAAAAATTACAGCAATAGCCTGATAAAGAGATGTGCCATCCATATTAACAGTTGCACCTATCGGCAAGACAAAGTCGGAAGATTTCTCAGGAATTTTCAAATTTTCAGTCACACACTCAATTGTAACTGGCAATGTTGCAGCACTAGAACTTGTTGAGAAGGCCAAAAACTGAGCTGGGCTCATCCCTTTAAAGAAATCACGGTAACCTATTTTCACACCAAATACACGTAAAATCAATGGATAGAATCCAAATAAAAGTGTTGCCAAACCAAGAATGACAATAATAGCATAGAAGCCAAGGCTAACAAATATTTCACCTAATTCAGTTAAGTTATCTGCTGATTTAGCTAATACTCCAGCCATTAAGCAGAATACAAAAAACGGTGCGCCGCGCATAACCATGTTAACCATTTTGACGAATATTTCGTTCATCCCTTCAAAAAAACTCTTAACAGTTTTGGTCTTTTCATCAGGCATTAATGCAATCGCAATTCCGAAGAATAGCGCGAAGAATATAACTTGCAACATCAAATTTCCACTTGAGAGTGCTTTAACAAGGTTAGATGGAACCATATCAACCAATGGTTGAAGCGGGCCTTCCTTAGAAGATGCCGCATTCTTTTGTTTTGAAATAACAGTTTGCGCATCATCAGACTGAGAATCAGTAGATAATTTCTCTCTAATTTCTTTTAGTTTAGCTTCAGAAGCATTAGCCATTTCTAAACGGCCATCTTTGATTTCAATTCCATTATCAACAGCCCAGACTTCATATTCTAGACGGTGCTCTAACCTAGTTTTCTCGTTCGACTGAACTCCTGGTTGAAAAGCATTCACAATGAGTAGACCAACAGAAACAGACATCATTGTCGTAAACAAATACATCAGCAATGTTTTCCCTCCAATTCTACCGAGTTGCTTAGGATTCCCCATTCCAACAACACCCGAAATAATCGAAAACAAAACAAGTGGAATTGCGATAAATTTTAAGCAATTAATGAAAATGACCCCAAAAGGATTAATCCAATCAGCTGTATAGCCGTTCCAGCCCATGTATCCAGAAAGGATTGCCCAAAGAACTCCGAGAACCATTCCAATCATAATCTTCCAATGCAGTGCCATTTTTTTCATGACGTGAATATACTTAGATTGTTGGAATATTAGATGGATAGATTGTCAGATCACCCTGATTAAAAATTGACTGACTGGATGTGATTATACGTTATAAAAATGATTGCCGGAATATTAGATGGTTAGATTTATGTTTTTTGAGTTAAAGCGAACACTGGACTTGGTATAGATGCCACTTATACCGACACACTAACAGTCACCATGCCGAGTAATCGTAGTTTTGATGTTGATAATCAAACAATTCATGTTGGGAAATTTCACAGCACTGTAAATTTCATCTCATGGGACTATCAAAGTGATAATCATCTTGTCCGAAAGGCAATTTGGGTAGGAAATATGCTCTATTTAGAATCTAACAGTATAGATGGATATTATAATACCCCCACCGATACAATCAAGTCAATTTATAGCGGTTCAAAACTTTAAATCTTATTCTGCAGGGCAGCAAAAAAGAACGCTTTTAACACTTCATCATTTCGTTCACGTGGAGTAAATATCTCCATTAATTTAGGGCGATCGCTCTCTTCGAAGAATGATTGAACTTCCTTTTCGATTTCATTAATTGACGCTACTTTTGAATAGACAACATCATGTGCTTTACAAATATATTCTGCTTTTTGTGTGTGATGAGCCTCAAAATATTTTTCAAGTTGAGGTGATTTACGAGGACCATCAATGATTCTGAAAATTCCACCACCTTCATTGTTAATCAGAAATATTCTCAAATTTGAAGGGAGATTACTGTTCCAAAGAGCATTACTGTCGTAAAAAAACGAAACATCACCTGTAAAAAGAACATTGCACTTATCTGGACTCATAAGAGAAATCCCAGCTGCTGTACTTGTACTCCCATCAATTCCACTTGTTCCTCGATTTGAAAAATAATGCAGTGATGGAATTGGATCAAATAATTGGCAATAACGAACAACAGAACTATTCCCCATGTGAACATTACATCCCTCTGGGAGATAGTCTAGTAGTGTTTCAAAAACAATAAAATCCGAAAATTCGACTCCCTGTAAAAACTCCTTTTGATTTTCTTGAATAGTGAAATCACGCTGTTTCCAAGCTGAACCAAAACTAGATGAATTACGGGTTAACTTGAGGTCGAGCAAAGCTGACACAAATTGAGATGCACCCACTTGAAATGAATGTGACAATGCGCGATAAGTATCCA
>JAJRQK010000011.1 GCA_024280295.1 Bacteroidota bacterium
CAAGATCAAAGCGAAATATCTACAATCCTATTTGGACGAATTTTGCTACAAGCTTAACCGAAGATACTTTGGAAACAGGGTGTTTGACAGATTAACTTTAGCCGTCGCTAAATCCTACTGGTAAAATATGGGGGGATCAGATTGATTACAATACATAATATTTCACTTCTCCTGTCAACCACTCACTCAACCACTCAAACTACTCATTCCCATAGCTCTATTAATCAATTGATGCATAGGTTTACACTATTAATCAATTAAATTATAAAATTATGAAATCACTATGTTTACTCGCAATCGGCGTAATGATCTTTGGTTTTTCTGCAACGGTGCAAAGTCAGACCATGAGAGAAAAACTCAAAGCACAAAAAGAGAAATTAGTAGGTCAGAAAAAGGGCAGAGTCTGTGCCCCTGACTTAACAGATGAGGAAGTTGTAGCTTTCCTAGGAGGTGCAGAACCAGATGATGGAATTCTCAGCCCATTTCATCAAGCTAATATTGGTAACATTGTTTTCACTAAAAAGAAAATGGAACCAGATGCTATTACTGCTGCTGATATTGTTACTGATTTTTCAATTAACGATCCAATCTATTTTACATTTTTCATGGATAAATCTTTCCGCAATCAAGTGTTATACCCTTTAAATGCCGATGGAAGTGGTTTTAATCAAGGCTGGTGTTGGGATCATTCATTCAAAAAGTTTTACCCTGAATCAAACAGTACTGGAGTGCCACGGTTAAATATTCCCGGCGATAACATGATTTTCGTGGAAATGGATGGAAAACAAATTACAGATGTGCCTTTTTATTTGGCGGTCAATAGTAATTCTACCGAGACAGCATTTACTGGATATATCGCAACTGATCCACAAGACATGGTGCCGCGTCAGGAGTGGATGGATTTCATGAGAGCTTTGGCTGAAGGTGGGCATTCTGTAAAGGTTGAAATTGCAGGATTTAGTTTAAATGCTGGAATGACGAAGGAATTGGCAGCATCAGGAGGCTTTACCTTGAAAAAGGCGGTAGGCGAAAAGTATGCTCCAGTAATGGGGAGAACTTGGTCTGATTATACCGCAAAAATGAAGGATGCTAATTTAAACGCTAAAGTATTAGCAGCCGCTAAAGATTTTGGACGCACGAATGGGTATGCTGAAAAATTTATTAAAGTGAAAATTGAAAGTCCAGATTGGATTATTACTCGAACAAAAACGCTTACTCCTGTTATTACAGGTCGTTACCTTGTAGCTCTTTGCTATACTACATGGCCAGATGGTATGTGTAAAGTACAACGCTATTCATTCCGCCAAAATTATGATGGGGCAGGCTATCAATCTACAGTAAGGAGTAGAGGGGTGTACAATAACGATTATCCTCAGGCTATAGATTGCGACTAGATATAGTGAAGGAAGCGGTTTAGTTTTAGCTATTCTGCTTCCTTGTTTTCTTTGGAGAAGACGAGACTATTGTTGCAAACATTCTAATAAAAGTTGCTTTTTAGCACGTGAAACGGGAACGATGTTCCCGTTTTTCATGACTAAATGTCCACCTTCTCCGCGAACATATTTTTGAACGTAAAGTAGGTTAATAATGTGGGAATGATGTACTCTGAAAAAATGTCGTTCTGGTAGTAAGTCTTCAAATTCTTTGAGGGTTTTTGAAATGACCATTTTATCATTCTTTTCAAAGAAAACGGTCGTGTAGTTACTGTCAGACTCACAACGAATTACTAATTGTTTATCAAAAAATTCAAGCCCGTTTAATGTGGGTAGAAAAATTCGATTTGATAATTTATTTTCTTGTATTTGTTCCAGCAAAAAATCAACAGAAACCATCGCGTTTTCAGGATTCCTTTTTTCTGCCTTTTCAACGGACAATTTCAATTGATCATCATCAATTGGCTTGACCAAATAATCTACTGCGCTTACCTTAAAAGCTTGTACCGCAAATTGATCAAAAGCTGTGGTAAAGATCACCCCAAAATCTACTTTTTCGAGTGATCTAAGTAATTGAAATCCATTCATTTTGGGCATCTCAATATCTAGGAAGACAAGGTCCGGTGCTTGATCCTTTATAGCGGCTAAACCTTCAATTGGAGAGGAAAACACACCAATTAATTTAACAGAAGGGCAAAAATTGGTCAATTGCCATTCTAGTGTCTCAGCACAATGCACTTCATCATCAATTATTATAGCTCGCAATTTAGTCATGGTGAGGTAGGTAAATTATTACTTTCGTTCCGTTAGCGTTATTATTGGCATCCGTCAAATCAAGAATTTCAATTTTAGATTCAATCCCAATAACACGGTTTAATATTTGCAAGCGTTCATGTGTAATGGTGAGTCCCATAGATTTTTTTTGCAGTCCTGATACGGCAACAATTTCCATGGCTTTTTTGCGCCCAATTCCGTTGTCTGTGATGTCAATTTGTACAGCATTTTCTAAATTTTTCACCAGGATATCAATTTGACCAAGACCATCCTCTTTGTTTAAAATGCCATGCCATATAGCATTTTCAATAAAGGGCTGTAAAATCAATGGTGGCACTTGAATGGAATAAGCCTCAGAATCTCCAGTAATTTTATAGTCGAACTTACTGTCAAAGCGCAGTTTCTCAAGTTCTAAATAGTTATTTAAACAATCCAATTCTTCCTCCAAAGGAATCAAGTTGTGCTTTGAATTTTCCAGTACGAGTCGAACCAGTTTTGCGAACTTAGTTAAATAACCAGCAGCGATTATTGATTCGTTTTTAATGATAAAGTGCTTTATGGAATTGAGACTATTGAACAGAAAATGTGGATTCATTTGAGAGCGCAAGGCCTTCATTTCAATTTCCTTGTTCTGTTTCTCAATAATGGTCCGTTGTTGTTTTGAAAGCCGCAATTGTTTTAAAATGAAATAAAGGAATACAATCACTAGAATTAGACCAATTGATGCAATTATTGAGATTAATTTAAAGCGAAAGGTCCGTTCTTGCTCAACTTGATTTTTTAAGTCCGCATTTGCTTTGTCTTGAATCCGTTCTAACTCTTTAATCTTCTCTTTCTTTTGGAATTCATATTCCACTTCCTGATTGATTAATGCTTTGTAATTTTTTTGACTAATGAGCGAATCTCTTGATACAATAAATTCTTTATAATAGCTTAGAGCTTTAACCTCATTTCCAGTTGCTTCATAAATTTTGGAGAGTACTTCACTTAGGTGCATTTGATCATCAAGCGATTTCATTTCAACAGCCATGTCATAACCTGTTTTTGCGTATTTCAGAGCATTTGAGAAGTTGCCAATCTCGTAAGAACAACTCGCTAAATTATTGTAAACTGGAATTAATCCTCGTGTGTGGTTCAATTTCAAGTATATATTCAATGCCAATAAGTATTGGCGCTGTGCCTCATCAAATCGGCCTTGTTTTTTATAGATGAAACCAATATTTATACGACTTCCAGCTATCCCAGGTTGGCCGTTTATTTTTATACGAATGTCCAAAGCTTTTTTGTACCAATCCAAAGCAAGGGAATCATTTCCATCGACCCTTTCAATGTACCCCAAGGTATTGTATGTTCTTGCGATCCCAGAGCTATCTTGCATTGATTGTTGCAATGGCAATATAGATTGAAATGTTATAATGGCTCTTTCCATTTCTTCTAAATCAATCTGGACATTCCCTATATTATTCAATAACTTGGTCTGTCCGATTGTATCCCCCAATTCCTCTTCTAACTCCAATGATTCATACCAAAGCTTTAGAGCAGTGCTTAAATCTCCCTTTTTATAGGACCCCAAAGCGACATTATTAATTAATTGGGATTTTTGATCAATTAACTTTCTTTGAATTTTTGGAGCGTTTTTTGCACTATTCAGTAAAATGAATTTTATTCCTTCTTTACAAATGAACTGCATGGAATCGATGTTTTGCATGTAGTAGAGTTCACTTAAACGAATATATGCGTTGCCCCGAATTGTGTCAGCTTTTTTTTGGTTTCGAGCAATGGGGAATAATGAATCGCGTTGAGCAGCAAAATCATTTTGTGCCAATAACGCAAAGGGAAGTATAAGTATAACGATTAAATAGCGTTTCATCTCAGTAGTACTAACTTACAATATGTTTTGTTGAATACCTAATATGCCATCTGAATAGCTAGAGGTGTAAAACTTTAATTTTGAGCTGCTATTATTAGTGTGATTTAGAATCAAAATCCTGAGGGTTCGTGTCTCCCTCTCCGTACAAATAACCTCACTAGCCTGATTGAAGAATCTTAGTAATACGATGACCGACTGATTGGTTTCTAGAAGGCGAACTAATATAAACTAACGACTACGCAAGAAGGTTGCTCAGTCATTACTAACTTTTTCATTTCACACATATTAATCTATAAAAAAACCCAATTTCACTAGTGAAATCAGGCTTCTAAATCAATTAAGAAAACACTACTTATTCTTCTTGATATAATCTTCAAACGATTTAATTTGCGCCTCCTTTATTTCTAATTGAGTTAGAGCCGATTTGTACTTTTTCAATGCTCCAGATTCAATCGATTTCCATTTATTCATTGCTTCTTCTAATTCTCCCTCAATCAACTTCACATTTGCCATTTGAGACGAAGTTGGTGGTCCATAATTACCACCGAGTGTTCCATAAATAGCACCCAAATCTTCACGCAATTGATTTTCTGCACGACCTACATAATTATCACCTGTAGTAATTGCAACATTCTCTTTCAAGTTTGTTAATTCTGACACCAATTTAGTTGCAGTTTTAGAAAGTTTGGGTTCCTTCTTCGACTTATTTTTAGCATGCTTCGACCATGTATCAAGTTGATAGACCATGTATGCAAGCTCTTCGTTCATATCGAACAACTTCTTCGTTACTTCCTCCTGATACTTTCGTTCTTTCAGCGTGAATACAGAGTTTTTTGGATATTCAACCTTAATTTTCGTTTCGAAGGTTTCCTTTCCTTTTTCAATCACAATCTTATATGACCCGGCAGGAACACGTGGTGCAAAGAAGGCACCTTGAACAAATGTTTTTCCAGCAGCAACTTTAGGAGCCATTGAATTGTAATTCCAATAAACCGTATTTAAGCCTTTCTTTTTACTTGGAGTTAATTTTGTAATGAAGTTTCCATCCAGGTCAAAGACTTTCATTTTCATTTTCCCGAAAGTATGCCGCTTGTTCAAATAGTAACTAATTCGAGCACCACTTCGAGGATTGTCTCCAACAAATTGAGTCTCTGTGCTTGTGCCACCAAAAGTGCTCTCTTCATTCATTGTGAAGGTTGGAACTTTCATAAAATGGAGATCTTTTGATATTACTTCATTCGTTACTTGGCGAAGCGCAGATACATCATCAATAATAATAATTCCGCGACCATGAGTCCCAAGAATCACATCACTAGTTCTAGCCTGCATATCGATATAATGAACAGGTGTAGACGGCATGTTATTTTCAAATTTCATCCAGTTTCCTCCCCCATCTATAGTGATATACAATCCAAATTCAGTTCCAAGGAACAATAAATCTGGATTTTCGAAATCTTCTTGAAAAGATCGAGCAAAACCATAAACAGATTCATTGTTCACGATTGACTTCCATGTCTTACCAAAATCTGTTGTTTTATAGCAGTATGTATTTGGATCATTCTTTGTGTGACCATCAAATACTGCATACGCAGTTCCTTTATCGAACACGCTTGCCTCAATGTGATAGCACCATGTGTTTGAAGGAAGCCCAGCTGAAAGCAATGCCGAAGTTGTATTTGACCATGTTTTACCGCCGTTTTGCGTTACTTGTACATTTCCATCATCTGTGCCTGCCCAAATCACCTTTTCGTCGAGTGTGGATTCAACAATACTGAAAATAGTACAGTGATTTTCCGCACCAGAATTATCTATTGAAAGTCCACCTGATTCAGCTTGATTTTGTTTAGCAGGATCATTTGTTGTAAGATCACCCGAAATTTTCTTCCAAGTATCACCTCGATCGTTTGAAATATAAACAAACTGACTTCCGATATACAATCGATCTGGATTGTTAGAACTTGTAGTGATTGGAGCATTCCAGTTGAAACGCAATTTAGGATCCCCTTCTCCAGGCATTGGTGTAATCACTTTTGTCTGACGCGCTTTGCTATCATATCTCCATACTGTTTCAGCTCCTTGCATTTCTGAATACATAATGTGTGGTTCTGTTGGATGCGGGTAAACTCTAAAACCATCTCCTACACCAATTACTTTCCAATCTCTAGCTTCCACTCCACCTGGACTTCTAGATGGGCCAAACCAACTTCCGTTATCTTGCAATCCTCCATATACATTATATGGCACCTGATCATCTATGGCAACATGATAAAATTGACAAATCGGTAAATTCTCGATTCGCTCCATTGTTTGCGCAGCGTTTAGTGAACGATACAAACCACCATCTGTTCCAACGAAAACTTTGTCTGGATCATTAACATCATACCAAATATCATGTATATCCGGGTGCATAGACCCAAGGCCTTTAAATGTCTTTCCTCCATCCTTGCTCACAGAACCAAATAATCCAGCTTTCATTATGGTGTTTGGCTTAGTTGGATGAACAACAATTCGAGCGAAATAAAACGGACGAATTGTCAAGGCAAAATCAGAATTTGTATGAGACCATGTTACTCCAGCATCAGCTGACCTGTACATTCCACTCTTCGAGGCATTTTCTGCTTCTACTACCGAATAGAGTATCTTCGAATCTGATGGTGCAATGGCAAAAGCTATTCGTCCATACTTACCTTCTGGAAAGCCATTGTGAATCTTGTTCCACGTTTTTCCTCCATTAATAGTTTTGTAAAGCGCACTTGAATTTCCTCCAGAGCTGAATGACCAAGCTGTTCTTCTGTGTTCCCAAAACGATGCATACATAACATCAGAATTTGTTGGATCCATCACTAAATCGGAACAGCCAGTATTCTCATCGATATAAAAGATCTTCTCCCATGTCAGTCCTCCATCAGTTGTTTTGTAGACTCCACGATCTTTACTTTCACCCCAAAGAGCACCTTGAACGCCAACAAAAATAATGTCAGAGTTATCAGGATGAATTTGAATAGAGCTAATCCGGTCAGACTTCTCTAGTCCCATCTTCTTCCAGTTCGTTCCACCGTCTACTGATTTATAGATTCCATCTCCAACGGAAGTACTATTTCTTGTCCAAACTTCTCCAGTACCAACCCAAATAGTTTTGTCAGGTGAATTAGGATCTATTGCAACTGTTCCAATAGACTGACAATAATCATCAAAAATTGACTTAAAGTGTACTCCGCCATCCTGAGATTTCCAGACTCCACCACCAGCAGTACCGATATAAATAGTTGATTTATCCGTTGGATGACCTTCAATATCACTTACTCGTCCACTCATTAACGCTGGGCCAATATGTCGAGCTTTCATGCCACCAAAAAGCTCTTCTCCTTTCAAATCAGAAATAGTTTGAGCGACTAGAGTTGTACTCAAAAGTAGTGCGCATGCAGTTACAATTTTTATCATTTCAATAAAATTAATGTATGCTTAGAAAATTATAATAAACTTCTACTCTCCTCCAGGGAATTGAAACATTTCGTCTTCTACTTCTGGGTTTAACTCGATTTCAATAATTTCTATAGCTTGGCTTTCACCATCCTTCACACCTTGAGAAATTGAGAATGGAAACATGAGTCCATCTACCTCTTGGTAATCACTTAACATTGTCACAGAAATTTCTCCTTTCATTTCACCGGTCACCATTTCACTTTCTTGTTGAACTACAACGAAATTTTCAGTATCAAAGAAATAATATGAAACATTTTCAACGTCTTCACCGTCCACAAGTATAGGTTTTTTTGTCAATTTCAACTTATAGCATTCCATTCCATCAATTGATTCTTTCCCCATAAGTTCAACAGAGTAACCTTTATCCTCGTAATCTAAAAACGGATTTGGATAATCTCCAATGTCACGCTTTATATTCTCCGTAGTCTCCTCATCTGACAATTCAGGTTCCATGCTCATAAAGTTAGTCCCCCAGCTTACTTCGCCATCAAATGCATCTTGTGATAGATCCATCCCCATGACTGATACTTTAGTAATTGTACGACCATCTTTCATTGCATAAATTTCAAGAGGAATTGTCATCCCTTGCATCTCAACACTGGCGGTTAGTTTGTGCCCTTTTAGTTCGCTCCAAGCTTCTCTTCCACCAGTATTCTCGAAATAGTTATCTAAAATTGTTTCAACAGTAGCATCTTGCGCCATACCCAAAATCGAGATGGACACCATGGCAATAGAAAATAGTATCTTTTTCATGTTATCTTTTTTTGTAGGACAAGTGTAATGATTAATAGTTACAATTCGTAGAGTTAAAGTATGAGCGGTTATATATTATGGGCTGACGTGATGTGAGTACTTTGAATGAAACAACGACTAGTTGAGATGAAGCGCCTTCTCAACGGTTAGACACACTAAGTTGTGATCGAACTTCTTAGCTATTGTTTTTAACTTTTCACTATCGGGGAAATTCATATTGGAGACAATATTATCAATTTTGCGGGCCAAATCAGTTGAGTTCATACTCTCAAATAATCGACCTCCATACTCATTTTCAAGTAATTCTGGAGTGCCGCCAGCGTTACTACCAAGAACTGGAGTGCCACAAGCAAACGCCTCAATCGTCACCATACCAAATGTTTCTGCCTTCGTTGCCATTACTATCCAATCAACAGCACTATAAAAAGTTGATATGTCTTTTCTAAATCCACGAATTGAAACTCTTTTTTCTAGCCCGTGATCTTTGATGAAACGATTCATTGAGTTTGCATATTCTACGCCTTCATCCATTGTCGGTTCACCTAGAAACACAACGGAAAAGTTATTATTTCTGCATTTCGTCATAGCTTCCAAAAGAAGTAATTGCCCTTTTTGAGGATCAAATCTTCCGATTAACCCAAGAAGTGTCTCATCATTTTTCAGTTCTAGTTTAGTCCTAGAATCTGATCGATTGGGAAGTACTTCAAAATTAGATAAATCAAGACCGGAAGGAATTACAATTAATTCGTTCTTAAAGCGTGTCATTTCTTTGACTTGATTAGACAACCAATTTAATGGACATGACCATAAATCAATTTGGCGGTAACGTAATGTATGCAGAAGTCCTGTTTTTTTTACTCCGATTTGCATCTCCATAAAGTAGGAAGTATGCAAATGATCATTCAGCGATCGTTTAACTGAAGCTGTGATACACATGTCATAATTAGAGCGGATAATCAAATGAGTGACTGATTCACTTTTCAATAGTGTTTTCAGCTCTTTCGCACCTTTTCTGTCATAGTATTTTCGATAAGGTTTGATTTCAATAAATGATAGCCCCATTTCTTCTGCTTGAATTTGATATAGGCTTCCACTTAGACCAATTACAATTACAGAGTGCCCACGTTTGGACATCCATACGGCATTTCGAAGATGGTTCATCTCCAGACCACCCCAACTTTTGGAACTACATAGATAAGCTAATCGGTTTTTCATTGAGTGCAAAAATAAAAGTAACTTTGCGTTGAACAAGATACATAGGATTAAATCATGAAGCACAATCAACGTAAGGCACTACTAATTTTCATAGCAATCTCTTTTGTTCTTGCCCTATTGTTTTTTACAATTCCAATTAATTTATTTGACGGCGTAATCGTCGAAAAGACTGGTATCAGTACCATAAAGCACGGGCGACCGTTAAGCTTATCCTATTTTGTTGGATTAGGATATGATCAGGATGACATGGAAAATGTAGTGGATTTTTATTTGACAATTAAAGGGAAAATTATCGCTTTTATTTTCATTTTTGGACTTCCTGGAATTCTTGCCTATCGAATTTCATTAAAATCAAATGTTAAATAGCAGTGATTCAGACGTATAATTTGGTGTTTGATTTATTACACCGTATCTTAGCACTCGAAAACTACACAGAATGAAATTTTTCTACCTATTAGTCCCATGCCTATTGGGGTTCTATTCTAGCGCTCAACATAACAATGAGTTTTACAACGACGGGGCACTGGTGCACGTTCAAGCAGGAGCTGAAGTGCATGTGTGGGGAGATGTCCACATGTATAAGGCAACTGGAAATCTTCAAAACAACGGATTAATCAAAACCCAAGGAAATTCTTACTCAGATACTCTATTTCAACAATCAGGAACTGGAAGGTATCGAGTTGAAAATTCCAATGTTAATGTTGGCGAACGTCAATTCATTGAAGGGAGCTACGCTGTTCGTGGAGGGCAAGCAATGACAGGAGTTAATGACGGTTCGTTTTATGATTTGGAATTAGCAAATGATCAAGGTTTGGTTTATCTAGATGGAACAGGATATGTTGCTGACGTTAGAAATAGCGTTAATTATTGGGCAGGCGTGATTTACAACCGAATTGTCACAGACAGTATTGGGATTACTGGAGCAATTACTTATCCCCTCAATGGTTCATTGTACTCAGCTGTGTTTGGTCTAATGAATCCAACTGCGGGAATGGCAAATCTGACAAATAATACTGTTACACTTAATGGTAATATGTCTGGAACGGATTGGGGCTATGTACAAGGGAAATTTAGAAGGGCAATTAGCGCAGCTGGAGGTCAATACCATTTTGTTCTTGGTGTGGAGCCTGCAGGAGCAGGTGCTCAACGAGGAATGCAATACATTCGCCTGGATTTTGTAGCTAATAACTATGATGTTCTCGAGGGTTATTTTCAAAGTGGTAGCTCAAACGCAATGCCTGCAGGACCTGAGTGTTCAGGTTATCTTATTGACTATTTTGGGGGAATGGATCATGGAGAATGGATATTAGATGATATCACAGGAACTGGTATTGGAGCATATACTGCTTGGGTTTGGCCACAAGATGACAATTTCCCTGTAGGTACTGTGTGGTTGATCACAAAAGATAATAGTTTTCAAGGTACAGCGAATGATTGTGGTCCCACACCGGTTGGATTGTCTCGATCTGGGTTTAACGGATTTAGTGAGTTTGGTGTTGCTTCTGCAACCATATTGCTTCCAATTGAATTATTGAACATCAATGCTACTGGAATTGATGATCACATCGATATAGTTTGGAATGTTGCAACTGAATCAAATGTAAGTCATTATGAGCTTGAACGATCTGAAGATGGTATATCTTTTGAATTTGTTACAAGTATGATTGCGGTTGGAAATACTACAGAATTACAAACATACAATC
>JAJRQK010000012.1 GCA_024280295.1 Bacteroidota bacterium
CATCAACACAAACACAAAATGTAGTGATTACAGATGTTACTGGACCAGTAGCAGATATCGCAGCATTAGCAGATGTAACGGCAGAATGTTCAGTAACAACATTAACTGATCCAACAGCGACTGATAACTGTGGAGGAGTAGTAACTGTGACAAATGATGCGACACTTCCAATCACAACTCAAGGAACAACAGTAGTTACTTGGACTTACACAGATGGAGCAGGAAACACATCAACACAAACACAAAACGTAGTGATTACAGATGTTACTGCACCAGTAGCAGCCGCATCACTTCCAGATCTTGGAGGTGTTTGTTCAGTTGACGCACCAGTAGCACCAACAGCAACGGATAATTGTGCAGGTTCGGTGATAGGTACAACTGCTACAATATTCCCAGTAACGACCATTGGAACAACAGTTGTTACATGGACGTATGATGATGGGAATGGGAATACTACAACACAAACACAGGATATTGTTATTCTTGGTGTGGATGTAACTACATCTTTAAGTGTAGATGGGGTAACAATTACTGCTAATAATAGTCTTGCAACCTATCAATGGATTGATTGTAGTGACAACTCATTGATAGCTGGTGAAACAAACCAAAACTTCTCTCCAATAGCAAATGGTAACTATGCGGTTATTGTGACTGAAGGAAGTTGTATTGATACTTCCGCTTGTGTGACAGTTAGTACAGTTGGAGTAGAAACACTTTCGATTTCGAAATTGACGGTTTATCCAAACCCATCATTAGATGGATACTTCACTGTAAGTTATGATGGAACAATTGAAGCAATTGAAATTTTAGATATGTTAGGAAGAATAATTATGCTTCCTGTTGATTTGAATTTAGGTGTTGTAGATGGATCTAAACTAGAAGATGGTCGATACATCATTAGAGTTGAGACAGCTAACGGATATATATTATCTGAAATCGTCATTACAAATTAAAATTCTAATAATCTATAATTTAAAGGTCGCCAATTTTGGCGACCTTTTTCATGTTTGATTAATCGATGAATGCCTGAAAATTAGATTTGTGAAAGAATTGTTTTATTTAACTATATTTGTTTAAAACTTCTACATCCATTTTTTATGAAAAATTCTAGCACATTGAGATTGAGAGAAATAGGAAGTATCACCATTTTATTAGTGGTATTCTTATTTTCAAACGCAACAATTTTTGCCCAATTAACAGTTACAAAAACATATACAGCACCCTCTTCAGTAACCGTTGACGGTTGTGGGTTGTATTGCACAAACCTTCCTGGAATAACATTCTCTGCTGCAGATTTCACTGCGGGTGTTTGTCAAGTTGCCGACGTGAATATCAGTATCACTTGGGCTAAAACTGACGGATCATGTTCGTCACCAGCTTTAGGAAATTCATTCCATAATGAGACTAATTTTAGAATTGATGGACCAGCTGGAAACGAAATTTTGGTTGTTCCTGGTACATATACAGGAAGTGCTAGTATTTCTGCTGTTACAACAATATTAGATCAAGCAGCAGCATCAGTAATTGGAGGTGTGACCCCTGTTTCAGGAACATTCATACCTAATAACGGTAATTTAGATAATTATATTGGAACTGATCCCTTTGGTACGTGGACGCTACGGGCGGGTGATACAGGAGGAGGAGATCCTCTTTGTATCGTTGGGTATTCTGTGACAATTACAATGAGTGCAGCTATAGATGCGGATGGAGACAGTTACACTATATGTGGAGGAGATTGTGATGATAATGATCCTCTTGTTAACCCAGGAGTGACTGAAATTACATGTGATGGAATTGACAATGATTGTAATCCGTTAACTTTGGATGATCCAACCCCTCCGATAGCACTTTGTCAATCAATTAATGTCTACCTAGATGGTAGTGGTCTTGCTTCGATCACCGCTGCTCAAATTGATATGGGATCAACAGATAATTGTACCCTTGTATCTCTGAGTGTTTCACCAAGTTCATTTGCATGTACGGATTTAGGTTCTCAGAACGTTATTTTATCTGTTACGGATGGAATTGGTAACACGAGTACATGTGCAACTACTGTAATGGTAATTGATACACTCGCTCCAATTGCTGATTCGCTTTCGCTTCCAGATGTTACTGGTTACTGTCAAGTAGATACGATAGCTGTAACGCCAACTGCAATAGATAATTGTGTGGGAGCGATGGTTACAGTAACAAATGATGCCACATACCCAATTACTTCAGCAGGAACTACTGTTATTACTTGGACTTATGCAGATACTAGTGGAAATACGAGTATTCAAACTCAAAATGTAATTATTACTGACACTCTTGCTCCAATTGCAGATGCAGGATCTTTAGTAGATCTTAACGGATGTAATTCAGTTATGATGCCAATCGCTCCAACTGCTACAGACGACTGTGCAGGATCGGTAACTGGAACTACAACAACAACCTTCCCAATCACAAGTAGTGGAACAACAATCGTTACTTGGACTTATGATGATGGAAATGGTAATACTTCAACGCAAATGCAAAATGTGATTGTCGCAATTGCTGATGCAGGAGTTACTGAATCTGGGTTTGTTATTACAGCAGATGCAATAGGTGCTATGTATCAATGGTTAGATTGTGATAATGCAATGGCTATTATCGTTGGAGCAACTTCTCAGTCTTACACTGCATCTACTACAGGTAATTACGCAGTAGAAGTAACAGAGAATGGATGTGTTGATACTTCAGTTTGTACATTAATTGATTACTCTGGATTAAATCCTCTTGAATTAATTGAAGTTTCAATTTATCCAAATCCAACAGATGGAATCTTTAGTGTTGAGTTTAGTGGTAACACAGGTGAAAATCTTGAAATGAGAATAATTGACATAGCTGGACGAATTATCGTTAGCGAAACGTTTATAGGGATTTCTGGTTCGCACGTTGAAAAAGTAGATATTTCGCAAAACGAACAAGGTGTATATATCATTAACTTGTTTGGAGATAATGGTTTGATCTTATCTAAACGAATTTTAAAGAAGTAGATTAGTGAAATAAATTTATAGTCCGCTGATGTTATTCATCAGCGGATTTTTTATTTATTAATGAATCAATAATTGTTTGGATTAATATGTTCTTTCAAAAAACTGTTTGAACTCAGATGGCTTGTTGTGTAGTACTTCTTGTTTAGAAATCGGTTTTTATTGGCCTCAAAAAGAATTGAAACTATGCACTTTCAGTGCATCTCGCTTTAGCTTCTAAAAATTTTCCATCTTTGTTTATGTGAAAAATCAAAGAACATCTGGTCAGTCAGTTTCAATATTGACTGTTCACATTGTTTGGGCAATAGAATATGGATTTGGAGTACCGGGAATATAATAGATAAAATGGTGGATGAGTATCTTGAGCATCATAGGAAACCAAATGATGAGGACGGCTCCAATTTCATCCTAGAAGAATAGTATGAACTGAATACTTAGCCAGATGTAACTTCGGTATAACAAGAATCAAGTCAATGTAAGTATTCAAGGTGCTTTTTTTCTACAAAAGCGCAATTAATTTTCAATTCCTCTCCAACTTTTAGCCTTGATCCCATTAATGTATAAAAAAGCTCCATCTCTCGATGAAGCCTAAAGTTGTCCCACTAGGTTGTGAACTTTCTTTACATACTGTAACTCTGCTTTACAACCGTAACATGCTAATTAATGTAACAGCTAAAATAAGGTCAATTGTTGCACATGGAACCTGTCTGTTACTATTACTGCTTTTGGAAAACCTTGAACAGTAATTTCATTCAGAAAGCCCTTTGAGCTCAGTTTTATACTCTCAAACTCTACGGGTGTGTCATTTTTTTCTTCAAAGAATAATGCAATTCTTCACCGGATTTCTCGTAGTCAACTACCTCGAAATAATCTACAAGAAACTCCGGAATCAACAACTTTAATAATCCTAAATCAATCAAATTATACGTTTCAGGATTCAAAGGTTATATTTTTTTCTCAAATTTCACTCCATAGGTTTTTGTCATGATCCTTAACAAGACAATTTGCATTGCTGTAGGATTAAAACGTGATGGAAAAAAGAAGTCTTAGGTCTGTGGCTTGGAAAGAACGACTTAACTGCCTTTTAGATGAGTGTTTTGGCCGACATCAGAGCTCGTGGTGTAGAGGATATATTAATTCCCGCATCGGATAATCTGAATGGTTTTCTACACTAGTTTATGATTATTTTTGAGGGTAGACTGATTTTATGAAACTTTCGGCTTACACACTTAGCGGAATTGTGTCATTTAACACATAATCCTGTCAGTCTTATGTCTTCGTGTCTTACAACCTCATCTCTTAATATCTTCTTACCTTTACCCCATGGGACCAATTGGCGTTTTTGATTCAGGATATGGCGGATTAACTATTCTTAAGGATTTGAGAAATCGATTGCCCGAATATGACTTCCTCTACCTTGGTGACAATGCACGCACTCCCTACGGCACACAATCTTATGACGTCGTCTATGAATTTACACTTCAGGCAGTAAAAGAATTGTTTAATCGAGGATGTGAACTAGTAATTGTTGCCTGTAATACAGCATCGGCAAAAGCATTGCGAACAATTCAACAAAAGGATTTACCCAATTTGGCACCAAATAAACGCGTTTTAGGTGTAATTCGACCAAGTGCTGAAGTCGTTGGTAGTTATTCTGTATCTCGAAATATTGGAGTTTTGGCAACGCAAGGAACTGTTCAATCAGAGTCTTATGTGATCGAAATCGCAAACTTTTCACCGGATTGTACTGTATTTCAGCAAGCTTGTCCTTTGTGGGTTCCCCTCATCGAAAACAATGAATATGAAACAGATGCAGGAAAACAATTCATCCAAAGAGATGTTCAAAAACTACTCGATAAAAATGATAAAATAGATACGATCATTCTAGGTTGCACTCACTACCCAGTCTTAATGGATTATATTGTAAGTATTTTACCATCATCAGTTAAGGTAATTGCTCAAGGTGAAATCGTTGCAGAAAGTTTGGTCGATTATCTCGAACGTCATCCGAAAATTGCTGATCGTTGTTCGAAAAAAAGTGAATTAGCTTTCTTAACTTCTGAACCCACTGCCGAATTTGATGTAAATGCTTCTAAGTTTATGAATCTCGAAGTGAAATCAAAGCACATTAATTTTACAATAAAACATTAAAAAGTGAAATTATTAACAGGTGCAATTCTTCATGCATCCTTTTTTAAATGTCTTACGTCTAGTTTTGGAATGAAGACAGATAAATGTCTACCTTTGTAACTGGAACTGTTAAAAGCAGTACAAACCAATTAATTACTATTACATGAAAAGAATGAAATTTAAGATGATCTTGCCATTGCTGACGTTGTGTTCAGTATTATTTTCTACCATAGCTTTTTCGCAGGCGAGTTCTGATAAGCCATCTAATAAGTGGGAAGTCATTTATCAACAAGATGGAATTGTAATCTCTACGCGAATGGATAATTGCAGAATAGGAAAAGCAAAGTTTCCAAGCCAGTATGTTTTTTTGAAAATAGAAAACAATAATGAAGAGTCTAAAACTGTTAACTATGATTTTGGACTTCAATACTATGAGGGTTGCAGCGGTTGTCAAGAAGAAAGTGAATTCCATTATGCAATTTCTATCACTGGTAATTCTTTTCTAGAAGCAGATTGTAATTTTGAAAATTATGGTTTATCTCGGATAGTATCAAATCCCAACCTCGATGGTGGATGGAAATATGAGTCTTTGAAAATAACTAATGTACAAATCGACTAATAACTACTACTCATGAAAATTTTATTACTTTTTACTTTTGTCATCTTTCAGATGACGAGTTCCGCGCAATTGTGTACAATTAGTGTTACTCCTGCTGGCCCAGTAACCTTATGCCCTGGGGACTCCGTTCTTGTTACTGCAATTGGTAATCTCTTGAGTGCAGGTCAGGCCTTTGATTTTAATACAGGAGTAATCCCCTCGGGTTGGTCTTCAGTTGGATCAGCCTCGTTTGCAACTCCATGTGGTCCAAGTATAGATGGTACTCCTTACTATTGGGCTTCAACTGCAGGAGGAACACCTGGCATTACTACTTCGGCAATTGACGTAACATGTGGAGGGGCGATTACGTTTGATATGGTGTATAGCATTCAGGGCGGAACATCACCTTGTGAGGGACCTGATTTAATGAATGAAGGAGTAAGTCTTCAATATAGTTTGAATGGAGGTCTTACCTGGATCGATATTATATACTATGCTCCCGATGGCTTTTCTTATCCTGCGAATACTTTTGGGGGATCGGGTGCTTTACCTCCAGGAAATCTTACTAATTATACATCTTGGAGTTCATTTTTTGTCCCTCTACCTGCTGGAGCATTAGGTCCTGGAACAATGTTTCAATGGGTACAGTTGAATTCGAGTGGGTCTTGCTGTGACAATTGGGGCATTGATAATATAATTATCAACGCAACAGGTTTACCATGTGGCTCCAATGTTGTATTAAACTGGGATAATGGCATCATGGATACTAACTCTTTTTACATGGTACCTACTGGTGATACTTCTGTAGTAGCAATGGTCTTTGATACTACTGGTGTCCTTCAGTGCGTTTCAGATACAGTGTTTTTTAGTCTATATAATGGATTTGCCTATACCTTAGTGGATACTGTGGCGGTTAATTGCCCTAGTGATTCTATACAAGTGCAAGTTCTAAATCTATTTGGGGAATCGTTGCCAGTAACATACAATTGGAGTACTGGTGATACTACAAGTTCTACCTATTTGCCTGCAAACGGATTTGAACCTGACACAATTACATTTTATGTAGATATTACCGACTCCTGTGGTTTTATGGCCTCAGACTCGGTAGTGCTGGTGGTCAGTCAAGATTTAATTGTTGACTCCCTTACATCTATCGATCAAGTAAATTGTGATCCCAACGGACAGGCTCAAGTCTTTGTGTCTGGAAATGTTGGCGCACTTAATTATTCATGGACAGGTCCTGGTTCTGGAGGTCCTGTTGTTTCAACAGGTAGTAATGTTATTGGTGGCACTGGTTGGTATTATGTTGATGTAAATGATGCTGTATGTAGTCTTTCCGACAGCATTTTTGTAGACAGCGTTCGAATTGATATGTTAACCTATGATCTAATTGATACAGCTTATTTGTATTGCCCAAATGATTCAATTCAGGTTGACGTTTTGAATATTGTCGGGGCGGATCTGCCAATTCAGTTTAACTGGTCAACAGGTAGTAATGCAAGTTCAACGTATATCTATTCATCGAATAGTGAACAAGAAACAATCATTTATTATGTAGATTTTATTGATGATTGTGGCTTCACTAGATCTGATAGTGTAGTACTCATTGTAGATCAACTTCTTCAGGTGAGTTCTGTTACCCAGATACCAACTACTACTTGTCAGCCGGATGGATCTGTTCTTGGTGCTGTAACAGGTGTAACAGGTACAGCTAACTATCAGTGGAATGATCAATTAAACTTTAATAATCCTGGTTCAGGTTCATTTGTAAATACCGCAGGTTGGCAAAATATCGGAGCTGGATGGTATTACTTTACTGTTTCTGATAATGTTTGTTCTGTTCTTGACAGTGTGGAAGTGATTGAACTTGCACCTCCAATTTCATCAATCATTGCGTCTCCAGTATATGGTTGTGTTGGTACCACTGTTACGCTTGTTAATAACAGCCTGAATACTACTTATTATTACTGGGACTTTGATAATGGAAATAACACTTATATTGGAAACTCTTCTGCACAATCACAGACTTATTATTCGTCAGGAAATGTGATGTTAATTTCTTACTTAGATTCTTCTCAAACTTGTTCAGACACTAGTTATGTTCCAATTGACATAGTAGTTTGTGGATGTACAGATCCTCGTGCTCTAAATTATATTATTGATGCTGTTGTGGACGATGGAGGTTGTGTATATCCAATTCCAGTTGTATTAGAGCCGAATATATTTACTCCAAATAATGATGGTGAAAATGATGTGTTATTTTTAGAGACTACCCATACGGTAATATTAGATCTGTTAGTCACCAATCGTTGGGGTAATGTCGTCTATGATCAATCGATTCCGATAGTTGTTCCTGGACAACAAGTTGGTTGGGATGGCAGGTCTCCAAATGGCACTAAAGCTAATGAAGGAACGTACTTCTATCAATACACTGCAACAGGTATAAATGGTGATCTAGTGAGTGGACAAGGATTCGTCCAATTAGTTAGAGATTAGATAGAAAATATATTATTGATATCCACGCATCTCTTTTGATGCGTGGATTTTTTATGGATTCACTTCGATGCTAGTTTACTTTGAATTGTCCAACCTAATAACACTGCTCTTTGCCTTGCTTTTTCAGTGCGTTCACCTTCAAATAATCTATCTAATGTTAAGTTGAATAGTTCGATCCATCGATCAAAATGTTCTTTTTCCAATCGCATATTGATGTGCTTTTGTGTAACGTCTGTTGTATATCCTTGCTCATCTAGTAGCACGAAGGACCAGAAATGTACCATCTTTGGTTTGTGCTTTTCGAAATTCAGCCCTTTAAAAAAGGGTGCAAGTAAATTATCTCTCAGCACATCTGTGTAAAATGTGTCAACTAGTAATGTAATATCTTCTGTTTTTTCAATATCTCTCATGATCTTCGGTGTTTCCAAACGGATCTCATCAAAAGGAAGGAAAGAAACCCGATTGGTATTAATGTATAGTTGTTTTCACAGGTATGATAGTAATATAAACCTGCCAAAATGAATAATGCTAATATACCTTGTTGACCGAGTGCATACATTCTCGAATCATCTGTTTTGATAGTAACTTCGAGTTCTCCATTGTTCGCTTTTTTTAATAAACTACTAAGGTCTGAAGGAAGCGATATCAAGGTTGTTAATTGCTGTTTAATCGCATCTATAATGATCTTTTTTAGCCCTCCATCTTTGAGGACTAGTCTCTTTAAGTAGGGCTTAATCACGTCCATAGGATTCAGTTCCTTTGAAACGGTAGCGCTCGTACCTATCAAGAGTTGAAGTGTCCGATCCAATAGAATCCAATCTTTTGGAATACGGATTGTTTTTGTCAATTCTTTCAAGCTAATGTCTTTCCGTAAGTTATCGAGACTACTTCCCTTTAAATTTTCAAAATTCATATCCTTGAAATTCATTGAGTCGATTTTGACTTCACTTTGAATAAATTGACTCAGTGCTGCGATTAACTGTTGAGCAATTTTCTCAGATTCTCGATCATTTCCAATAAAGCCTAATTTTCGGAGGGAATCTAAAATTCTCGCTTGATTTTTTTGAATTACCGCTTGAAGTAAAATGGGGATTTCTTGACGCATTTCCTGACTTAAAACCGCAACTGCACCAAAATCTACCAAGATAATTTCACCCTTTTTGTTTACTAAAATATTGCCTGGGTGAGGATCTGCATGATAAAACCCATCTTCCAAAATCATTTTACAATAAACTAAAATCAATCTTTCCATGAGTGATTTTCGATCGATGTTCCATTCATCAAGTTGGGCAATATTTGTAATTTTCACACCTTGTTCAAATTCTGAAATCAAGATTCGTGTAGAGGAAAATTCACTAAACACCTTAGGAATTCGAACCCCTTCAACATCAGTGATATTTTCTGCAATAACTTGCATGGAATTTGCCTCCTTAATATAATCAAGTTCATCTTTGATCATGCTTTTCACTTGATCGTAAACATATTCCATCCCATGTACTTGAATGAAGAAAGAAACACGTTTGATGAGCTTCTTAATTATTCCAAGATCTGCTTTGGCAAGTTCTTCAATGTCTTGATGCTGTATTTTAATTACAACGTCCTCTTCAGACATTAGTCGTCCTCGGTAAACTTGTCCAATTGATGCTGATGCGATTGGAATTTCATTGAACTCACTGAAAACAGATGAGATTGACCTACCCAATTCTTGCTCAATAAACAATTTTGTTTCATCAAAGGATGATGCAGGGGCGTTGTCTTGAAGCGATTCTAAGGCTTCCATATATTGATCTGGCAAAATGTGAGAAAGCGTCGAAATTAATTGTCCTGCCTTAGTGAATAACCCCTGTAACTCAAGAATAGTTTTTTTGACTCGCTTGGCGTTTTTCGTATGAGTAGTATTCACTCTTCGTTCGAAATAGTTTCTACCGAAAATTTTCTTGCCAATAAACAGAAGTATATAACTGAATAGAAGTTGATTTGCTAGACGAAAAGCCTTTCTGGATCTTTTCCGAACTGATATACGCTTTTTCATACGTCTTCGTTTCGAGTTGCTTTGGTGCGACTACTGAGAATAAATGTAAGCTTCAATTGCGAATATTCCAATGAATTGGGCGACAAGATTTGTTAAAGAATTGACTTAGGAAATGAGAATTCCGCGCTCCTTTAATTCCACGATTGGTTTAGAATACCAAAACGGCTCGAAATCCTCAAATTTTGCTTCGAAATCTTCCTTTAACTCCTTAAAAGTTAGAATTTCATCATTGTAAATTGAGAGTTGCTCTAATTGATTTAAAAACCATTTGCCTTTTTCTATCGGTAGATTGATTTTAAACGAACCCTGTTTGACTTCAAAATGTAGTAATAAGTCATTGGGGTTTTCTATGACTTTCGGAATCTCACCTAGCCAGAGTAGTTTTGCATTTGGGCGGGTCATTGAAAGCAATTCAGAATCAAGACATGAAACAATAAAGTTTTTTGGAATTGTTGTTTTTGGCACCTCGAAATCGAACCATTCATCCACAGGGATTTCAAAACCGACATCGTGCATGAAATTATAGAGTGATTTCTTTAGCCCGAAATTAAATTTCGTGTGGTCTATTCCTGTTTTGTCAGTAAATTGGATATCATTGTTTGCAAATGAAATCGACTTGTAACTTGGAATAATTCCATACTTTTCGGGTGATTTACCGATGGGACTATGTGCGGTTAGGGCAAATTGATGCCAAAATCCAGATTGAATGATTCTGAGCTCAAACAATTGTCGAACCATTTCTAAACTGTCGATCGTTTCTTGTATTGTTTGAGTTGGATAGCCATACATCAAATAGGAGTGGACCATAATTCTGGCCTCGGTCATGTTTTTTGTCACTCTTGCAACTTGCTCAACCGTAACACCTTTGTCGATTAATGCCAATAGTCTATCGGAGGCAACTTCAAGTCCACCTGAAATAGCAATGCAACCAGATGCCTTGAGAAGAAAGCATAAGTCACGAGTAAAACTTTTTTCGAAGCGGATATTTGTCCACCAAGTCACTCTTAAACGTCTTTTGATTATTTCAATGGCAAGCGCTTTCATTAAAGCAGGAGGAGCGGCTTCATCCACAAAGTGAAATCCGTATTCATTGGTTTGATCAATAATTTCTTCCATTCGATCAACCAAGACTTTAGCTGCCAATGGTTCGTAACGCTTTATATAGTCGAGAGAAATATCGCAAAAAGTGCATTTGCCCCAATAACAACCATGCGCCATTGTTAACTTATTCCATCGCCCATCACTCCATAAGCTATGCATAGGATTCGCGATTTGAATCACAGAGATGTATTTGTTTAATTGTAAGTCAGAATAATCAGGTGTTCCAACTTCAGATTGCTTGTAATCTTGTTTCGTTGAATCATCAGAATAAACAACAGTTCCATTTTTGCAGAGAAAGGTTCGTCGATATTGATTTTTAGAAGAAGGATTAACGACGGACTGATAAAGAAGTTCAATAGGTAATTCTCCATCATCTAATGTAATGAAGTCAAAAAATTCAAAAACACGCGGATCAGTCAACGATCTTAGTTCAGTGTTAGGAAAGCCTCCACCCATAGCAATTTTCACCTCTGGATAATTCCCTTTGATAAACTGAGCACAACGAAATGCGCTATACAAATTCCCAGGAAAAGGGACTGATAAACAGACAAGTTTTGGGCAAATTTTTGTCATGTAATCCTCTAAGATGAAGACTGTAAATTTGTCTATGATAGTCAATCCATCATTTAATTCGCTGTATAACTCATTAAAGTCGTTTGCGCTTTCCCCTAATCGTTCCGCGTATCTGCTAAAACCAAAATTTTCATCAATGCATTCAACTATAAAGTCGGAAATATCCTCTAGGTAAAGGGTTGTAAGATGTTTCGCTTTGTCTATTATTCTGTTGTCCCCAAAAGTCCAATTGAGGTCTTCGAGTTCATCAAATCTCCCAGCTTTAGGTAAAAATTCTGAAGAGTAAATTTGCTGATCAAGGTTGCTATTTGCTCCTTGAAGAAACTTGATAACATTATCAATGGTTGAACAATACTTATCTTTTAGAGATATTATTCGTTGTGCATTCTTAGAATGGTCCTTAAAATTCTGTTCTGCAAGTTCAAATAAATCATTCAAGCGTGATGATGAAAAAACCTCAAGAATAACCTCAATTCCCAGATCTAATTGATAGGATTCAATGTTTTTTGTGTTGAGAAATCCTTTTAGATAGGCTGTTGCGGGATACGGTGTATTCAGCTGAGTAAATGGTGGCGTTATTAGTAGAATATCTTTCAGAGCAGGCTGGCTTAATCCCATGGGATATCGTCTGGATTAGTTTCCAATTCTTTGCCGGCCTTGGTGAGAGGAATCATCCAATCATTAAAACTGTCATATTTTTCAGACATGGAGATCAAGTCGTCGTTAGGATCAAATAGATAAACAGGCTCGAGACCGTTGAATTTGACTTTAATTTTCGCTTTTATCAAACAATTAGTTATTCCAATTCGAGAGGCAATTATTTCTTTAATATATCGTGCAAATTGCAGCACCATTTGGGGAGAGTGGCACATTTGAGTAATTTCATCAGGGTAGAGGAATCGATTTATTTCAACATTATGAATGACTTTTTCGTCGAGATCAAAAATGGCAAACTTACTCTCTTCAATTGTTCTATTTTGTATTTTCATTCTCCAAGCAAATCGCTGTCCTTCTCCCGTCCAGTCTGTGTATCCATCCATACCATAATGTCGAAGTGGGAGATAGATTTGTATTAGTACGTAAACCATGATAATACTAAAACCTGTAAATTTAACTGGCTTTCCTCTATTAAATTCAATTTTTGAAACTTTAATCAAGTTGAATTTAGTGAGTCTGGACTTCAACCAAGATTGATCAACAAACAAAAACATTGCTGACATCATGAAGAATGGAAAAATGTAAATATCATCAAACAGATAAGCATTGATGATATTAAAAATGACTGCACTGATTATTCCTATCTTACGCGTTTTAGTAATCAATAATAATGGCCCAATCAAGAGGTCAAAAAGAAACCCACCGTATGCAATAAAGACCATTATAAATTGTGAGGATAAAAAACTATTTCCAGATTTTTGAGCCTTATAGTGAAGTAACTCTTCCACAGGGTGCATTTCGAACCAGTATGGATTGAGTTTTGCGATTGCTCCAAAGAAAAACACTGTAACGATTTGGAATTGGAGAAGGCGATAACTCCACTGAGGTATGGTAAGTCGATGTCGTTTTTTATTCAAGCTAAAAGCAGCATCCGCTGGCATAAAGGCCATTATAAAACAAATTAAACAAACTAAATAGAGGTGATTATTGTAAAGAACTTGGTCGAGAAAGAAAAAATAACTAAATCCAAGAGCAAAGAAGAGCATCGCATAGCGATAGAATATCCCTAGAGTAATTAGTATAGCGCAAATCATTAGTACACCCATTAAAAAATTCATTGAATCAAGTTGAATAAAGGGAAGATCGATGAATTCGTATGGGAAAATTATTCCCCTAGGATAGAAGCTATCAATAATTTTAATGTTCTTGATTCGAACCAAATCCCAAAGTAGAATCAAGCCGAAAAGAATTCTGAAAATTGCTAATCCATAGGGCGATTTGGGCTGATTTAGCCAACTCATTAGTTTCGTCATCTATTTGTTTAAGGAGTTAATTGCAAATTTCAAAAAAAAATAGTTATGTCGGTTAAGACTTTCAAATCTTAACAAATCTTATTGGAACAAAATTTACAGCACCTTGAATCGATACTAAATAAGAACCACTTCTAAGAGAGGAAATGTCTACTTGTGAATGTCAGTACCATCACTCCTTTTCGAGATGACAGTTTTCCCCGTTAGATCAAGAATAGAAATTTCCATGTTACTGTTGGAATACAGCGAAAGGTCTATATTCAGAAAGTCCATTGCTGGATTAGGATAAATTGTAAATGTTGATGCTGAATTTTGATTGACCCCAACCACATTAACCGACCAACCAATATCTTCAAGAGCCCCCATTAAAACACCTCCTGGATTATGAGTTACTTCTTGATTTGAAATAAATGGTGTCATTAATCCATTTCCACTAGCAGCAGAAAAGGTGTTCTCATCAAAATGGTGAAGGCTTGAACCATCGTTATATGATGGAGGAGCAAAAATTTTAGGAGGATTGCCGAAATTAGCCGCAGATGCATTTGCACCAGAGAAGTAGAGATCATTACTTTCAAATTCATCTCCCAATGCAATTGATTGATTCGCGAAAAGCAGTGTGTCAGTTATCCGATCTCCTGCTCCATTGATCATCTGATAATCCCAAATTGTAGGTAAGCCTTCCAGTGTTGGGAATGGAAATGAAGTTACAAGTGGAAATGTACTCGTTGAAGTTAAAAAACCATAAGAACCAATTCCAGTATTAATCTCTGAAACAGTTAATGCTCCTAGACCATGACCTATTTCATGTAAAAAAACACTAACAAAATCATATTGCCCAGGCCCAGGGTTTCCGTCTAGTCCAAAATAGTAGTTCGTCGAACTGTTCATGTAAATATCCATATCAAATTCGCCTGTATTTATTTCAGTTCCCTCAATAGAATTAGCAAGACATGAGGCATACCAGACGTTTGATGTTGGTGCTAAACTGAAATTTTTCCGACCATTTGGGAATGTGATTCCAAGAGGGCCAGCAGCTGTTAAATCAGCGTAAATAAATTTGATTTTGATTGGGACAGCAGAGTTTAGTCGGACTGCCCAAATATCAGCCGTAAACTGAATTGCGCTATCAATCTGTGGGTTTGTTCCTGATGTTGTTACACTAAATGTTGCTTGAGAGAGACTCAGTTGTGTAATTAGTAAGTAAACAACTAATTGGAATATTTTTTTCATGTTTTGTATTTTTCGTAGTTCTTAGGTGAGATTCCATGACAGAATTTCATCTTGCTAAGGTATGAAAATTGAGAATACTTGTTTGACTTGATATTACAACTTAAGGTGTCGCTGTCGAATTTTTACTGCTTTGGTTGAGTAGGTCAACAAAATAATTATGGAAATGCTTACAGAGACAACACCACAAGAGAGTAATGCCTTGGGAAGAATTTCAATATTTTCAAATAGAGAACTAGCTATGCCTGTAAAAAGGAGGAGTAAAATACCAATGTATTGAAAAACGATTGAAATACTCACTCGTTTTAGTTGAGCAAGTTTATCCTTGATTATTGACGTGTTTTCACATTCCATTATTCTCTAGCTCTGTGATTTCATTATTCAGAGCAAGCATGATATTCGATGTTGATAAGATAATGAGTCCGATTCCTGGGATAATTGTTAAGGGTATATACCATTCCATAATTAACTCAATTTAAATAGGTTAGATAAATCAAAAAGTTGATCTTCGTGCTTTTTGAAATAGTAATATTTCTGGGTCTACTTAATTGTACAGATATTCTTAAATTCGAAAATGAGTAAGGATAGATACAGATCGCGAATCGAATGATAGGTGCAAGAGCCATCATATAGATTGGACGTGAATTAGGGATGATTATTACACTTTGATAGCAGTTGAAATGATTAAGTAAATAGGGGCTTTAATTGTTACTATTCGCTTAGTTTGATTGAGTTCTAATTTGAATTAGAACCTTACTTATCTATCAATCAGTTATTAATAGTTTGGTGATGTAAGAGGAAAGGTGTACTTTTACCTAACTTATCATTTAGTGGATACTAGATGTATGCTACCAAGAAATACTTACACAATGAAAATAACACTTACAACAACCATAATGTTACTTGCATCTAATGCTATATATGCACAGAATGTAGGAATAGCAACTGCTACTCCGACAAGTAAACTGCATGTAATCCAAACAGAAATAATAGGTCATACAGTGAATGCTGTCCACAATATTCTTACGAACCCTTGGGCAGCTGTTAATGTTGATAATCTAGCACTTGGAGATGGTATTTTGTGAGTAATTTAAATGCTGCTAATGCTGACCCAACTGCAACTTTCATTCATTCAGGTACAGGAGATGGTATTTCAAATGATGTATTGAGCGGAATAGGTCAATGGAACATTATGAGATCTAACTCTGTTGCAACTGTGAATTGGATGACTGCTGCAGGAGGAATAGGAACATATAACAACTTATCCATTTTTAACGGTACTGGATCTTATGTTTTAGCTGTTGATAATGCACTTACCCCTACAGTTGGTGGTGATGTTTTTGCTTTCAATGGGGTAATAAGAACGGCAACACCAACTGCGCTTGGAATTGTTAGTGGTGCTGTTTTTGCAGGATCTCAACACGGTGTTGGTCACGGAATTTTAATCAATCATGAAGGTGCGTCTGGTCGAAATTCAGAATTTAATGTGAATAATCCAGCAAATCCCGACCCAGCAATTTTCGCAGTACATAATGGAATCGGAAATGTTGTAGTGGCCCAAAATCAAAGCAATGTTATTCCAGGTATAATGTCAGTTGGAGATTTTGCCTATACAGGAACAGATGTTTCTGATCACGTTGGCGTTGAAGGATTCAGTGCTCCTGCTGCTGGTTGGGGTATTGGTGTTCGAGGAACTGGAGGTTGGTTTGGATTATTTGCAAATGGAAACTCTGGAGCAACGGGTATTAAAAGCTTCATGATCGATCATCCGACTGAACCAGCAACGAAAATATTGAAACATTTCTCTATTGAATCAAACGAGGTACTGAATATGTATCGTGGTATGATTATGTTGGACAATGATGGAAAAGCAACAGTTGAACTCCCATCTTATTTCCAAGATATTAATATTGATTTCAGCTACCAGTTAACTGCAATTGGAACACCAGAACATCCTTACGTTTTTTCGGAAATTGTTGGGAATTCGTTCGAAGTTGCAGGAGCTCCAAACACAAAAGTATCATGGACAGTCTACGCTGATCGTAATGATGCATACTTACAACAAAACCCTGAGCAATCAATGGATGTTATTGTTAAAGTGGGTGATCGCGCAGGGAAATACTTGAACCCTGAACTACACGGTCAACCTGAAGAGGCTGGCATGTTCTACAACCCGAATCATAAAGGTGCTCAAGGAAGTACAATGGGTACGTCAAGAGAAACACTGGAACTTTTGAAGAAAGTTGAAGAAAATGCGGATGCAAAACGTGATCCGAAGAAATAAGCAAAAATATTAAATTAAAAAGCCCTTCCATAATGATGGAAGGGCTTTTTTGTTAGCTCCAACGGGGTTAAAGACCTAGCAAAGTTTCAATACATCATTTGAGGAGTTACAGAGCATTGCCCGTCCATGAAATAATGCTACTGGTGCCCTAAGTAATTCGGGGTGCTTCATCATAACTGAATACCATCCATAGGCGGTTAATGATTTTCCACGAAGCTCTTTTTGATAATATGGCTTCGATTTATCTACCAGTAATTTGGGGTCACCATCAAGTTTTTTTATTAGAATATGGAATAATGTTTCGGAAATCCGGTGTGAATGAATCTCCTGTCGATTGATTCTGTCTGTTAGAACGTGCGCTGTTGCCAACGTTTTCCTGTCCAGTTCGCGCTCTTGATTATAGAGTAACGTGAGTTCGTTTTTCTTGTAATGCATAACCGATGTTTTAAGTTAGTGATCGTAAGTCACTTATAATATACAGAAAATCAATCAATCAACAAAGTGTTAGTCGTTATTAATATGTGATTAGACGACATATTTAACATGTTAATAGAAAATAAACTACTTTTTAAACCAACTAGAATACTTTACATAATTGTTTGCTATTCGCATTACTTCCCCTTCAAATAGTTCAGGCGATATGTCTTTGACCTTCTTTGCAGGAACACCAGCATAGATAGATCCAGCCTCCACTCGTGTGCCCTCCAATAACACTGCTCCTGCGGCAATAATGCTTCCTGATTCAATGTAGCAATCATCCATTACGATAGATCCCATACCAATCAACACATTGTCTTCAACTGTACAGCCATGAACGAGAGCATTGTGTCCAATGGATACATTATTTCCTATGATTGTTTTCGTCTTTTCATAGGTGCAATGAATAACGGCACCATCTTGAACATTGACTTTGTTCCCTAGGAGAATTGAATTAACATCTCCACGAATCACAGTATTGAACCATATTGAGCAATTATCTCCCATAATAACATCTCCAATAATTGTTGCATTCTCAGCAAACCAACAATCCTTTCCTTCAACTGGAGTGTTTCCTCTACATGATTTTATCAATGCCATAGCTTCTTCTAATTTATTTCACGAAGTTAACCTGAGATCGATATGAATCCCAATAATTACTCCTACTTTTAAGGATCAAAACAATTAAGATGAAAAACATACTATTACTATTAGCGATTTCTATATCTACTGTTTCTTTTTCTCAAGGAAAACCGGCATATAAAATTTACAATTCGAAAGGTAAAGCCGTTTCCTATAAGAAGATGGTTAAGAAGATGGCAAAAAGTGATATCGTCCTTTTTGGTGAGAACCATAACAATGCAATTGCTCACTGGTTGCAATTGGAAGTGACAACTGACCTGTTTAAATCTCGAAAACTTACATTAGGTGCAGAAATGATGGAGCAGGACAATCAAGGCGTATTGAACGAATACCTTTCATCGGAAATTGATCAAAAAGGGCTGGATACGCTGGCTAGACTTTGGCCGAACTATGACACTGATTATGCTCCACTAGTTGATTTTGCCAAGGATAATTCACTCTCATTTATTGCAACAAATATTCCACGGAGATATGCAAACAGGGTCTTCAAACAAGGTTTTGAGGCACTTGATGCACTCACTACTGAAGAAAAATCTTGGATTGCACCGTTGCCAATTACGTTTGATCCTGAACTTCCAACATATCAGAATATCCTGGTAATGATGGGAGAACATGGCACTCCAGAATTAGTGATGGCTCAAGCAATGAAAGATGCTACGATGGCACATTTCATTAATACGAATTATATTGAGGGTAACCTTTTTATTCATTACAATGGCGCTTATCATTCGAATCACTATGAGGGAATCTTATGGTACTTGAAACTCGAAAACCCAGACAGGTCTTATGTCACAGTATCAACAGTTGATCAAGCTAACATTAAGAAACTAGCGAAAGAAAATAAAGATTTAGCTGATTTTATTATCTGTGTAGATGAAAATATGACGACAACGTATTAGGTTTTTCTTTTGGGCGTTTTAACATGCTTTCTCTGCAATCTTTGTTGCCAATAAATTGTCTAACAAAGGATTTCCGCGCCAATCATTAACGCAAATTGCTCTTAAGCCAAAAATCAGTGGAAAATAAAATCTAATTTCAGTATATTGTGGATGAAATTGCCTTTATGAAACGTATTCTACTACTTCTATCATTAATTCTTACATTATCCGTATCAGGACAATGTCCATTCGATAATACGTTTACAATGAATGCGACACCAGCAACATGTCCAGGTTCATTTACTGTCAATTGTATGAATGGTGGAGAATATGTTACGGTGGATTTGGTCGCTGGTATGGAATATACATTTAGTACCTGTGGGGGCACTTCATGGGATACACAAATCTCCATTTATGATGTTTCTGGAACGATAGGTTTAGGCTATAACGACGACAACTGTGGAACGCAATCAGAAATTGTTGCCGTTGCTCAAGCATCAATTTCGGTTCATATATTGTTGGACGAATACAGTTGTCAAAACACTGGGTTGTGTGCTACCCTTACAATAAGTTGTGCAATTCCGCCACCACCACTTACAATAGATTCAACAAACCTTCCAATTGTTGTAATCAATACTGTTGGAAGTGCTCCAATTCCTAATGATCCAAAAATTGATGCAACAATGGGGATCATATACAATGGACCAGGAATTATGAATTACTTAACGGATCCATTCAATGAATTCAACGGAAATATCGGTATCGAACGAAGAGGGTCATCTTCTGGAGGATTCTCGAAAAAACAATGGGGATTAGAAACAAGAGACCCGTCGGGAAATAAAACCGAGGTAAGTATTTTCGATATGGCCTACGATAATGACTGGGTTTTGTACGCACCATATTCTGATAAATCTCTCTTAAGGAATGTGCTTTCCTATAAGATGGGTTGGGATACGGATCGATATGCACCCAGAACTAAGTTGTGTGAGGTTTTTCTTAATGGAGAATACCAAGGAGTATATGTCTTCACCGAGAAAATAAAACGAAAGGATGGAAAGGTTGGAAATAATGATGTTGAAACAACAGACCTTAGTGGAAACGAACTAACAGGTGACTACATCCTAAAAGTGGACAAGCTAACTGCTGGAGGTCAAGTTGCATGGACCTCACCATTCCCCCCTTATTTAGGTGCTCCAGGGTTTATTAAAATGCAAGTTCATGATCCTGATTTAGATAGTCTCGCACCTGTCCAACTTTCCTATATCGAATCTGCTGTAACTGCATTTGAAACTGCATTAAATGGGCCCAATTTCGCTGATCCAGTCTTGGGGTATGCTCCATTCATTGATAAAGGGTCGTTTATTGATTTTATGTTAGTCAATGAATTTGGTAAAAATGTAGATGGTTATCGAATTAGTTCTTTTTATTACAAAAAACGTTTAAGTGATGGTGGAGAAATTGTGGCAGGACCACTTTGGGATTTCAATCTAGCTTGGGGTAATGCAAATTATTGTGATGGTGGAAATACATCGGGATGGGAAATTGATTTTTACAACTTTTGCGGAGGAGGCGGTTTGCAGAATCCATTTTGGTGGGAAAAGCTCGTTCAAGATCCTTCCTTTGCTCACGATATGAATTGCAGATGGCAGGAGATGAGAATGGGTGAGTGGCATACAGATACGCTAATGGCTTATATTGATTCCATGGCTGCATACCTAGAAGATGCTCAACAACGAAATTTCCAAAAATGGAGTGTCCTAGGAACATACTTATGGCCCAATAATTTTGTTGGTGCAACGTATGCCGAAGAAATTGGTTATTTGAAAACCTGGATTACTGATCGAGCAACTTGGATGGATGCGAACATGTTTGGTGTATGCAATGATTTAGCAATTAACGAAAATAATGAAGTTGTATATCGTGTCTTCCCAAATCCAGCAAAGGAACTTGTTAATTTTGAATTTCCTTATTTGATTATTAAGGGACAAATTAACATTTTAGATGCAATGGGTAGAATTGTTTCTAAGCACATCATTTCTAATTCATACAATGCACAAATAGCTGTAGGGAAATTACCAAGCGGGATGTACACCTACAAAATAATTGAATCAACGGGTCACTCAACAGCAGGAAAGCTGAGTGTCAACTAAATAAAAGTAAATGAGAATAACTAGTTATTTAACACTGACATTAATTAGTTCAGTTTTGATTTTTTCATCCTGTAAAAAGGTGGAAGGGCCTGGTGGGTCATCTGCGATTACAGGAAGCGTTTCGGGACTCATCTTAACTAATTTTGGAGGGAGTTTAGAGCAAGAGGTAACAACGGTCGTCTGTACACATGCAGATGGCATAGGTGGGTCAATCTTAGATAACAGCGATTATTTTCTATTGAATACTCCAAATGGAGGAACCTATTATTACGTTTGGTATGAAAACACCAATTGGCTAGGTCAAGACCCTGCGTTAGCAGGAAGAACAGGAATCAAAGTAACGTATAGCAATTCAGAATCGAATGTAACAATTGCAATTAATACCGCAGCTGCAATTGACGCTAATGCTTCGAGCGATTTTAATGTCTCAGTGACAAATGATATTGTCACTATTACAAATGTTGCTTTTGGTGAAGTCATTGATGCAGATGATATTAATACACCATTTGCTATTGACGTTAGTAATCAAGGTAAAAGTATTTCTAGTTCTGGATTATTGAGTGTTATCGGAGATGAACGCGTATATATCAAATATGGTGAAGAAGATTTTTACAGTGAATCAGTTCGTACAAACGCAAATGGAGATTATCAATTTAAGGGTTTAACAAAAGGTGATTATACTGTTTACGCGATGTCTGTAGATACATTAAATGCTGGATTAACCTTTATCGAGGTTGCCGTAGATGTCTTAATCACAGATAAAAAGCAAGTTGTAACTGCATCAGATTTATTTATTGTGAAGGATTAATTGATGATATTCAACTACTATTTCATCCTAGTTTTCGGGCTTCTTTTGAGTCATTCTTCTGTCGGTCAAACCGATTTTGGAGTTTGGATGCAAGGGGATATAAAAAGTGAAATCTCAGATCGATTGAGCCTTGGATTAGAAACTCAATTGCGATTAGATGATAATGCAGGTCACATCAAGAATCGTTTCCTATCACCAAGTATTTCCTTCAAAGCACATAAGTTTGTTCAGTTGGGCACATCATATAGACTTTCAAGTGTACCATTTAATTCATCAATAATTAACAGAGTATATGCACATCGCTATACGTTTGATTTGGAGTTTCAAAAAATTATGGATTTGATCAATGATAAATCTGATCTAGGTATCTCTATGCGACTTAGAGAAACAACAGAGTTAGAGTCACAGAACCTAACAGAAAACACACTTCGCTACAAGCTTAAATTCGATTACAGTATTCCCAAGTCTAAGTTGAAACCGTTCTTAGCGGGCGAATTATTTTATCGGTTTAATAATCAACTTACTTACACTTCAACGAATGTTGTTGCCACAAATGCAATCAATAAATTGAGGTTGAAATTTGGATTTACATATAAAATGAAACGCGGACATTCCTTAAAGTTCTATTCGTTAATTCAAAAGCAATTAGTGAGTCAGAGGAGTGATTTTATCTTGGGAGTTAGCTATAGCTATAAGTTGTACACAATATAAATGAAATCAATTATATTAATATCTTATTCATTTCTTTGCCTTTTCTGTAATGCGCAAAATGAAGCTTACTATCTTTCTGAAGGTGGTATGGATTTGAAAAGAGTGGATTTAGATTCATGTAAAATCATAGATTATCATTCATTTTTAGACACTATTGTTCTTAAAACAACTCCTTCGGACGATCTTACTGTATTCACAGAACAAAATCATTTCTTATCTAGAGATAGTTCTCAAATCATTGCATCTTTTGTTCCTAGAGGTATGTCGAGTTCTGATAACCCCTATTTTAAGACAGTAAATGATAGTATAAATGTGAATGACAAATGGCATAAAATTGAGATTATTCAAACTGATGACCATTTTGTGGGTGGATCACCGAATAGAATGACAGCGGATATTATCGTAAAAGATTTAGGCGTTATTTATTCACACTCCAATTGGGTTGATACGCATGCAGATATTATGATTTGCCATCAAGACAGTATAAAACAAATGGTACTCACTACTGCATTTGAACACATTGAAAAGAATCATCCATTTGTAATAGAAAAAACTAGATTAGCTAGAATAATAAGTCTGACAAAAGAATATAATTTCAACCATTTAATAGATACTCTTAGTGAAAGGTGGTTAGCACCACGACAAGATTTGAAGTTGATACAGTCGAATTCAGAAGTTGTCAATGGACAAATTAATTACACTGTAGTCATTAAGAATATTTCGAACAAAAGATATTGTTTTCTTGCTGAATCTGAATTTGGTCCTGCAACATTAGAGCATCTACGAAATGATAAAAGACTCAAAGGAGGGATAGATGGAAATGGACATGGAACGCGTTATCACTATAACTTTAAAAAAACAAATATCCCTATATATCTAAATCCAGGTGAAGAGGTCAGCTTCACACTCAATCCAAACTGGAGAGAAAATTGTGGAGGGTGTAATGAGAATAAATACAGCGGATTTCAAGTATATAGATATGGTGTCGATTTTTATTATTGGATTTTTTCCAAAGAAATAGAGTCCAATAATCACAATTACACACTTTACCATTTACGTGAAATAAATTAAAAACTGTGTACAACATTATGTAAAAAGCATTAAAACGACTTTTTACATTTAACGCTACTCAGAATAAAACTCAAAACCGAAATCATCAATAAAAATGATAAAAGAGCATAAAACACTTTTATATAAAGGCAAAGTCATTTTTGAAAAAATTGTGATGGGAAATTTCAATAGAATACCTAAAGTATTTCAAGAAACAGAGGCTTGTTTTATGTACGTAGAGGAAGGTTCTTTTTTAATGAGAACGCCTGGTGCTGTTTTACAGTTTAATACGGGTGATGGTATGCTCGCTAAATGTGGTGATTACTTTTTTGAGCAAACAAAACAAGACCGTCATAAACAACTAGATATAAAAGCAATTGGAGCATATTTCTACCCGGAAATAGTACAAGAATTATTCGATTTTGACCTTGCGTTGTCTGATTTTAAAACTGATTATGACATTAAAAAAGTTAAAATGGATGGGTTAATCAAAAACTTCATTTCGAGTGTAGAATTTCTTTTAGATAATCCTGAAATATCTAGTAAAGCAATGATATTAACAAAATTGAAAGAATTTTTATTGTTATTATCAAAAACAGAAAAAGCATCATCTATTTATGATTTTTTATCATCTATATATAAGCCTATTGTATATGATTTTAAAAAAATCATCTATAAAAATATCTATAGCAACTTATCTTTAAAAGAATTAGCGAGTCTTTGTAGTATGAGTCTATCATCTTTTCAAAGACATTTTTCAGAAACTTTTTCAGAAACTCCTGCAAAATACATTCTACAAAAAAGAATGGAAAAAGTAATTGATGAATTGATAAATACAAAAAAAAGAATTTCAGATATTTCCTATGATTGTGGTTTTGAATCTACATCAACATTTAATAGGCTTTTCAAAAAAACTTACCACAAATCACCTTCTCAGTATAGAATGACCAAAATTGGGTAGTAATTGAAATTTTCTGCATTACTATTTATTTAAGTTCAATTTACCTTTGTATTCTAATCAAAACGGATACAGATGAAAAAAATAGATTTAAATCCAAGGGGATTCACAAACTCTCCTAAACAAATGGACCTTTCTCGAGCATTGAATTTTTCTAAAGAAGAAATTTGGAAAGAAATAGTTGACTATAAAAATATGACTTTATGGTTTCCAATGATTAAAAGTGTAGAAATTACTAAAAAGGGAGAAAATCAAGAATTTGGTGTTGGATGCCAACGAGAATGCAAATTTGGTAATGATTTATTTGAAGAAGAAATTCTGCATTTTGATCCACCAAATAAATATGCCTTTAAAATTAAAGATAATGCAATGATTAAAGACCACTTAGCAATCTTTAGTGTTGAAGAAATTAATGGGAAAAACTCTTTTCGTTTCCAATCCTACTTTGAACCTCAAGGTAATTTTATTAAAAAATATATGATGAAAAAAGTAATGCTACCTTTTATTGGAAAAAAAGCATTAAAGAATTTTGGAAAAAAATTAAATAACAATTAAAATAAAAAAATATGAAAAACTTAAAAATAACATTAATCCTATTAATGGTTGGAATGACAGGTATAATAGCTGCACAAAATTTGAATACAGAAAATGGCGGTTTTGAAAACAGAAGAATAATTAACAGCAAAAAATTTCACGTTTTATATGCTGAAACTGTAATTAATAAATCTATTGAAGAAGTTTGGAATGAAGTTGCAGGTAATTATATTAAAGTTGGTGAAATTGCAGGTCAAATCAGTGAATCTCATTGCGAAAGTGGTGATATTACAGAAGGTGTAGGTGCTTCAAGATTTTGTAGTTTAGATTTTCAAGGTAAAACAGTCGAAATAAAAGAAAGAATAATTGAATTTAGAGAATGCGGAAACCATAGAGAATTTACTTATGATGTTTATGAAACAAAAGGGTTTCCAGCCAAAGTATATAATACTTGGATAGTTAGAAAGGGGGAGGATGGAAAAACGTACTTAGGCAATGTCTTTATTTTTAGGGCTAAACCTGCAATGATGACTGGTATGATGGAAAATAAACTCAAAAAAGCTGGTTTAAGAGGTGGTGTTTTAGCCTATAAACACTATTTAGAAACTGGAGAAAAGAATGTGAAAACTGAGAAGTTATACGAGCTTTATGAAAAATAGTAATACCGTTTTAATATCAATAACTAATTCATAAAATTATGAGAAAGGTTTCAATTATAGTGTTAGTTTCTATTGTTTTACATAGTTGTATGGCAGATATACGTACAGTTTTTATTAAAAAAAATACTGTAACAATTGAGAATAAAAATAAAGGGAAACAAATTTTAGAAAAAGCTTGGAAAAAACAAGGTTTTGATAAATTAGTCAATCATAAAGTATATTCTTTACACGGAAGTGATGTTTGGAAAGGAATGATGGGAAAAATGGGAAAACCGTGGACTGATAATAAGTCTGAACTCGATTTTAAATTTGAAATAGGAACTTTTAATAGTCAAATTTCTTTTTTAGATGGGAAAAGAAAAGGAGAATCATCTGGTTTACAAAATTGGAATTATTATGAAATTAATCAAAATGGAGAATTAGATTTCGGAAAAACAAACAAAAAGATAAAGTTTGGTCTTTCTGCTTATCATTATTTTTTCGAAATGATTGACAGAATGAAGAAAGCACCCGTAATAAGATATGCAGGAGAGAAAGAATTTAGGGGAGAAAAATTTGATTTAGTATTTTGTACTTGGGGAGAAGAATCTCCTCATATGGAACATGATCAATACATAGCTTGGATAAATCAAAAAACTGGATTTATGGAATATTCCGAATATTCTTTGAGAGATAATTATTTGAAAGTACCTGGATATAAAGCTATGTACGGAGCAATTGAACTCAAAAACTTTAAAGAAGTGGATGGTATTTTTATTCCTCACGAACAAACTGTATATATTAATGGTATAAAAAGTAAAAAAAGTAAACACATTCATCAGATGATAGTCAGTGATTTTCAGTTTGATACCTTTAACATAAAAGAACTTCACCCTAATAAAGACTTAAAAAACAAAGGTAAATATGATTAATATCAAAAGTGGTCTTGCAACAAAAAAAATATAAAAATAATTAGGGCTAAGTGTCAAACCTAAAGTTGCTACAGATTAGTATATTATTTGCAAAATTACGCTGCATGCATAAATTATTTTAGACCGTATAGCCTAGTAAACAAGAGGTTCTTAAAGCCAAGAGGGAATTAGGTATTGATTTTCCACAATAAATAGAGTAATTTCACGGGAGAATCTCAAGCACTTACGTGTATTTTAATTTAGTGTAAAGACTGTTCATTTGGCTCGACTTATGTTTAAATTTCTTCTATTAGTCACATTTATACCCTTATTCTGTTCTTCTCAAGGCTATCAGGTGAATCTACAAGGACAAATTCAACAGGGCATGGGAAGCGCAGGTGCAGCTTTTGTTCAAGATGCTTCAGGGATTTTTTACAACCCTGGCGGATTAGCATTTTTAAATTCAAATGAGGCAAGCATAGGAATTACGCCAACGTTTGCAAATGCCACATTCCTAGAAAACGGCACTTCAGAACTTGCTAGGACGATTTCTCCGGTTGGGACTCCATTTACCGCTTATGGAATGTTTCAATTAAAGGATAGTAGCAAATTAAAACTTGGACTGGGCATATACACACCTTTTGGAAGTACAATTGAGTGGGAAGAAGGTTGGGCTGGGAGGTTCGCTCTTACTCGCTTACAGTTAAAAGCGATTTTTTTTCAGCCAACAATCAGTTATCGTATAACCGATAAAATTGGAATCGGTGCTGGTTTCGTATATACTACTGGAAGTGTTAATTTACAAAAAGACATTCCTCTCCTAGATCAAGACGGAAATTATGCACATGCTGAACTGGCAGGTAAAGGTCAAGGATTTGGTTATAACATCGGACTTTATCTAAAACCAACAAAGCATCTTGCAGTTGCTTTAACCTATAAGTCGCAAGTGGACATGGCAGTCAAAGATGGAACGGCAACTTTTACTGTACCTAGTTCAGTTGAAGATAAGTTTCCTTCTGGAAGTTTTAGTTCAGAATTGCCACTTCCTCAGGTAGTAACTTTAGCAGTAGCAGTTACTCCAAATGACAAATTTGCAATCGCTCTTGATATGAATTACATCGGGTGGGATGCTTATGATACACTGGCTTTTGATTACGCGGTAAATACGGAGTCACTTGAAGATACTAAATCTGCGAGGAATTATATTGGGACTATTGCCCTTAGGCTAGGTGTTCAATATAAGATCTCGGATAAATATACTGCTAGAGCTGGAATTGGGTATGCTATTTCTCCTGTTGTTACTGGTTATTTAACTCCTGAAACCCCTGATGATGATAGAGTTAATTACACGTTAGGCTTTGGGTATGTTATCAATAAATCGTTTGATCTTAATGCTTCACTGCTTTTTACGCAAATCAAACGAGAAGATACAAATCTTGAAACATTATTGAGTGGAACATATAAGGTCAGAGTGTTTGCTCCTGGCTTTTCTGTAAGCTATAAATTTTAATTTTTTATTAAAAGACAATTACTCTTCATCATATTTATTGCTGCCATTTTAGGATGTAAACCAGATATTGTTGCTCCCGAAGCAAGCTTAGGCGATATTAATGTTAGTAGCTATGTCGCAATTGGATCTGATGGAACTGCTGGTTATGCTGATGATGCACTTCATGCGAACGGACAAGATAACTCCTTTGTGTCTATTTTAGTAAAACAATTTAGCTTGATATCATCTGTTAATTTCAGTGTTCCTAATGTTAGCGGTGCATCTGTTGGTGTTAATCTGGATAGTAATTCGAGATTGATTTTAGGTTACAAAACTGATTGTAAAGGTGAAACATCACTTTCACCCATTCGTGAAGCTCAAGGTGGGGATGTAAGTATTTTAGGAAGCAATATTTACTCAACTGGATTTAATAATTTGGGAGTTCCAAGTGCTGGTGTGCTTGATATTAACCAAGTTGGTTACGGTAATCCTTCTAATGGAATAGGTAACTACAACCCTTATTTTGCTCGAATGTCATCAAATCAATCTAGTGCATCCATACTTTTAGATGCTGTAAGTCAAAATCCTACTTTTTTTACGATTGAACTTGGTGAAGCAGATTTGATGACTTTTGCTAAGAGTGGTGGAACTTCAACTTCTCCTCCAGTGGCTAATGGTACTATGGGAATAGGATTCGATGGCTCATTGGAAGAAATTGTATCAGCACTTGATATTAATGGTGCAAAGGGAGCTATCTCGAATGTTCCAGATGTTCTCTCTTACCCCTATTTTACAACAATTCCTTACAATGGACTTAAACTAGATGTGGATAAAGCTGCCACATTAAATAATGTGTTCAACTCATTGGGGCTCTTTTTTGTTGTTGGCGACAATCCTTTTGTAATTGTGGATACAACTCAAGCCATTAATGTACGAAAGATGGTAGAAGGTGAGTTGGTATTATTAAGTGCGCCTCTCGATTCTGTTAAATGCTTTGGTATGGGATCGATTTTCGGGATTCCAGACAAACACATTTTAACAATCCAAGAAATTAGTACCATCAACTCATATCAAGTTGGGTATAACTCAGCTATTTCAACGGTTGCTCAAGCACACAACTTAGCGGAAGTAGATAAGAAAAATCTGATCACGTCTCTTTCTACCGGTATTGTTTACAATGGAGTGTCAATGAGTACAGAATTTGTTACTGGAGGGGCATTTTCTCTTGATGGTCGGAATTTGAATCCGAGTGGACAAGCTTTGCTTGCAAACTTATATATAGAGGCTATAAACGCAACATTCAATGCGAAAATCCCCACCGCGAGTGTTGTAAATTATCCCGGGGTCATCTTTCCTTAAGGTGGTTAAAAAACAATTACTATGAAAAAAAACTACTTATTTGCATTAACAATTTTAGGAATTCAATCAATGAGTTTCGGACAGACTCCTTGTGATGCTGGGCGTTATTCTACGGTCCTTTTCCCTAATGTAACAGTAACTAGCGATGTCAACTATGGTCAGAATTCAAGTTTTACGGGTTCGAACATTCAACTTGACCTCGATATTTATGAGCCAACAGGTGATACTGAGACTAAACGCCCATTAATTATTTGGGCTCATGGTGGAAGTTTTATTGGTGGAAGTAAAACAGAATCTGACGTTGTTACACTATCAATCGAATTTGCGAAACGAGGATATGTTTGCGCATCTATTGATTACCGTGTTGGGATGTGGCCAATTGATTCTGTAAATTCTATTAAAGCTGTAATCAGAGCCGTTCAGGATATGAAAGCATCTATTCGATTCTTTTACAAAGATGCTGCAACAGCAGACGTTTACAAAATTGACACAAATAATGTCTTCATCGGAGGAAGTTCTGCCGGAGCAATTACAGCACTTCATGCTGCTTATTTTGATCAAGAGTGTGAAATACAAAACTACATGACTACCGCGACTCTAAATGGTCTTGGAGGTATTGAAGGAACAAGTGGAAATGCAGGGTATGGTGCAACTGTCCAGGGGGTAATCAACCTCTGTGGAGCACTTGCAAGTTATGGATATTTAGAAGCGGGTGATGTTCCACTCTGTTCAATGCATGGAGATAGTGACAATACGGTACCTTACAATCGAGGAGTTGCATCAGTTTCAGGAATTGGAATTATGTACTTGGATGGATCTAGAGTGGTTCATGAGCAAGCCGTGGCAAAAGGTGTACAGAGTAACTTCTACACGTATACTGGTGCAGGTCACGTGCCATACTTCTCTTCTGCCGCATACATGGATACAACGATCAACTTTATCCGTGATTTCTTAATTGGACTTCAAGGATGCACCGATGCAGCGCTTCAGCCAGCAAATACACCATTAGAAATAGTAAATTTATATACGCTGAATTTCTGCTCACTTGGTTATGATGAAGCGTCCATAGAACTGATGGAAAAGCCATTCCCAAACCCTTCAGAAGATAAAATTACGATCTTACTTAAGAAAGAGGTGGCGCTTACTTCTGTAGATGTAATTGATCTCTTTGGAAGAGTAGTTTCAAGTGTAGATGTTAGTACGTCTCAAATAATTCTCTCGAAAGATGAAATTGGCGCAGGAACTTACATTGTTCGAGCAATTTCAATTGATGGAAGAATTGCTACAATGAAGGTAGTTTTCAATTAGGAAGATATCACTTATCTAAAGCGGGAACTCATTTGAGTCCCCGCTTTTTTATTTCTATCAACCTAGATTAGATTCTTAAATGGGATCAGAACACATTCAATAATTTGATTGCGAGGTGAATTTATAGGGGATGTGAGCTATCTGTTGTGAATTCAAAGACGTGAGAAAATACTTATGCCAGCCTACCTGTTTTTTTTTTGATAAAAACACCCACATCACTACTATGCGATGAGGCTGTTTTATAGTTGATCAAATTTATGCTTTAATTAACAATAAATTTTTTCACAATTGATTCATCATTAATAATTATAGTTATAAAATAAACACCAGCAGGAAGTTCAGAGACATCTACAACTTCAATTTTGCTCTTGAACTCTGTTGAAATCACATGCTCTCCAACTGCATTTCGAATTGAAACTGGAATATGCTTATCTGGATTTTCAACTAATGTTACGGTGATAATTTTATCAGTCGGAATTGGAAAGACATTCACTTCAGAATGATCTCTATTATCAAGTGCGATGATGTCTGAGTAAACGAATTGCCCATTAAAATCAACTTGCTTCAATCGATAATAAGTAACACCATTGATTGGGTTATGATCTCGAGCACCATAGAAATTCTCTTCCAATGATGATCCAACTCCCTTAACTTGAGTGAATGCTTGAAAATTGATTCCATCACCACTTCGTTCAACTGAAAAATAATCATTGTTGTGTTCAGAAGTAGTCGTCCATGAAAGAATATTTACACCATTCTCCGCGATTCCTGAAAAATTTGATAAACTCACAGGGAGCACAATACCGCATATTGTTGGAGGGCTTATGTAACAAAGAATATTTTGTCTCAAATTTTGACCTTGAGGGGCAGGAGTATGCCAATTTGCAGTTGTCATTGTTCCAAAAACAGCAACACCTGCACCGTATAGTTTCTCTGAACAAACTATATTTCCAGTTTCCTCAATTAACGAAGTACCTGCATTGCCAATTGTTCCGTGGGCAAACCAATTCCCTGTCCAAGCAGTGCCAACAGGTAAGAAAGGTCCATTAAAAATAGGATGTGCTGGAGCAACAGTAGTCCCAGTGGCCGTAAATCCATTTGGATAAACCATTGTGGTTCCACCAAAACCAAAACTCATTCCATTATCTTCATTGGGAGCAGTATTTAAGAAAATTCGTCCACCAGCAGCAACCCAATTTTCCATTGCCACCATGTTAGCATTTACGAACGTTTCGAATTCAGTTGCTCCTGCATCACTTCCATCCATGAAAATTGTACACGTACCACCTGAGAATAAAGTTGCAGGGTTCACTGTTTGAAAAAAAGCTTGAGTCCAAATTCCTGCTCCGAAAACGGCATCCATGGCAGCCTCATTAGAAGTTGATCCCCAGGGAGACCCCGTATTGGATCGAACATAATAATAATTACCCACGCATGTAGCACCACAATCAATCACGGTGATATATCCTAGCTTCACTTCAGGATCACTACCACTTGCATTAGTTGCAGTAAGTGTTACATCATAGCTTCCTGCGGTTGCATAAGTAATCACAGGATTCTGCGCTGTTGAAGTTGCTGGTGATCCTCCAGGAAAAGACCAACTCCATGAAGTTGGACTGCACGTTGATAAATCACTAAATCCTGCTGATGTTCCTGAACATACCGTAGTAGGTGCAGAAAAATCTGCAACTGGAGCTCCAACACAGCAACCAACGCATGAGATATCTAATGAATATGTTCCACAGCCGAATGTGCTATAACCTTCCACCGTTATATAGTAAGTACCTGGAGTAAGTGCTAAAGTTATTTCTGAATCTAATCCACAAAAATCATCATTGAAGCCTATATTGCTAGAACATAGTGTTGTACCGATATATAAGTAGGTATCGTAGGATGCACCGCATAGGGTGAATGTCCAAGTTCCAGCGGATGGAATGACTACTTGATATTCGTGATCTTCCGATCCTCTAAGTGCGCAATTATTAATCGCACCACAAGTTGTTCGCACAGGGCTAGTATAAGGACCTGTTACAAAATAGTCTTGTGCAAATGACATCAACGTAATGCAAAAAAAGATGTATGTTGTAAGTAGAATTTTTTTCATACTATTTCAATTCTGGAATGTTAGGGTTAGCTCGAAGGATGGTCTCATCTGAAAGAAACACTTCATTAGAAAGATGATATCCATCAACTAGTAGTGCCTCCTTGAGGCTATCATAGGTTAGAATTTCTGTTGCAGTCAATTTGAAGCAATCTGCTTCATCAAAGAATTTAACCGAAGCAAAAATGGAGTTGCTTAGAAGTGTTTGTTTTACACTTTCTGCACTCACCTGGTCAGTGATGTTTTCTACTGTAAATTTATAGACAAGGGAGTTGATCAATTGAGCATTATCTGATGAAGTTTGACAATAGCCAAAATAACTAGTGAAACAAAAGAAGATAAGTAAAGACGAAGTTGACCCCCTTTTTAAGGGTAGAGGTGTAATCATGCGTGTCATAAATTAAGTTTGTAGCGTAAAATAATTGACACAAACCTAGACAGAATTCTCACACAAAAAAAAAGAAATCTGTGTGAAATCACACAATACTAATTCGATTTAGTATAATGGCTTCTAGGTTGATTATAATGGTGTTATAAATGAATATTCGCCACATTTTATTTTAGCTGTGCGTGCATATTAGTACACTGAATGTCAATACGCTACAAAGGGAGGTTTGAATAAAAAAGCCCAACTTGTGAAAGTCGGGCAATCTTACAAGCTCAGGGTGGAAGCCCCGTTGCAAGTGTTTTAATAAAATAAAGCCTCTCCAAAATTGAAGAGGCTTTTGTACTCGAGGCGGGACTTGAACCCGCACGCCCCAAAGAGCACAGGATTTTAAGTCCGGCGTGTCTACCAATTCCACCACTCGAGCATTTATTTATTCGGATTGAATAAACAGGTAGTATCCTATTGAATGAATCCGAGGCTTCATTCGAGCGGGAGACGGGATTCGAACCCGCGACCCCGACCTTGGCAAGGTCGTGCTCTACCAGCTGAGCTACTCTCGCTTATTTCAAACTTACCACACTTCTTTTAGCGCGGCGTCAAATGTAACAAGTATTTCAGAAATATGAAAAGAAAGTGCATATATTTTGAGCCAGTTTAGTCACTCGTCATTTAATTACCCACCGATGAATTTTTTTATCTCATTTAACTTCATTAAAGCTTCTACTGGGGTTAAAGTATTGATATCAATCGTAACCAATTCATCTCTAATTTGTTCGAGTACTGGGTCATTTAGTTGGAAGAAGCTCAACTGCATATCCTCAACTTCAACAGCATTCGCCGATTTTTCCGAAAGCTTTTTTGTTTTAATAGTTTGAGTACTCATCTCATGTGAAGACTCTAATTGAACTAACATCAACTCTGCACGATCTAAAACTTGACGCGGCATACCTGCCAACTTTGCTACATGAATACCAAATGAATGCTCACTTCCTCCCTCTACAAGTTTTCGTAGAAATAAAATTTTCTTCCCAATTTCTTTTACTGAAACATTAAAATTCTTGATTCTACCATAACGGTTTGTCATATCGTTAAGTTCATGATAGTGTGTTGCAAATAATGTCTTTGACCTGAACTGTGGATGCTCATGTAAATATTCTGAAATCGCCCAAGCAATAGAGATTCCGTCATAAGTGCTTGTCCCACGTCCGATTTCATCTAATAATATCAGTGATCTATTTGAAAGGTTATTTAGTATGCTTGAGGTTTCATTCATTTCTACCATGAAAGTCGATTCACCAGAAGAAATATTATCAGAAGCTCCAACACGTGTGAATACTTTATCAACTAATCCAAGTTTTGCAGATGATGCTGGTACGAAAGATCCCATTTGGGCCATTAGTGAAATCAACGCAGTTTGTCGTAATAAAGCACTTTTACCTGACATGTTTGGTCCAGTAATCATCATTATTTGCTGTGTATCGTTGTCGAGATAAACATCATTTGCAATGTATGACTCTCCAACAGGAAGTTGCTGTTCAATTACTGGATGTCGACCATCTTTGATGTCTATCGCGTAAGATTCATTGACCTCTGGTTTTACATAGTCGTTTGTTTTAGCAATTTCAGAGAATGATAGAAGTGTGTCGAGTTGTGCAATCAATAATGCCGCTAATTGAATTGGTTGCGTAAAATCCGCCATTGCGAAAACTAATTCTTGATATAGTTTAGATTCAATTACATAAATTTTATCCTCTGCTCCTAAGATTTTACTCTCGTACTCCTTCAATTCTTCTGTAATGTATCGCTCCGCATTAACAAGGGTTTGCTTTCGATTCCATTCTTCTGGAACTTTGTCTTTATGTGTATTTCTAACTTCGATGTAATAGCCAAAGACATTATTGAACCCAATTTTAAGGCTCGTAATTCCAGTTCGTTCGCTTTCTCGTTTTTGGAGGTCATCTAAATATTCTTTACCAGAAGACGATATCGCTCTTAGGTTGTCCAATTCTTTGTCATATCCATCAGCAATAACTTTCCCTTTACCAATTTGAACAGCTGCTTCTTGGTGCGACATTGTTTCAATTTTATCAAGAAGTTTCTCACATGGATTAATCTGTTCAGCGATTCGTTGAATCACTTTTGATCCCATTTTAGAGACCAACTCTTTAATCGGATTTAATTGAATTAGTGTTCGTTTCAATTGAAGCACTTCCCGTGGGTTGATTTTTCCAACAGCAACTTTCGAAATTAGTCGCTCCAAATCACTAATAGATTTCAGACGATCTCCCAATGCAAAGGAGCTTTCTTCATCGTCATATAAGGCTTGAACTGACTCTAGCCGATCTTTGACTGGCTGAAGATCTTTTAATGGCAGCACCATCCAACGTTTCATCATTCGACCGCCCATTGCTGTCTTGGTACAATCAAGAATGTCGATTAATGTGGTTGCATTTTCGTGTGGAGAACTGATCAATTCAAGATTGCGAATTGTGAAACGATCTAGCCACACATATCGTTCCTCTTCGATTCTAGAAATAGTGCGAATATGACCAAGTCGATCGTGCTGATTTTCGGATAAATAGTGTATAATTGATCCTGCCGCGATAATTGCCGCATTGAGATTGTCCAATCCAAAACCTTTCAGTGATTTTGTCCCAAAGTGTTTGTTTAAATTTTCTAAAGCATAATCCTCCGTGTAAATCCAGTCCTCTAATCGGAAAGAATAGTAACTGTTTCCAAAAAGGTCATCGAAATCTTTAGATTTGCGTTTGTTATAGATGATTTCAGTTGGCTCAAAACCTTGAATTAGTTTTTCAATGTATTCATTTGTCCCTTGTGCGACTAAAAACTCTCCTGTGGAAACATCTAAAAAAGCAATCCCTGTTTGATTTTTCTCAAAATGCACAGAACATAAGAAATTGTTCTTTTTTGTGTCAAGGACTTGATCGTTAAATGACACGCCAGGAGTCACCATCTCAGTTACACCGCGCTTAACGATCGTCTTTGTCATCTTGGGATCTTCCAATTGATCGCAAATTGCAACACGCTGACCTGCTCGAACCAACTTTGGTAAATAAGTATCTAAC
>JAJRQK010000013.1 GCA_024280295.1 Bacteroidota bacterium
ACACTTAATATAAAAGTAATATTCATCGCTATAATTGTTAGAGATTTTATTTTTCTGCTTATAAGTTCACTAACTATTAGCACATCTACTTTTTATTTTTAGGCTTACGCTTATTACTCGCCTTTGCCTCAGTATTGAAATTCAAACACTGCTCTTCCCAAAATTTTAAATCTTCTGCATAATCAACTTTATCTGGATCGATGAATAAATAGTCTTTCATCGGTCGCTTCGTGAAATCCATGAGCCGTGCACCTTCCCTAGAGCGAAGGAGTTCTTTTACATTCGCACCAACACGTGCCATTAAATCGCCTTTCATGACACCCGTACACATTTTCTCATCCACTATGAAACAAAGTCTTCCCATCATCTTCATGGCTCTATAAACGACTTTTTTCTCGTTTAAAACGGATTCGATCCGTTCCTGTAAGTATTCGTTGTATGCCATAATCTAAGTTACTACTTTTGAAATGAATTAAGCTGAAAAACGAATAAGACCACATGATAAAAGTCTCACATCTATCAAAGGAATTTGAACTTTCAAAGAAGCAACGTAAAGAACTAGATACGACCGACACAAAAGCTGTTGCTGTCTCAGATGTTAGCTTCGAGTGCAAACCAGGTCGCGTATTTTCACTTCTTGGACCGAATGGAGCAGGTAAAACGACAACTCTCCGAATGCTTTCGACAATTTTCAAACCAACTACAGGGTCTATAGAAATAGCTGGAATTGACGCACTTTCAAATCCTCAAGAAGCACGCAAAAAAATTGGTTTTTTAACTGGATCAACTGGACTTTACGCTCGGTTGACACCCAACGAATTGATAAAGTACTTCGCAGATTTATATGGAGTACCTAAAAATGTCTGCGAAGAACGTAAGCAAAAACTTTATGACTTATTGGACATGAATGAATTCCAAGGAAAGCGAATTGGGAAACTCTCCACTGGAATGAAACAAAAAGTTTCGATTGTTCGCACAATGATTCATGATCCTGAAGTGATCGTCTTTGATGAACCTACAAGTGGACTTGATGTGATTACTGCTGAAAACATTATTCAATTGATTCGCGACTGTCGTACACAAGGTAAAACAGTTATTTTCTCAAGTCATATTATGAGTGAAGTCGATTTACTTTGCGACGACATTGCTATCATTCATAAAGGAGGATTGTTATTCAATGGAACAATGGACACCTTCCGTTCAGGGATGCAAGCAAAAAATTTAACCGCAGAATTCATTCGTATCGTGAATCAATCTAAAACCACTCAAACATGATTTTTACCATATTTAAAAAAGAACTAAAAGACACTCTTCGAGATCGAAGAACACTGATTATGATGTTGGTGATTCCATTGCTTTTATTTCCAATTATTTTGAACGTTTTTGTGGCAATCTCAAGTTCATTTCAGGAAGAAGCTGCTACCAAAACAGTGAAAATTGGGCTTGTCGGCCCAAACGATAACTACGTCAAAGAGCAACTTGAAAATTTACCAGAATCTCTTGGTAAAAAGGAGATTATTATGTACAAGGATACTACAGCTATGAAGGAAGACCTTAAGAAAGACACACTTCAGTTTGCATTATTTATCCCAAACGACTTTAAAAAGTTTAAAGATGAATTAAAACCCGCTCCAGTAACGGTTTATTATAATGCCACGGATATGGGAATGCAAGAGCGAGCTGAATCTTACCTTGAGACAATCGAAGACATCGCCCAACAAGAAAGATATTTAGACCTTGACTTGAAAGAAGAAGAATTGAAACCTCTCAATGTCGAATATTCAAATGTTGCATCTACCAAAGAAATGATTGGTAAATTAGCTGGTGGAATATTGCCGTATATTTTTATCGCTTTTGGCTTCATAGGGTGTATGTATCCTGCAATTGACTTATTTACAGGTGAAAAAGAGCGAGGAACAATTGAAACACTCCTTACTACTCCAGTTGCTCGGTGGCAAATATTATTCGGGAAAATGGGAGTTGTGGTACTTTCAGGATTACTAGCTGCATCCTGTGCTTTATTAGGGCTGTTTCTTTCCATTGAAGTCTTCAAAATTGTAGATGACCCCAAATTATTAGAAGTAATTCACGAAATTCTGAGCTTCAAATTCATTATTCTGCTGTATGCTCTACTCTTTCCACTCACAGTTTTCTTTGCTGGATTGATGATTCCTATTGCTGTATATGCGAAAAGTTTCAAGGAAGCCCAAAGTATTATTACTCCATTGAACATCTTAGTAGTTATGCCTGCAATGGTTGGATTTTTCCCTGGGATCGAATTAAACGCAATCACAGCTAGTATTCCTGTCGTGAATGTTGTTCTCGCAACAAAAGAACTCATAGCTGGAACCTTAGATTATGGATTACTCGCACTCAGCTTTAGCGTGATGCTACTTCTTGCTATTATTGCCGTAATTGTTTCCTTCAAACGTTTTGATAAAGAAACAAATGTCGTAATTTCATAGCATGATGCTTCGAATGCTTCTTATCGTATCAGTTTCATTGTTGACGCTTCAAATATCAGCACAGCGATTGCGTACAACCTTTAATGATGATTTCTCACATTGGATGTGGGACGGAAGTTCTTTTCAAACAGTCTTCAATAATAATTGGGACAACTGGAAATTTGATACTTATTCGATCAAAACTAATTTCACTAATGATTGGGATAGTTGGCGCGTTGGCTATGATGTAACTGTCAAAACAGTCTTTAACAATGATTTTGATGGTTGGGAAGTTCGCGGTCACGGAAAGATTATTCGTGTAAGCACAACATTTATTGATGACTTCGAGCGGTGGTCTATATCTGGCGATGCCGATGGAAGCATGAAAATCATATTTTCCAACAACTTTGGAACTTGGGACATCAGTATTGACAGTGATATCGAAGAAGATTTGCGTATTGGGATTGTTTTTATTGCTGTTTTTACGAGTTTCCGCCGTAATTAATTGCTAGAAATCACCTCATCCTATACAGATTACGGAAATAAACAACAATCTCGCAAAGAAGTTAAGTTGGAAGCATCACTATCTACAAGAATCAATTATATTTGCACTCGCTTGTTTAAAAGAGACTACTGCCCACGTGGTGAAATTGGTAGACACGCAGCCTTGAGGGGGCTGTGCACGTAAGTGCGTGAAGGTTCGACTCCTTTCGTGGGCACATGTAAGTTCTTACTTCGGTAAGGACTTTTTTTATGTCCTAACCTTTTTTCTTTTCAGCTATTAGAGGTCTACCTATTAAATGAAAAACTTGCATTAGTTAGTTGAATCTACGCAATATGATTTAGGGATCACTTCTTCAATTTTAATTGAAAATTATTCCTAACTTTAAAAGAGACTACTTCACTCATAATTCAAGTGATAAAAGATGAATTCAAAATTTTCAACCTTTCCGAAAATGGCTAAGTCAGAAAATATAATTGCCATGAAATAATAAACTAATTATGAAAAAAATTATCATTTTACCTTTACTTTTAATCTGCATATACGGATTTACACAAGTGGAGATTGAAAAGAAAAACATTCTAAACACTACTCCTTTCAAATACGAGAAAGTGACCCATACATTACAGGGGAAACTGAACCCTAAATTTTATACCAGTATTGGGTATGAGCGAATTGTTAATAATTGGAGTTGGAAAATTAGTATACAGCATTCATTTAATAAAATAGATGAAGAGTGTATTAATTGCGCTGATCATTTTTACGGAAAAGGATATTTGCGAGAAAACAATATATTCACCGGATTCAATTACAGGTTTTTAGGGAATTCTAAATTTCAATTATCAATTGGATCTGATGTGTATTATTCAAATGTTAATTTTTCCGGAGATTTTGAAGGAGGTATTGATGGAGCAGGAACTCGAATAAATAATAATTTTCGTGGTTTGGGTTTTTCTCATCATTTTGGAGTCCACTTTTCGCCTATATCTATCCTCAGAATAAGCTTAATTTCATCCTATAGCTATGGACTATCTTGGTTAAAAAAAGTTGATGGCAAAGTATACGTACAAAATACTGAAAGTGCTTATGCAATTCCCGAAGTAAAAATCGGCTACCTGTTCTGAATATTAAACGCGAACTTAGATTAACACCCTCAAATGTATGGAATCAAGTTTCTGATATAGAAAGAGTAATGATATACCGATCATTAAATCCGTCATCAATAATTCTGGATTCCTGTCATACTATTTGGGAATACAATGAGGAATCGAGATTCAGCTACCCACAACTTAGAAATCATTTTAAAATCAAGATCCATTTGGTCGCTATTACCTGCTGTTCCCTTCAATAGTGTTACCATAAGCCGATCGCATCCATTTATTTATTGGAGAGCTTCTTCTGTCGCTTCCAAAAACAAAAACGCGAACGGTTCTGCTACACACTGGTTTACATTTCAATCAGGAGCGCAGGTTAATCGTTGGAATTATCGAAATCGCTACGGAATTACCACCTTGACCACCTCACTCTTTCTCCATTTTGCCATCAACTCTTCATTGGTCGAAATTTCTGCCACCACATAAACATTACTCTGGAAAGCATCTGCATAGTACGCTTTTTGAATCTGAACTCGGTCTTCAATATAGTTCGAATGTAAAAAATAAGGTGTTCCATTCTTGATATACAGGTAACCAACATGATTGTCTAATCCAACGAAGTACAAACCATCTTCATAGTCATTTTTCAATGTTTCCATTAAGTTATCAATACCGTAGACAGTGATATAGTTTTTATCAATTAATGCTAATGTCTGCGCTTCATGCAATCCTGCCTGTTGCGCCATTTTATAACGATTAATATTCAGCCCAGAGTGCTTAAGTGTTGTTGAAACGAAATAACCACACGCAATCACACCTTGCCCAGGAATATCTGTATAACCATTAAAATCCCATTCAGTTTCGTACCAGAATGGGACAATTTCATTCAACAAATATTCCTCAAAATCCTTTCCATCAGTATCCCTTGATTTAACCTTAGATGATTTCGCTTTAATAGAGTTGTAAGAACCCGAAGGATTAAAAATAAGTCCTAATTCGGTAGTATCAATCACTGATGGATCAAGGTAAACCGAATCGACTTCGCTTACGGCAAAATCAACCTTAACGCCATCAGAAACTTGAGAATTGCACGCTGCAATCAAGGCAGTAAAGAATAAAATAAATAGCGTTCGCATAAATCCGTTTTACGGATAATTCAGAATTAAAAAAAAGTAACCACTCAATTTTCGATAGATCGAGTCTTTTGATAAAATCAGTCTAACTTAAAATGGCCATTCACTACTAAAATCAACTTTCCCACTCTTCCTGTCTATCACACAATACAAGTGATCCAATCCATTCGAGAGAAAAAGTTTGTCAACATTTAAGCCGAAATTATAGGTTGCAATCTGACGAATAGTTTTATCGTCAATAGGAACTTTAGACGCTTTGCATTCTACAATCATGTCTGGATTTCCATCGCGATCAAAAACTACAATATCCGCTCGCTTAGTCCTGCCGTTGTATTTAAGTGAGTATTCGGATGCGATCAAACCTGGAGCAATTCCATGTTCATCAATAAGTGAATGAATGATATGCTGACGAACCCATTCTTCAGGTGTACATAAAAGATCTTTCTTACGAATTATACACCAAACGTAAACCTCACCATCTCGTCTTTTGAGTTTTAGATTTGCTTTAGGAAGATTAAGAGGCGTTATCATTCGAATTAAAAATGGAGAGTTAAGATTGTTGAATTTTCGAAGCGCACATTCATTCTTAATTCTGCCTTCAAAATTTTTAATTAATTTACTTCATTCCCATTAAAAGCAATTCAATGTCCTTGTAACGTAAATCGAAAACTTTCCCAAGAACTTCACTTGTTAAAATTCCTTTGTAAATATAAACACCACTCCGAAACCCAATATTACTAGCAATCAAACCTTTACATCCGCCTTTAGCTCCCATATCGACTAGAATTGGAGAAAATATATTTGAAAGTGCAAAAGAAGCCGTTCTTGAAACGCGTGATGCAATATTTGGAACACAGTAATGAATCACACCATGCTCAGTATAGGTTGGGTGATCATGGTTTGTCACTTTAGATGTTTCAAAACAACCACCTTGATCAATACTTACATCAACAACTACAGAGCCTTCCTTCATTTGCTGCACCATTTCTTCAGTTACAACACATGGAGTTCGGCCTAAGGGCGCGCGTAAGGCTCCAATGGCAACATCGCATCGCATCAACGCTTTCGCTAATACTTTCGGTTGAATAACAGAGGTATAAACCCTTGTACCTAAAGCAGTTTGAAGTCGTCGCAACTTAGAGAGTGAATTATCAAACACCTTTACCGATGCTCCTAAACCAAGTGCTGCTCGTGTCGCATATTCCCCAACTGTACCAGCACCAATTACAACAACTTCGGTTGGTTGAACACCTGCTAATCCACCTAGCATAATCCCTTTTCCATCGCTGAAAGAAGATAATAAATGTCCAGCAACGAGCATAGATGTTGTTCCTGCAATTTCTCCCATTGTCCTAACTACTGGAAAAACACCACTATCATCACGAATATAATCCCAAGCAACTGCTGTGATTTTCTTATCCATGAGCATCTTCAGTACTTTCTTTGGCTGAATAGAAATTTGCAATGCTGAAATTAATGTTTGATTTCCAGGCATCATTTGCATTTCAGTCTCAGATGGAGGTGCAACTTTAAAAATCAAATCACACTTAAAAATATCATCTGGCCCTTGACAAATCTCTGCCCCTGCTTCACTATAATCGTTATCAGAAAAACTTGCTCCTTCACCACTTTTAGATTCAACCTTCACCCGATGTCCATTCGCTACAAGTACAGACACAGTTTCTGGAACCAATGCAACACGTCGTTCTTGAAAAGAAGTCTCTTTTGGAATTCCAATGTAAAGTTTTCCTTTTTTCTGAGCTACTTCGAGCATTTCTTCTTTTGGAAGAAGACTCCCTTGTTGCATTAAGCGTTTAAGAATTTCTGGATCCGTGATCATATATCGATAGTTAAGGTTCTAGAATTATCGGCATTTTTACGAATATACGACCAAATCGTATTATCAGGAAGGAGATTCTTTATTTTTTCAGGCCATTCGATAAAACAAACATCGTTAGAGTACAACATTTCTTCGACTCCAATGTCGAATGCTTCTTCCTCATTTTCAATTCGATAAAAATCAAAATGATAGATTTTCCCAAACATTTCACTTTCATAAACATTGACAAGCGAATATGTCGGTGAACCTTCTGTATGCTCAATTCCCATTGCCGCCAACACTCCTAAGATAAAAGTTGTTTTCCCAGATCCCATTTCTGCATCAAAGGCAAAAATTTTGCGGTGACCAATTGTATCTAAAAATGATTTTGCTGCTCCAGGAATATCTTGAAGCGATTGAATATGAATATCCATACTACTTCGGACTCAACTCGATATAAGGAATCAATACCTCTTCCAAAGAAATTCCACCATGTTGGAATGTGTTTCCATAATATTTCACGAAATGATTGTAGTTATTTGGATAGACGAAGAAATCATCATTTTTTGCAAAAACAAATTCACTTGAAACACCAGTTTTAGGCAGAAATGCATCCTCTGGATTCTTAACTTGGAAAACTTCTTTTTCCTTATAAGAAAGATTTCTTCCAACTTTATAGCGCAAATTTGTATTCGTACTACGCTCCCCTACTATCTTGACAGGATTTGTGACACGAACAGTACCATGATCAGTTGTAACGATTACTTTTCTTCCAGATTCTGCACATTTCCGAACAATCTCATGCAACGGAGAATGCTCAAACCAAGATACTGTGATCGATCGATATGCTGATTCATTATCTGCTAATTCGCGAATTACTTCCATCTCTGTTCGAGCATGAGAAAGCATATCCACGAAATTGTAAACAATCACATTTAGGTCATTATCCAACAGAGTATTGAAACTATCCGCAAGCTTCTTACCTGCATTCAAATTTGTAATCTTATTATAAGACCACTTGATGTTTCGTCCCAAACGTTTTAAGTTAGAATCCAGAAGCTCTTTTTCAAACTGGTTCTTACTTCCTTCGTCATCCTCGCTTCTCCAATACTGAGGATATTTTTTGGCAATTTCAGATGGCATCAGTCCTGCAAAGAATGCATTTCGAGCATACTGAGTTGCAGTTGGAAGGATTGAATAAATCACTTCCTCCGTTTTTATCGCAAAATATTTTGAAAAGATAGGACTCAACATTTTCCATTGATCGTAGCGAAGGTTATCAATTACGATGACAAACGGTTTTGAATCATCCAAGTGCGGATTGATTTTATTCTTAAATAATGTATGTATCATTTGAGGAGCTTCATCTACTCCATTTACCCAATTCAAATAATTATCAGCAACAAAACGTGAAAACTGAGTATTTGCCTCCTTCTTTTGCATTTTAAAGACCTCTTGCATCCCACTATCTTCGATACTTTCAAGCTTCGTTTCCCAATACACTAACTGCTCATAAACATCTGCCCACTCATCCTTGTCAAGTCTACTGTTCAGCAGCATTCCCAACTCTCGGAACTCTTGCTGATAACTCGAATTTGTTTTCTGAGAAACTAACTTACTGGAATCCAAATTTTTCTTAAGCGAAAGTAATATCTGATTCGGATTTACAGGTTTAATCAAATAATCAGCAATATTACTTCCAATTGCTTCTTCCATTATGTACTCCTCTTCACTTTTTGTAATCATTACAACAGGCACGTAAGGTTTCTCTTTCTTTATTCTTTCAAGCGCCTCTAACCCCGTGATTCCAGGCATATTCTCATCTAAGAAAATAATATCGAAGTCAGTTTCAAGATTTTTATCGACCGCTGAAGAGCCATTATTTACCGAAGTAACTTCGTAGCCTTTTGATTCTAAGAATAAGATATGTGGCTTCAACATTTCAATTTCGTCGTCTGCCCAAAGTATTTTCACCTGCATGTGCGGTATATTTTTTAGTTTTGATACTGGATTTAAAAGTATGCAATTGCAGTCAAAAGTCAACTACAATAACAAGAAGAAAATTGTAAACGATCCTGTTTACGGTTTTATTACAATTTCGCAAGAGATAATTTTCGATGTAATCGAGCATCCATTCTTTCAGCGATTACGCAGAATCAAGCAACTCGGATTGACTCATTTAGTCTATCCTGGTGCGATACATACGCGTTTTCATCACGTGATTGGAGCCATGCATCTAATGCAAAAGGCTATTGTTACCATTCGTAAGAAAGGCCATGAAATTACGGAATCAGAAGAGCGGGCTGTGTTGTTTGCAATACTTCTCCATGACATCGGACACGGACCCTTTAGTCACGCATTAGAGCATGATATAGTCAATGGTGTGAGTCACGAAGAGATTTCTTCCTTCTTTATAGAAAGATTAAGTGAGGAGTTTGATGGAGAATTAGATCTAGCACTACAAGTTTTCCAAAACAAATATCCAAAGAAATTTTTGCACCAATTAGTTTCAAGTCAATTGGATATGGATCGCATGGATTATTTAAATCGTGATAGTTTCTTTACTGGAGTGAGTGAAGGTATTATAGGAAGTGACCGAATCATTGAGATGTTGAATGTGAAGGATGGAGACCTCGTTATTGAAGAAAAAGGAATCTACTCGATTGAGAAATTTATTGTCGCACGAAGATTAATGTATTGGCAAGTATATCTTCATAAAACGGTAGTCGCAGCAGAATTGATGTTGATTCATGTCCTTCGTCGAGCCAAAACACTAGCCTTGAATGGATCTAAACTTTTTGGTAGTCCTGCATTACTTTACTTCTTAACGAAGAATGTTTCGGCCGAAGACTTTAAGGCTAAACCTGAAGTACTAGAATATTTTTCAGCGTTAGACGACTTTGATATAATGGGAGCGATAAAGGTTTGGCAATCACACGAAGATCTAACATTAGCAGAACTTTCTAGGCGTATTGTACAGCGGGACTTATTCAAAATTGAAATTTCACGCGAACCTTTTTCTGAAGAGCGAATTAGTGCAACCAAGAAATATGTAACGGATAAAATGAATCTTTCAGAAGATCAAATAGAACATTTCGTTTACACAGATCAACTAACCAATAACGCTTACAATGTTGCTCGTGAAAACATCAATTTACTTATGAAGAATGGTGCTGTAATCGACGTTTCTGAGGCTTCTGATAATTTGAATATCTCAGCATTGTCAAACCCTGTTGAGAAGTACCTGCTATGTTATCCAATCTTTAAGTCTTCTCGTCCGAAACAATTTACAATGATTAAAGATTTGAGTTAATTTATGAATAAAATTGACACTACCTGGATGGTACTATTTCTAGGAGTTTGGGGATGTAGTTATGGCTTCCAAATAGAGAGTAACTAAAGGGGATTACTGCTTAGACAATTTCCCATCTTTCCAATCCTTGATCAGTTTAGACCAAGCATAGGGATTCAATAAGTTATTTGCTGGTAACTGACCATTCGTATATAAAGCAGTTTGATATTGCGCTTGAGCCGATCCATACGCTAACGACGCGTCGACATTTAATCGAGCCGCAGCAAATGCTAAACTTTCCCCAGACAGTTGGCGTTGAGCTCTTCTCAATGCATCGTCATAAGGATCCATGTTGATAAATGCTCGTGCAAAATCTTCACGCGATGGCCATGGAAAAACTTCTACTCCTGGTAAATCGACAGTATCTAAATTCATCACGTGAATAATCGAATAGGAATTTTCACCCAACGAATCAGGTACAACATAATTTGATGTGATATGTCCGTATGCTGAAAACAAAAGTGTATCCCCTGGAAAAGCAACCATCGTAAAGTAGCCATAGTAATCAGAGATAACACCACGATGAGAAGTGATATTTAACACCGTTGTATAAGGCAGTTCTTTCAACGTTTCTTCGGATACCACAACTCCTGATAACTGTATTAGATTTGTATCGAGATAGACATCTTCAACTTTAGGTGCATCTCCAAGCACCCCCATTTGTCCCTGCACATCCGCAGAAAACAAAACAAGAAATACAACAAAAAGACTACGCATAAATAAAATTCTAACCATTCGAACGACAAGAATATACAATATATTGATTTGATCAACAACATTTTCATTTCTTTAACAAAAGCTTCCTCTATATTAAGTGCTGCTAAATCGTGAATTTGTGTTACCTTTGCAAGAATTTATTTCTTAAAAAATAGGTTCAATATGTCTCTTTCAAATCTCAACGATATCAGAGAAGGTCTTACATTCGATGACGTCCTTTTAGTTCCTGCTCATTCCAAAGTTCTTCCAAAAGATGTTCAGTTAAAAAGCAGAATCTCAAGAAATATTGAGGTAAACACTCCAATTGCATCTTCTGCTATGGATACTGTAACAGAATCTAGTTTAGCAATTTCGATTGCACAACAAGGAGGGATTGGCGTTGTACATAAAAACATGTCCATTGAAAATCAAGCACTTCAAGTTAGAAAAGTAAAACGATCTGAAAGTGGAATGATCTTAGACCCGGTAACCCTTCCTGAGGATGCTAAGGTAATTGATGCTCTGAAATTGATGAAGGAATTTAAGATTGGTGGGATTCCTGTGGTCGATGAAAATCAATTATTAAAAGGTATTGTTACCAATCGTGATCTGCGTTTTGAGAAGAAACTAAGTCGCCCAATTCAAGAGGTTATGACTTCAGAAAATATTATCACTGCTGAAGAGAACACCTCTCTTACACAGGCGGAAGAAATACTCCAAGAGAACAAAATTGAAAAACTTCCTGTTGTTGATGAATCAAATAAATTAATTGGTCTAATTACATTTCGAGATATTATCAAAGTAAAAGAGCACCCAAATTCATGCAAAGATCAATATGGTCGCTTAAGAGTTGCAGCAGCAGTAGGTGTTACACACGATACATTAGAAAGAGTCACTGCTCTGGTAGAGGCGGGTGTTGATGCAATAGTAATTGACACTGCACATGGGCACTCGGAGGGAGTAGTTGCTAAATTGAAAGAAGTGAAAAGTAAGTTCAAGGAACTAGATGTCATCGTTGGAAATGTTGCAACGGCTGAAGCAGCTAGATTTCTTGTAAATGCTGGAGCTGATGCTGTAAAGGTTGGAATTGGGCCAGGATCGATTTGTACTACACGAATAATAGCAGGAGTAGGAGTCCCGCAATTGACTGCTGTAAATGATGTATCAAAAGCGCTTGAAGGTACAGGAGTTCCTGTAATTGCGGATGGTGGAATTCGTTACACTGGTGATATTGTCAAGGCGATTGCAGCTGGAGCTGATACCGTTATGTTAGGTTCAATGTTTGCTGGTGTTGAAGAATCTCCAGGAGAAACTGTAATATTTCAAGGACGTAAATTCAAAACTTACCGAGGAATGGGTTCACTTGAAGCAATGCAAGATGGATCAAAAGATCGTTATTTTCAAGATGCTGAAGATGATGTGAAAAAATTAGTACCAGAAGGAATTTCTGGTCGAGTACCATTTAAAGGGAAGTTAGACGAGGTTATGTATCAGATTATTGGTGGGCTTCGTTCTGGAATGGGATATTGTGGAGCAGCTGAAATTCAATCACTTAAAGGAGCTGAATTTATAAAAATCACATCCGCTGGAGTCTTAGAAAGTCATCCACATGATGTTACCATTACAAGAGAAGCACCAAACTATAGCTTAAAATAATTCGTCTAGTATGGCAAAGTCCATTTGGATGTCTATTTTTGACACACTAAAATAATAAACCTATGAATAAAATAATTGTATTTGTCCTTGCCTGTGTTATCAACACAATGGCTTTTGCACAGAATGATCCTGTGATTATGACAATTGACGGCAATCCAATTACACAATCTGAATTTTTACAGATTTATCTCAAGAACAACGACAATCCAAAATATGATCAAGCTTCCCTTGATGAGTACATGGAATTGTTCAAGAAGTTTAAACTTAAAGTAGCCGAAGCTGAAGCTTTAGGATACGATACTATCCCGAAATTGGTTAAAGAATTAGCAGGATATCAAAAACAATTGGCGCGACCTTACCTTATCGATTCAAGTAAAAATGAATCGCTTGTTAGAGAGGCTTACGACCATACTAAATCTGAAATTAGAGCATCACACATATTGATTCGATTAGAATCAAATGCACCTCCAGAAGATACTCTCAAAGCATACAATCGCTTAATTGAAATGAAAAAGCGTATCAATGCCGGTGAAGATTTCGCAACTGTTGCAAAGAAAAAAGGAGGGTCAGAAGATCCAAGTGTAGGAAGTAACGGTGGTGATTTGGGCTATTTCACCGCATTTCAAATGGTTTATCAATTTGAAGATGCAGCCTATAGTACCCCAGTTGGCTCAGTAACTAATCCATTTAGAACTCGATTTGGTTATCATATTCTTAAAGTTTTTGATAAACGATCAGCAAGAGGAACAATTGAAGCTGCACACGTTATGATTTCTGCGCCAAAAGATGCCAGTAGCGAAGAGGTTAAAACTGCTCAAGCAAAGATTGATGAAATCCACTCTCTTTTAGAAGGCGGAGCAGATTTTACTGAAATTGTTAAGAAATATTCAGATGATCCGTCTTCGAAAGACAAAGGTGGTGCACTCCCTAAATTTGGTACTGGAACAACAACAAGAATGGTTCCTGAATTCAGTCAAGCTGCTTTCCAACTTAAAAAGGATGGTGATTTCACTAGTCCAATCAGAACTGATTACGGATTTCATATCATTAAACGAATTGGTTGGGAAGATGTTCCTGCATTTGAAGTTCTCGAAAAAGAATTGGCGAAAAAAGTATCTAAAGATGCTCGTGCTGTTAAAACTCAGGCATCGTTTGTTGTCAAACTAAAAGATCAATACGGATTTAAAAGCAAAAGTAAGAAAGGACTAAAATGGTTCAATAAGAACATTGATTCTACTTATCATCTTGGGCAATTCAAAGCATCCGAGTTAAAAGGAAATAAAGTATTATTCAAATTAGACAAGAAGAAGTTCCGATCAAAAGCATTTGCAGAATATCTTGAAACAAATTACCGTGCTGCACGCCAAGACACTCCAAAGACAGTAGTTGCAAAACAATATAAACTTTGGGAGAACGAGGCCATTCTAGGATATGAGGAAACAAAATTGGCAGGTAAATATCCAGCATATAAAGCTTTAATTACAGAATACCATGATGGAATTCTTCTGTATGAAGTGATGTCAGATAAGGTTTGGAACTTGGCAATGAAAGACACGAATGGATTGAAAGAATTCTACACGCAAAACAAAGACAATTATACTTGGGGAGAGCGAATCGATGGAGATATTTTTGAATGTAGTTCACAAGAAAACGCAGCTAATTTGATTAAACTTCTTGCTGTGGATACATTGTCAACACAAACTGTTGTGAGATTAGTGAATGAGAGTTCTGCATTAAACGTTAAACACAGAAGAGGTAAATATGATCTTGCGAAAACAAAAAGTCTTGCAAATGCTCCTAAATCATTCAAAAAAGGAATGAACGATACATACGAACTCGATGGCAAGTTTTATGTTGTTCGCGTTATGGAAATCATCCCTGCAGGATTGAAAGAATTCGATGATGCAAAAGGTGCAATTACTTCAGACTACCAAAACTATCTTGAAGTTGAGTGGTTGAAAGAAATTGAGAAGAAACATAAAGTAGTAATCAATAAAGAAGCGCTCTACTCTATTGGTAAGTAAGCTTTATATAAAGACTTTGCAGGCTAGCTTTTTTGCTGGCCTGTTTTGTTTTGGACTATTTTCATGTGGTCAAAAGGAAAAAGTTGTAGCATCCGTTAATGAGAAAGAATTAACCGAATCAGACGCCTTCATCCTTATGGAACACCTTGGGTACGATATAAAAGATAAAAAGCAGTACCGAGCATTCTTAGAAGATTGGTGTGAGAATGAATCATACATGGAGGAACTTCGCTCCATGGATATAGATGCAGCCAATCTTGTTAAATTAAGGTCAAATTCTTTTCAAGGAGAACTTGCTAAATATTATCTTGAAGAACACCTTCTCAAAGCTAAATTAGATACTATTGTAGTAGAGAATGAAATTGTTATTTACTATGATGAGCACAAGGATGAATTCATATTGAGTGACTATTTAGTGAAAGCTTTGTATTTGAAAATACCCATCTCTGTCGACTACAAATCAGAGGGAATTCAGAATCTGTACCTGTTAAAAAATGATAAAGACCTTTCCGAAGTAAATTCTTATGCTAAACTTTATGCTCAGAATTATTATTTCAATGATTCAGCGTGGGTATACTTTAATACTTTGGTAAAGGATGTGCCACTCACAAAATACAATGTAGATAACATCGTTCTAAACAGGACAAAGACCTATTTTTCAGATGATGAATTTACGTACTTTCTTAATGTGATTGATTATAAACTTAAAGATAAAGCACCACCAATGGAGTTTCTAAGTCAACAAATTAAGGAAATTATCGTTTTACAGCGATTACAAAAGTTAAAAGAAAAAAACGAATCAAAAATGATTCAACAGATAAAAGATAAGCATGAGATTACGATTAATATTTAGCATCATTTCAATTACAAGTTTCGGTTCATTTGCTCAACAGACGATTGATAAAATTGCCGCACAAGTTGGAGACAAAGTGATTTTACTTTCTGATATTCAAGCTCAAAAAATACAAGCAATTCAAGCTGGTATTACAATTTCACCAGAAATGGATTGTGAAATGCTTGAGGAATTAATGTATCAGAAACTTTTGATTACTCAAGCCATTCTTGATAGCGTTGATGTAACTTCGGAGCAAGTTAATTCTGAAATGGAGAGTCGTCTTCGCGTAATTGAGAATCAAATCGGCGGACGACAGAAGATGGAAGATTTCTACGGGAAAACTGTAACCCAGATAAAAAATGAATTCCGCCCTATCATCCGAGAACAATTAATGGCAAGAGAAATGGAATATACTATTGCTAACGGAATTAGTGTTACTCCACGTGAGGTGAAAGATTTTTATACAAAAATTCCCATTGATAGTATTCCATTCATAAATACACAATTAAGCTTTCAGCAAATTGTGATTTATCCCGAAATATCAAATAAAGATAAAGACATCGCACGAGCAAAAATCGAGAAAATTCGCAAAGATATTATGAATGGGAAAGCATTCTCCACTCAAGCAAGAATTCATTCTATGGATCCAGGAAGTGCTAAAGATGGAGGAAAAATAAAAGCATCCAAAGGAATGATGGTCAAACCATTTGAGTCTGTTGTGTTTGCGCTGAAGCGAGATGAAGTATCTGAGGTCTTTGAAACTGAGTATGGTTTTCATATTATCAAACTAGGGAAGAGACTTGGAGATGACTATACATGTCAACATATTTTGATCGTTGCTGAATTTTCTGGAGATGCTGTTGAAAATGCTGCTGTTCGACTTGATTCTTGCTATCAATTATTAGGATCAGAAAAAATAACTTGGGATGATGCAGTAGTTGAATTTTCAAATGATGAAACAACAAAACAAAATAAAGGAATTATTACAAATCCAGCAACTGGTGAACAAACGTGGGACATGGAAGATCTAAATCAAATTGATCAACAGATTTATCTTCTGACTACAAATATGGAAGTTGGTGATGTTTCTGAGCCAAACCTCTACACAAATATTTACGAGCGAAAACAAGGTGTTCGTATTGTTCGGCTGATGGATTCCAAGCCACCTCATAGAGCCAATCTAAAAGATGATTATACATTAATCAAACGTGCTGCTGAAAACGAAAAGAAACAAATGATTATCAATGAATGGGTAGTTTCAAGAATCAAAACCACCTATATAAGTATCAATGATCCCTACAAAGAATGTGATTTCACAAACCCTTGGAAGAAAGATTAGAAAGTTTATCTTTAGAAACTAAATCAAGAACAACTATGTCAGATAAGGCTGGAATTGATCAACTTGTTGCTCATTATAAAGAATTAAAAAACGAAATTCATAAAGTTATCGTTGGACAAGACGATGTAGTTGATCAAGTACTCATCTCAATTTTCTCAAATGGTCACTGTCTACTTGTTGGAGTTCCAGGATTAGCAAAAACACTTTTGGTAAATACGATTTCTGATTGTCTCGGACTTGGATTCAATCGAATTCAGTTTACACCAGACCTTATGCCTTCAGATATTATTGGAGCTGAAATATTAGATGAAAAACGCGAATTTAAGTTTGTAAAAGGTCCCTTGTTTACCAACATCATTTTAGCAGATGAAATTAACCGAACCCCGCCTAAAACACAATCAGCTTTGCTCGAAGCAATGCAAGAACGCTCTGTTACAACAGCTGGAATAACTCACAAACTACCTGCACCGTTTTTCGTATTGGCAACACAAAATCCAATTGAGCAAGAAGGGACATATCCTTTACCTGAAGCACAACTTGATAGATTCATGTTTAACGTTTGGGTTGATTATCCTTCATTTGCAGAGGAAATGGCAATTGTAAAATCTACAACCACAAATCAATCTGTAACATTGAACCAGATTTTGTCTGGAGAGCAAATTATGAATTATCAAGACTTAGTCCGAAGAATTCCAGTTGCTGACAATGTTCTCGAATATGCAGTGAAGTTAGTTGCTAAAACACGAGTCAATGACGAAAGCGCTCCAGAATTGACAAAGAACTACATTACTTGGGGAGCTGGTCCACGTGCATCTCAATACTTGATCGTAGGTGCCAAATGTCATGCTGCCCTAAATGGTAAATATTCTCCAGACATTGAAGATGTGAAGGCGGTTGCAAAACCAATTCTTCGTCACCGCTTAGTACGTAATTACAGAGCCGAAGCTGAAGGTTATTCAATGGACCGAATTATTGAAGAATTGATGGGGTAAAACACTTTATTTAACGGATTAATTTCACCCTCTGCATTAAATTAATGCATTCATTTCACAGGGCTAAACCCTTTTACTATGCGTGAGCAATAATATATTTGCTCTCCACGTAATATTTCCGTACTTTTGCACGGCTGAAGATACTACTAATCAAACTAATTACGCTGATTATGAAATACGGAATACTACTCTCCTTCGCACTAAGTTTTGCGCTAACCTCTTTCTCGCAAACTTACAGTTACTCCTTTGAGGCAACCTTTGATACCGAAGACCTCCAATTACTTGAGCAAACTTGTCGATCAATCGAATACGTTTCTGCGTGTAAAGTGAAATATAAAATAGAAAGTGGAAAAGGTGAAATTATTGTTCGTGCTATGTCTCAAAAAGAGAAGAAAGAAGCAACTGAAAGCTTTTCACCAATAGACTTGAAACGATTACTGATCGATTCAGGGGCCACACCATTAGAATTCATCAAACTCAACGATTAAATCTAGTCTTATGAAACGAATTATTCTCTCCGCATTTGCACTAGTAACTCTTACTACTTACGGTCAATCAGATGGATGTTCTGCAGCAACTGCAATTAGCATTACTGCAACATGCGTATCCCCAACACCTGGAACGACTATCGGAGCTACACAAACAATAGCTGGTTGTACGGGAAATGCAGACGATGATGTTTGGTATCAATTTGTTGCAACAGCAACATCACATCAAATTGTAGTTGCCCCATCTGCTGGGATGGATGTCGTTGTACAATTATTCTCCGGAGGTTGCGCAACACTAGCTTCTCTTGTTTGTAAAGATGATGGGCTAACAGGTGTTAATGAAATCATCAATTATAGCGGACTTACCATAGGAAATTCTTATCGAATTCGCGTGTACGACTATTTTGCAGGATCAGGTTCTGGGACCTTTACCATTTGTGTTACCAACCCACCACCTGCGCCATCGAATGACGCCTGTGCAGGTGCAATTCCTTTGACGGTAAATAGTACTTGCATCACTACTGTAGCAACAACTGATGGAGCCTCTCAGTCTCAAGCAGGTTGTGCTGGAGCAGCAGATGATGACGTTTGGTTTAGCTTCGTAGCAACTAACTCTCTTCAAAATATTAAAGTTCATCCAATCGATAATTTGGACCTCGTTTATCAGGTTTTCAGTGGATCATGCGGAACCTTATCCTCTCTTGCCTGTGTCGATAATACTCTAACATCTCAAGATGAACAAGAAAATATTGTGGGGCTAGTTCCAGGATTGACATACTACATTCGCGTGTACGATTATTATACTGGAACAACTGGAGATTTCGATATCTGTATCACAGGAACACCAACAGCGATTCCAACAAACGATGAAGCCTGTACAGCAATTCAATTACCAGCAGTAACTAGTTCGTGTATTTTCTCTCAATTTACTACCGTCGGAGCAACAGCTTCCTTAGGATCTCCTACTCCATCATCTTGTATTGGAGGTAGTGGAGCAGCGATTGGAGATTTTTCTGCAAGTTCAAGTGACGTCTGGTTTGCTATTACAGTACCTGCATCAGGAAATGTTGATGTCACCGCTCAACCAAACGGTGGAGCAGGTTCAATTTCTGATGGAGTTATGGTTTTATATTCTGGGACGTGTGGAAATTTAACGCAAATTGTTTGTTCTGATGATAACAACTACCCAGGGTTAGGTAATGATCTTCTTCCATTGATTTCTGAAAGCGGATTGAGTCCAGGAAGTACGGTTTACTTGCGCTACTTTGGATTTGGAACTTCAACAGGGGCATTTGGAATTTGCGTCTCCACTGCAACAAATGATGATTGCGCAAATGCATTGTACATTTGTGACATTAATGGTTACAGTGGATCAACAAGCGCATCTTACACCCCAGATCGACCGGACAATATGCGAGGAAACAATGAAGATATCAATGGTGTTAATCAACCCGACGGAATCAATACTGGTGGGATTTTTGGTGCTGGCGGACCTTGGGGAACTGGCTCTCCATTTTTCGATGTCAATATTGATAATAATAGCTGGATCAAGTTTACTGCATCTGCAACCACAGCTACTTTAAGTGTTAGTATATTTGATTGTTGGGTTGGAAACTATCCTTCAGGTGGATTACAAATGCAAGTTTTCGAAGGCGTTAATTGCGCAAGCTTTGTACCCGTTTCTAATTTTGAAGAAAGCAGTACTGGGTTTATAATTACAGCAAACGGTTTGATCATAGGTAATGATTACTACTTGATGATAGATGGCTATGCAGGAGATATTTGCGGATACACAATCACTGCAAACTCAGGAGTTCAATTTCCTGACATCACAAATGTAGCTCCAATTTGTGTTGGAGCATCTGTCACATTAGTCGCTCCTCCTGGTGCAACATCCTATGATTGGCAACATGACGGATCAACAACCCAAAGTGTAACAGTGACACCTTCAACAACAGAAACATACTTTTTAGAAGTTACCGGATTATGCGATTTCAAACAAACATTAGATGTAACGGTAATCGTAAATCCATTACCAAATGTAACGGTAACAAATGGCCCGTCTGTAGATATTTGTGATGGAAGTTCAGCAACTTTAATAGCATCGGGAGCCTCAACCTATACATGGAGTAATTCAACATCTGGTGCTTCAACAACAGTTTCACCCACAGTTACAACGAACTATACAGTTACTGGGGTTGACGTGAATGGCTGCGTAAATACAGACATCGTGGCAGTCAGCGTTAACCCAAACCCAACCTTAAGTGCAACACCAACAGCAGTAGATTCTGATTGTGGTGCTTCAAACGGTGCACTTAACGGAGCACTTGGAAGTGGCGCACCAACTGTTTCTTATTCTTGGTCTGATGGATCAACTATAATCGGTACTTCACAAAATTTGACGAACATCCCCGCTGGAACCTACTTCTTGACTATAACTGACGGAAATACATGTAGTTCCACATTTGGACCATATAGCGTTGTAAATCCAGGTGCGCCTCCCACTCCATCTGTTGTAGTAATAAATGGTTCACCTTGTTTGAATGGATCTTCTCAACTTGTCGCATCAAACACAACCCCAGGTGTAACATTTAATTGGACAGGACCTAATGGTTTTACAGCAAGTGGAACATCAATTAATTTGGCTAATGTTACATCAATTGAAGCAGGAATCTACTGTGTATCATCTTCTATTGGGGGCTGTACCGGCCCATCAATTTGTGAACTGATCACCTTATTAGCAAACCCAATTGTAGATGTAACTGCTGCGAATAACGACTCAACAATCTGTTTAAATCAGAACTTTGATTTAACTGCTTCCGGTGCGTCTACCTATACATGGACAGGACCCAATGGGTTTAGTTCGACTGCAACTAGTGCTACAATTAGTAATGCTACCAACACAGAACAAGGATATTACTTCGTCACAGGAACAGATTTAAGCGGATGTATCGGAACGGATTCGATACTAATAACAATTCTACCATTGCCTATAGTTACGGCAACAGCCGATATCAGTTCCCAGACATATTGTAATGGTGGAATTGCCACGTTAACAGCTACTGGTGGGTCGACCTATTCATGGACTGGACCTGCAGGATTCATAGACACTTCGAGCACTACGACTCTACTCGATTTAGTTGCTTCTAATCAAGGGTTCTATATTGTAACTGCCATAGATGCGGAGGGCTGTGCAAATCAAGACAGTGTCGAACTAATTATTATTACTGATGTCCCAGCTGGAGTTCCAGAAGACTTCACGCTATGTCCTGGAGAGCTAATCACATTAGTGGGATCTGGAGGTACATCTTATACATGGACAGGGCCACTAGGGTTTAACTCTACAGATCAAAACCCATTAGTTACAGATGATGCAGATTTTAGCAATGAAGGGTATTACTATTTAACAGTCGTCGATTCGAATAATTGCCTTGGCTATGACTCAGTATATGTTGAAGTGACAAACAACGCAGATTGCCTTTTCATTCCAAACTTACTTACTCCAGATAACAATAATTTAAATGATACGTGGGAAATAACGGGCATTGACAAATTTATTGATGCGGAAGTTGAAATCTATAATCGCTGGGGGAACCTAGTATTTTCTGCCTCACCTTATCTAAACGACTGGGCCGGTCAAGTTAACCATGGCGCAACTATTGGCAGCAATGGGAAAGTTCCTGTTGGTACTTATTTCTATATCATCCGACTAAACGAAGGAGATAAACCACCTTATCAAGGCTTCATTGAAGTTCAATATTAATCTAAGAGATATGAAATTAAGATTAACAATTCTCCTATTTATTTTTGGCTTTGGAATGAGTTCAAGTACTGCTCAACAAGATGAGCAACTTTCACTATACATGTACAACAAGCTTCAGTTCAACCCAGCTTATGCAGGATCACGCGATGCTATCAGTACGATTGCAATTGCACGTTTTCAATGGGTCAATTTCGAGGGCGCGCCAACTACTCAATGGTTCAGTATTCAAGCACCGTTAATGCAAAAATCAATCGGTGTTGGTATGCACTTGGTGAATGATCGAATTGGTAAACGAACTCGCACCGGAGCTTATTTTGATTTAAGTGGAAGTATTGCTCTAAATAACAGATCTGCACGATTAGCGGCAGGGATTTCTGCGGGATTTGATAATGTTGGATTTGATTTTTCGGATCTTCAAGTAAATGATATTCAAGATCCTTACTATGGAAATGGACGCTATGGTGAAACAGCACCAAACCTTGGAGCAGGACTTTACTTTTATAGTGATAAACATTTCCTAAGTATTTCTGTCCCTAGACTTCTTGAAGCGGAAATTACAGCCCTTGCAACATCTACGGGAAGTTTAATTCAACAGTTAAACACACGACATTTCTTCATCTCAGGTGGGTATGTTTTTGATTTGAATAGTGTTTTTAAGTTAAAACCAACGACACTAATTAAATATACCCCTGGAGCACCACTTACTGCAGATGTAAATCTAAGTCTTTTGATGTATGATAAATTATGGACAGGGTTGATGTACAGATTTCACGAAGCAGCTGGAGTTAACATCGTATATAATATCAAAAACACTTTTAGCATTGGATATGTCTATGATTTCCCAATCAATGGATTGAGAACCTATCAATCTGGATCGCATGAAGTCTTTCTCCGATATGATTTTGCTCCAAAGAAAGCGGCCTTCACCTCACCTCGATATTTCTAAGTATGAGAAGTTTACTCTTATCTATTTCCATCTTAACCGTTTTTTCAGTTTCGAGTCAAGTCAAACAAAAAATGGCAGATCAGTTGTATGCACGAATGGAATATTCGAAATGTGTACACATGTACACTGAATTGTCAACCAAATGTCTTGAAAATAAGAAAAAAGCAGACTGGGAAAACGTTCGAAAGGCAGCAATTTCGAATTACCATTTGTTCAATATGGACAAAGCGATTTATTATTTCACTAAATTGCAAGGAAAGAATCTGTTGACTGAATCGGATCGAGAATCAATGATTCAAGCTTTACGGTACGAAGAGAAATATGGTAAGAGCAATGAATTAATTCGTGAAAGTACTTCCTTGTTCCCTACAAATTCATTTTTCACATCTCTGAACGATCAAAAAGATCAATTTAGTGAACTATTCGCAGATTCAGCATTTTACAGAGTCACTATTTCAGACGTGAATTCAGGTCGAGGCGATTTTGGAGCTGCATACTTTGGAGAATCACTTGTCTTTGTTTCAAAATCGAGAAATGTTGGCTTTATTAATCCAAAATACGGTTGGGATGACGATTTTTACCTTAATATTTTGCAGGCAAATTATGATATTGATTCTAGTTTAACCGAACCAATATTGATGAAGCATAATTTCTTATCACGGGCTCATGATGGACCAGTTAGTTTTTCACCAGATGGGTCACAAATGGCTATCACCAAAAATGAAATGGGTAAGAAACATGGAAAAGATGTTGTTGTTTTAGCGCTTTATTTTTCCAATCTTTCAAATGGTGGATGGACTGATCTCGTTCCTTTTGAGTTCAACAACTCTGATTACAATATGGGGCACGCCGTATATTCTCCAGATGGAACGAAACTCTATTTCGTTAGTGATAAACCAGGTGGATTTGGTGAGGCTGATATTTATATGTCAACTCGGCTAGGGAGTGGTTGGTCAGAACCAAAGAACTTGGGGGGAAATATAAATACCACTAGAGACGAAATGTTCCCATTTGTGGAAGATGATCGATTATACTTCTCTTCAAACGGTCATTATGGACTTGGAGGAATGGACATCTTCGAAACAGCTGTATCTGGCCAAGAGCCTTGCTCTAACATTGGATATCCAGTGAATACATCACATGATGATTTTGGATTAATTTTTGATGCTTCAGGCGAGATCGGTTTTTTATCGAGTAACCGAGGAAAATCTAACGTTGATAATTTGTACCATGTCAAAAAACGTGTTGTTAAAATTGACTTAATTGGAAATGTCTTCGCTCAATACAAAGAATTGGAAGCTGTTCCAAATCAACTTGTTTACATCAAGGATAATTCTACACAATTAATGGATACGCTTATCACTTCTTCATCTGGAGAATTTACACATCCATTAAAAATCAATCGAACTTATCAGATCTACACAAAAAAAGACGAATTCATCTTGTTGAATGAAGTCAGTTTATCAACAATGAAAATCAATCGTGATTCTACATTTCGTTGTGAGCTTGTGTTGAAACCAACAACAATTAAGATTCATTTACGTGTTCTTGAGAAGGAGTCTCGTAAGATAATTCCAAATGCAACCACAACAATTTCAGATTATCAACTAGGTTGGGATACTACACTTATTACGAATAGTGAAGGTATAGTAACGCTAACGGTTGATCGAAATAAGGTCTTTTGGGCGCATGGAGCAAAGAAAGGATTTATAGATGCCGATATATCTTTTAATTCTTCAAATGAGAATGACAAAGTGATTGACCTCGAATTGGCTCTCCCTCCGATTAAACGAGGTGAGCGATTTAAGTTGGAGAACATATTCTATGATTTAAGTAAATCAACGCTAAGGGATGAAAGCATGGTATCACTAGATCGACTGGCTGATTTTTTAATCAAGAATGATCTAAGAATTGAATTAAGTGCTCACACGGATTCTAGAGGTAGTGGATATTACAATCAACGATTATCGCAAGCTAGAGCTCAAAGTTGTGTAGATTACCTCAAGAAAAAAGGTGTAAAATCAATAAACATGCTCGCTAAAGGTTACGGAGAGAATAAGCTGATCAATCGTTGTAAGAACGGCGTAAACTGTTCAGAAGAAGAGCATCAAGAGAATCGAAGAACCGAAGTTAAGATATTGGAAGTCCGATAGAAAGAGAGAGATATTGGAATAGCATCAATTAAAGATGATGAATGCCTTACTTGAGAATATAGCGAAGTTAAAAAAACCCATGCAGCGTGTCAACTGAAGCTTCAGTAAACACGTTTAGGATTGCTGAAATGTTCTGAGTTCCGCTGATTTTGCAATCTCGCAAGCGAGTGCGGCCTTTCATCCGATTTCTGAGACTTTCCTGAAGGTAAAATTTTAAGCTTCAAGTATTGCTACATGGGTCCTCTTTCGAGTAGATACACTATTCCATCAAGTGGATGATATCATGTATTAAAGATAAACGAAATAGCTAATTAAAACTATAATTTTGCTTAAAAAATAGAATCGACTTATCAACAGTATGAAAATAAATAAACTATACTAAATTTGCTCTTCCTCCTCAATCTCTTTTAATTCCAATTGCATTTTCAACTGCCTAATCTGCTTGTCTTTCTTCTTAAATTTCCGATAATCAAACAACGATGCAAAGCCAAACCCGCCAGCAACACTCACTATAACTAATAAGGTAATTGGAATTCTAACTCGCTTAAATAAAAGGTGAACACTCGTATAACGCCAATTTAGAACAGCAAAAATCACAACCAAAATTCCAACAACAATCCCTATAATGTATTTTGCCTTTTGCGCTTTCGAAAGATCATTCCAATATTCCTTCATAATGAATTATTTTAGGCAAATATCGGGAATTAATTCATTTCACGGGAATAATCATTCGTATTCCTTATATTCGTTCAACGAAAAAAACAACAATGGCAAATACTTCAGATATCAAAAACGGCTTGTGCATCAATCATAATGGAAAACTCTTCCAAGTTAAAGAATTTCAACATGTGAAACCGGGGAAAGGCCCAGCGTTTGTTCGTACTAAAATAAAACAGATTGATACTGGTCGTGTTTTAGATCACACCTTTTCTGCTGGACACAAAATTGAAGTAGTTCGGATAGAAAATCGTGAATACCAATACCTTTATCAAGAAGGAGATAGTTATGTGTTTATGAACACTGAAAATTACGAACAGGTGAACATACAACCTTCTCTTGTGGACAAACCAGAATTTCTGATTGAAGGAATGATTGTATCAATCATCTATCACGCGGATGAAGAAATGCCATTAGTATTAGAATTACCTATGCACATTGTTTCAGAAGTGACATACACAGAACCTGGAATTAAGGGGGATACAGCAACAAACACAATGAAACCTGCAACAATTGCCAGTGGTGCAGAAGTCAGAGTCCCATTATTCATCGATACAGGCGAAGTAATTAAAGTTGATACACGAACTGGAGTTTACGTCGAGCGTGTAAAGAGCTAATCGAATTGAAAATCGAGTGTTGGGGTACTATTCATTGAATAATGCCCCAATTTTAATTTATGATATTCTTAGTTTAATTGGATTCATTTTAATGGCATACTAAATATCACTTTAATCATTTCTTAAACTAAAATCTTATGTTTATTGGAAAACGCTATCCATTTTGGGGATTAGTAAACTGGAGTAAGAAATATATTTTAATCTTTATTCTAGTTGATATTATTCCCATTTTACTCTATAAACTATTGGGCTGGGAATGGCTAGCAATTCCGTGGCAACCAATAGCTCTAATCGGAATCGCAGTTTCGTTTTACTTAGGGTTCAAGAATAATTCATCTTACGATCGATTGTGGGAAGCTCGAAAAATCTGGGGAGGAATTGTAAACTCTTCACGGACATTCACCGTTATGTCGCGAGACTTCATTACCAACGAATTTGCGAAAAAAAAACTAACGGAGGAAGAATTAAAATCGATACACAAATCAATCGTGTATCGTCATGTTGCTTGGCTAAAGGCACTTACTTATCAGCTTCGTATGCCCAGACCTTGGGAACATTCGGCAAAAATCGAAGACATGTTGCGCAAAGAGGGAGGTGTTCATTCTGATGAAGATCATTTTCTAAAATTGAAACCTTACCTTTCAGAAGAAGATTACGATTACTTGATGACCAAAGGGAATAAAGCTTCTCATCTATTAAGTATTCAATCAAAAGAATTATTAAAGCTGAAATTAGCAGGTCAAATTGAAGATTTCCGTCATATGGAACTTGAAAAAATGATTGGTGAATTTTACACACTACAAGGCAAATCTGAGCGTATTAAAAACTATCCGTTTCCAAGACAATATGCCACTGTGAATTATGTATTCGTTTGGACGTTCATACTCTTGCTTCCGTTTGGAATGTTAAACATATTTCACGATCCTAGCAATATGAGTTGGGGTTGGGGTTGGCTGGTATTTCCTTTCACACTTCTAGTGTCATGGATTTTCATTCTAATGGAATTAATTGGAGACTACTCAGAGAATCCTTTTGAGGGGCTTTACAATGATGTTCCGATTTCTACGATGGCAAGATCAATAGAAATTGATATTCGACAGATGTTAGATGACACGAACATACCTGGTCCACTTCCTCCTGTTGGTAAATATAGTATTCTGTTCTAAACACAATCTTTTTGGACTTGATACTTTTGGATTCATCACCGTAGAATATGCCTAGTCCTAAATAACCGTTACAGGTTTTAGGACTAGACAGAAAGCATAGCTTTCGAGAAGATCTCGGTGAATTTATCAATGTAGAATTATCAAACCGTTTCACTGACGTGAAAGTTTGATGGCATCCACTTCGCTGCGGAACGAACCGTAGACTCTCATCCTACAGTTCCAAAAAACAAAAAAGAGCCTCGTTAAAACAAGGCTCTTTTTTTGCGGAGAATGTAGGATTCGAACCTACGGTACCTTGCGGTACGCTGGTTTTCAAGACCAGTCCATTCGACCACTCTGGCAATTCTCCAGACGCCAAAAGTACAGAAAGATTCTTCACCTGCAAGGGAATTCTAAAAATAAATATTGTTTTTTTATTTGACTACTGCTATCTGTTAGATTAGCATTCATCGAGGGTAGTTCACATGCTCAAAACAACCAAGGAATCAATAACCACAAGAGTCGACAGCTATGATGTTGGATTTTTGTACCTTTAGATCGTCACTAATAGAATCGTATGAAAATACTTGGATTGCTCCTTCTTGCATTATTTATTGGTTATTCTGCTCAATCTCAGGATAAAAAGCTTAAAGCATACTTAGATACCAAACAGTTCTATGCTCCTGGAGTTGGAAACTATATTGAATTCCAATTACAATTTGTCGGCTACTCAATTGAATATAAAGGAAAAGACAATGGACTCATCGGTGAGGTTGCTATTCGTATGAAATTGAAGCAGAATGAACAAGTGGTTCAAGAGGATGCTTACCGTCTTACGACACCATTTATGAAGGACAGCATCGTTGAAGATTTTTTCGACATTAAACGTTTTGTCTTAGCACCTGGCGAATATAAGTTCGAAATTGAACTCTATGATATGAATGGTCGCGAAGAACCAATGAAGGCAAGTCAAATGTTAGTTATCGAAGAACTTGGAGATGCTATTTCAATCTCAGATATTGAGGTTGCAGAAGTTGCAACAGTAGGAGATGGTACATCACCCTTTTATAAATCGGGATATGATATAATTCCTAAATTATCGACCTTCTACCCATCAGTACTAAACTCAATTCCTGTGTACTTTGAGATCTACAATTCTATCCTGCTTGAAGATTCTATTTTTGGGGTGCGACAAACAGTTGTAAATGCAATTACGGGCAGTACAATTGAAGCTCACACTAAAACTTCCAAACACTATTCTGCTGAAGTTGTTCCTTTTTTGCGTGAAGTCGACATCTCGGAATTACCAACTGGAACTTATATTCTAAGCTACACTCTACTATCAAGAAGCATGAATGAATTAGCAACGGAATCCTATGAATTCGAACGAAGTAATGATGTTCGGAATTTTATTCTTGCCAGTGACATTATTTTAAATCCTGAATTTCAAGCATCAATTTCAGATGATAGCATCGGCTACTTTCTTGAATCACTAATCCCTATTTCCCAATCAACGGAAATTAAAAATATCATTGCTATATCCAAAACAAAAAGTGCGAATAAAGCTCGGAAACACATTCAATTGTATTGGAGTGCTACCTCGCCTGAGAATCCTTACGAAGCTTGGATCAGATACAAAAATCAAGTCTCTTTGGTGGAACGGTCGTTCTCAAACAACTTCCAATCTGGCTATGAAACTGATAGGGGACGAGTTTATTTACAATATGGATCCCCAACAAATATTATTGTCAAGGAGAACAACATGAACGAGTATCCATTCGAAATTTGGCAATACAATCAGATTGGGAAATTCAGCAATAAACGTTTTATTTTTTACAATCCAGATCTTGTTAATAATACCCACCGCCTACTTCATTCAGACATGATTGGAGAATTAAAAAATCCTGGATGGCAGCAAGAATTGGCTCGCCGAAATACCGGGAATGGAAATATCAACAATCAAAACGGAGATGTCCAAGATCAATTTGGAGGAAATGCCATTGAATATTACAATCAATATTGATCATTTCGCAATTTGAATTAACTTCGGGCTGTGATTAATCAAACAGCCATCGTAATACTAAACTGGAACGGAAAACAGTTTCTTGAGCAATTTTTACCTACAGTTATACGCTTTTCAAAAGGTGCGCAGGTAGTGGTTGCAGATAATGCTTCTACTGACGATTCCATTTCCTACTTAAAAGAGAATTTTCCGGAAATTAGATTAATTCAAAACGAATCAAATGGTGGTTTTGCCAAAGGATATAATGATGCTTTAAAGCACATTGATTCAGAATTTTACGTACTCTTAAATAGCGATGTTGAAGTCACCGAAAATTGGTTGAATCCACTGCTGGATATAATGGAGGACCCGAAGATCGCCGCGTGTCAACCTAAAGTGAAATCACATGCTACACAATCTGAGTTCGAGCATGCAGGTGCTGCTGGAGGATATTTAGATGTCAATTATCACCCCTTTTGTCGGGGTAGGATATTTAATTCTGTCGAAAAAGACCTTGGGCAATACGACCATCCAACGGAAGTTTTTTGGGCAACTGGGGCTTGTTTGCTTATTCGATCAAAGCTTTTCCATGTATCGGGTGGTTTCGATGAGGATTTTTTTGCTCACATGGAGGAAATTGATCTCTGCTGGAGATTAAAACGTGCAAACTATAAGATATTTGTTGTTCCTAAGTCTACTGTCTATCATGTTGGAGGAGGCACTCTCCCCTATTCTAGTCCGCGGAAAACATACCTAAACTTCAGAAATAGCCTTTTTATGATTACAAAAAATCATGAAGGAATACTCTTCCCTAAAATGGTTTGGCGTGGAATACTAGATGGTATGGCTGCCGCAACTTTTCTACTGAAAGGAGAATTTAAGCAATTTGGCGCAGTTTTCAACTCACATATAGCGTACTATGGCAAAATGCGGACATTCCTTCGAAAGCGTAAAGCTTTGAAAAAATGGCAAACAGAATTTAATTCAACAGGTCATTTTAAGGGAAACATCCTTTGGAACTATTATGGGAAAGGGGTGAAAGAGTTTTCGAAATTAAATATGCGGCTTTTTAGAAAATAAGACTCGAAGACTTTCAGACGCTAAGATTTTAAGACAGGAAGATATATAAGAGATAGTAAGATTGGTACTCTGCCCCCACGGAGTTTGATAGCTGATTGAACATTTCATGCTTATGCGAAGTTACTGGTGGCTGCGACCAAAGGAGCACACGCACGGTTTACTGAACACGCATGAATGAAGAGCACTAAAAAATGTAGGGGGAATTGGCAGCAAAATAAATTCACGAATAGTAATTCAGATTTTAAGTTTTTTCTGACTGCTACCCTAGGGGTCGGGCTTTCCGCTCTATCTTTATCCAAACGTAGACTTGACTATCGGCAAATTTACAACTGAATAAAGGATGCCGCTGCTATCCCTAGCAGAAGTTCTTCGGAAAACCACTAATTGCTTAATGACTCATTTCTGGCACAAAAAAGACCGTACATTTCTGCACAGTCCTTCAATCTTAACATCTTTAAATATCGTCTAATAAATCTCCAATTTATCTCGTAAACAACATCTCACTAAATTTAGGAAGTGGCCAGATTTTGTCGTCAATTAAGACCTCTAACTTATCGGCATGGTAGCGAATTTCATCAAAATGAATCTTAACTGTATCGCAATAAGTTATTGCCTTTTGTTCCATATTATCAATCTTATTTGCCTTTTTGCGTGCCGCAAGCATCTTATCACATGCATCTTTCATTTTGTTCATGTGAACCGATGTTCGCTTTAGTAGTTCAATTTGAGCGTCACTTGCCTCTTTCCCCATTTTATCTCCGAGGACGTCAAACAACCCTTGAATATTTGCAATTAAGGTGTTTTGGTATTCTACAACAGCAGGAAGGATTGTATTTTGAGACATCTCACCCATTACACGTGCCTCGATTTGCAGCTTGTAAACGTAACTCTCAAATTCTATTTCTTGTCGGGCTTCCAATTCACGTGGAGTCAAAACGCCCATATCATTAAAGATCTTTTCCACTTTTTTATCACTCCAAACTTGAAGTGCTCGCGGCGTATCTTTTAGGTTTGATAGACCTCGTTTCTCTGCTGCTTTCACCCACTCATCTCCATATCCATTTCCTTCAAAGCGAATTTTCTTGGAAGTCTTAATCAACACTTGCAGTTCTTTAAGAATTGCCTCATCTTTCCCATTTCCCTTTTTAATTCGAGCGTCGACATTCTTTTTGAATTCAATCAATTGATTTGCCATAATTGTATTAATTACAATCATGGCAGATGCGCAATTCGCCGATGAACCAACCGCTCTAAATTCGAATTTATTTCCTGTAAAGGCAAAAGGTGATGTTCTATTTCGATCGGTGTTATCTAACAAAATTTGAGGAATCTTACCGATATTTAGCTTTAACTCTGTTTTATCTTCTGGCGTCATTTTGCCTGCTTTCACATCCGTCTCTATCTTATCGAGTAATTCTGATAATTGCGATCCAATAAATGCGGAAATAATTGCTGGAGGCGCTTCATTTGCTCCTAAACGGTGATCATTTCCAGCTCCTGCGATACATGCTCGCAACATATCTGAATGATCGTGGATTGCTTTCAATGTGTTCACGAAGAACGTTAAGAATTGTAGATTCGATTTTGGGTTTTTCCCAGGTGCGAGTAAGTTTACTCCTGTATCAGTACTCAATGACCAGTTGTTGTGTTTCCCAGATCCGTTTACGCCGGCAAATGGTTTTTCGTGGAGCAATACTCGAAAATCATGCTTTCTCGCCGTTTTCTCCATTAAGTCCATCAGCAATAGATTATGATCATTCGCCAAGTTACATTCTTCAAACATTGGAGCACACTCGAATTGATTTGGTGCAACTTCATTGTGTCGTGTTGTCACAGGAATACCCAAACGAATTGATTCCAACTCAAAATCGCGCATAAATTCTGTTGCTCGTTCTGGGATAGATCCAAAATAGTGATCATCTAGCTGTTGGCCTTTCGCTGATGCATGACCAAACAATGTTCTTCCAGACATCTGTAAATCAGGACGAGAATTGAAATAGGCTTTATCAACTAAGAAGTACTCTTGCTCCCATCCTAAGGTTGCATTTACTTTCTTTACGTTTTTATCGAAGTAATGACAAACATCAGTGGCTGCGTTATCAACTACGTGGAGCGCTTTCAGTAATGGCATCTTGTAATCCAAAGCTTCACCAGTATAGGCAATGAATATTGTTGGGACACATAATGTTTTTCCCATAACGAATGCTGGCGACGATGGATCCCATGCCGAATATCCTCTTGCTTCAAATGTATTTCTAATTCCTCCATTGGGGAATGATGAAGCATCTGGTTCTTGCTGTACAAGTAACTCTCCGTCAAATCGTTCAATTGCTTTACCAGGCCCAACAGGTGTGAAAAACGCATCGTGCTTTTCTGCAGTTGCCCCTGTTAACGGCTGAAACCAATGGGTATAATGTGTCGCTCCTTTCGTCAATGCCCAATCCTTCATGGCTGAAGCAATTTGATCGGCAATTCCACGATCTAATCTAACGCCACTCTTGGCAGCACTCATCATCGATTTATATGCTTCACGCGGAAGGTATTCACGCATTACCTCAGCATGAAAAACGTTTTCACCAAAAATATCAGAGATTTTCTGATCAAAGTGAACATGTTTTGGTTTTCTATGGAGTACATCGTGATATGCTTGAAATCTTTTGTTCGTCATGGGATTTTGTTTTCTGTTGACAAATCTACATTATAATTAGGGGGTAATATCTAAAAAAAACATAAAATGTTATCAACACCCCCTTACATTTAAAGGGTAAAATAAAAATAAATGAAAAAATAAGAACTATTGTCCGAAAAACGGGAAATATTGACATTAAGTTAATACTCAAAAATCAACTCAGAGATTAAATCAGGATTAAAGCATAATTGGGCAATTAACTGCGCTTGTTCAATCGTTACAGAATCAATGTGTTTATAAACAACATTCATCGGATCAACCTTACCAAAAAGAAGTACACTCTTTCCAAGATTGAACATCAATTCGATATTACTATCAAGCGAAAGAGCCAAATGACCTTTCAACTGTTCTTTAGCAGATTCAAGTTCTTCAGAAGTAAGGGGAATGTCACAAATCCGCTTTAACTCATCATGGATCAGTACGATTGTCTTCGCAAGGTATTTCTTATCTGTACCCACATAGATATTCCAAAACCCTGTATCAGAATAGGACATATAATTCGCTTCTACATTGTAAGCATAGCCATATTTTTCACGGATTGATAAGATCAGTCGTGAGTTTAATGCAGGTCCACCTAATAAATTTGTCACAAGAGTCATCGCACGACGGGATTCATCATTAAATGACGGCGCAAAACCTCCCAACATTGTATGTGTTTGGAAGTTGGACTTTTTCTCGCGAATCTGAAAACGCGAAGACTGAATTACAGGAATTTTTTCAGCCTCTTCTCCCGTATTACTAATTTCGCCAAAATTTGATTCGAGTGAATCTCGCACTTCATCCAAAGGAATATCACCAACAAACGAGATCACCATATTCTTAGGGGTGAAGAGTCGTTCGATATAGGCAAGCACGTCTTTCTTGGTGAAACTCGAAACCGATTCAGTTGTTCCCAAAATATTATAACCAAGTGAATGTCCTTTAAAAAGATGACCTTCAAACTCGTCTTGAATTCGATCACCTGGACTGTCCAAATAAGACATGATTTCATCAAGAATTACTTCTTTTTCCTTCACCATTTCATCTTCAGGGAAGGTTGCATTTTGAACAATATCACCCAATAATTCTGAAGCAATGCCAAAATGAAGTTTTCGAAACGATGCATGAACGGCGATTTCTTCTTTATTCGTGTAGGCATTCAACTCACCACCAACAGAATCGAGATCAGTGAAAACATCAACTGCTTTTCTCTTTTTTGTTCCTTTAAATATGCAATGCTCGATAAAGTGAGCCAGTCCTTGTTCATTATCTCTTTCAAATCTTGAACCTGCGTAGATTAATACCCCAAGATGCGCAACAAAAGCTTCACGCCGTAAGTAAACGACCTTAATTCCGTTTGATAAGGTGAATAGTATTGGATTTATTTCGTGCATACTTTAAGGATTCTTATGGGAAACATCCCAATCATCACCATTTCGAGTAAAAACAAGTCGATCGTGAAGTCGCGATTTTCTTCCCGACCAAAATTCAAATAAATTCGTCTCAATTTGATAGCCACCCCAAAAATTTGGTCTAGGAACCTCTTTATCAAATTTTTCGTCGTACTCTTTAATACGCTCTTCCAAATCAATACAATTCTTGAGATCATCACTCTGACGAGAAGCCCAAGCACCAATTTTACTTCCTCTAGGACGAGATTTGAAGTAGGCATCACTAATGCTAGAGTTAACCTTGGTACAAATACCTTCGATTCTAATTTGACGCGATAATGTAGGCCAAAAAAACAGCATTGAAACCTTTGGATTGATTAAAATTTCTTTTCCCTTTTGACTCTCGTAATTTGTGTAAAAAACAAATTTACTTTCCAAGATTTCTTTCAAATAAACGATTCGAGAACTGGATTGATTGTCTAAATTAGATGTTGAAAGCACAAAAGCATTCGCTTCAAGATCATTTCCTTCTGCGGCTTTCTCGAACCAATCCCGAAAAATACTCAACGGATCTCTGCCAAGTTCACTTGACACATCCTGAGTAAACTCGTGATGATTATCTCTGAATTTACCAAGGGCATCTTCCATTGATCCAAAGTACTAATTAATCTTCTTCTTCGTACTCATCTGCAACTTCGCTTTCTTCTTCTACTACTTCATCTTCATCAAGATCACTGCCTGATGCAGAAAATACTGCTCCACCGTTATCCTCTACCTCTTCTTCGATAACGTCTTCTTTTGGAGCAACTTCATCAGCAGGGCGGCGTGAAAGTTCTTTATCGAGTTCTTCCGTGAATGGAAATATCTCAACGATAGGAGAAACCATGATAGAAGGAATTTCGAAATCTACCATTAAGGTTGAAAGACTCTCTTCAATACGCTCATACGCTTGTTTCACTGAACTAGCAGAAACCAAGAAATTTTGACTCACTTTCTTTGTCTTTTCAGTATCAGCATCGATATTATCATAACGGACTTTACATTTATACCATACATCAGCATCATCATAGGCAAAAATATCATGTATTTCTGTCTTAGCGATTCCTATTACATTGAATTCTCCACGAATCACAGCTCCTAGCTCTTCATAAATTCTAGCTTCTGCATCCGTAAAAGTCATTGCAGCCAATAAATAGGGTTCAGAGACACGCTTTAACGCACCATTATCTAATTGTTTAGTGTATTTGACTTTGACTGTGAACCAATTATTCATCGCTGTTTGTTTAATAAATGAATCAACAAAGATAGTGAGACATTCTAGTTGTACGAGTTAATTGGTGTGTTTTCTTGTAAAACGTTGATAAGATTATAGAACTGTGGACAGAGAAGGATTTCACATAGAGACGCAAAGGATATAGAGATTAATTTTGGAAGCAAGAGCTTAGGCGCAAAAATTGGAATGCAGAAAACTAGCCAATCTCAATCTCTATATTCTCTACCTACATGGTATAAAACAAAAGATCTATTAAACAATTCAAGTAAAACTGAAGACCCATAGATTGAGTACTGGACATTTTGTTGGTTTGTAAGTGTTTTCACTCGCCCATCAAGCAGAGCATCAACACCTCCTGTTAAATTTGTAAAAGCGACAACATTATTCTTAATAACGTATTCTTTTGGAGTATATCTTCCAAGTTGAATCGTTTCTCCATCGACATACACTGAGGTATTTCCATTTTCACCCCAAAGAACGACATCATCTTTTACTTCCCAAAAACTTGGTGCAAAATTGGTTAACATGATTTTCTCGCCATTTCCATAATAATAAAGTTCTCCGTTGAGATTGGTATAGGCAATAAACCCTCTTCCCGCTTGGTAAGAATCCATGTGAAACTCTTCTACATCCAAAAATTGCCCATTCTCAAAAATGGCAAAAGTTCCCATTATAGGATCATTAAATGCAAGAATATCGGTTCCTCCGGAAAACTGAATTGGATTATGCCATACATCGAGTTCATAAATCTCTCCCTGCCAAAAGACTTTGTAAAAGTTCCCATTATCACGAAAAACGACAATGTTTTCACCAACAAAATCTGCCATATTCACAGAACCTGTTGAACTATAAAGCTCATAATTCTGTCCTGCGTAATAAACCATGAGTGAATTCGATCTAGTATGCTGATAAACAACCAAACTATCACGAATTTCATACTGACCGGCAAAATAAGTCAAGGTTTGAAGCTTTCCATCATCCCAAAGATTGAGCGTCGTTCCGACCTTCCAAACTAGCAAGTTGTCAGAAACTTGATATTCTACATTCACATTAGCTAAATCCATTGGATTCGAGCCATCAAACACACGCAAATTACCTTTAAAATCAATGTAGCCAACAACATCATCTCCAGCTTTAAAGCTTTTTATTGGCTGAAATTCAACTTGACGAAAGAATCCATTTTGATAGCTTTTAAAATAACCGTTGAAATCAACAAATGGAATAACGTCTTGAGCTATAGAAGCAGAAGAATACATACCAAATAAAATTAATACGAGTATTTTCATTTTACTGCTAAGTTAAGCAAATTTCAAGCCATGATCTCTTCCTTGATAAATTACATAATTCAAGGAGGATGATAAAGCAAGGTCTGTATGAGAAAACTCATACAGACCTAATAATATTGTAAATGTATAAACGGAATTAATTCTAATCTACTTCTCGTCTAATTTTCTGGACATTCGACTTTACTTTCGTACAATCAGAACCCGAACATCGCCCACGTTTCGCATCCTCAACAATATCTTCAATTTGTTTCAAATACTTCTGAATTGTATACCATGAATCGGTTGCTCCTCCAGAAATCAAACTTCTCAACTCATCACAGTATTCAAAAAGTTTTTGATTTATTTGCTCTCCTGGATCCAAATCATCTAAATCATCTTCAATATTCTCAACAACTCCCAAGCAAGACCGCTTAGTTTGCGCCATTGATTTTGAAGTCAATAGCATTCCAACAAAAAGCAATACTGTCACTAAAATTACATTTTTCATTCTTCAATTATTTTAATTATATGCCTACTCCTTATTAATAGTTAAACCCATTTTCGGCATGTTCGGGACTGAATTAATTTTGTACAAAACTGAACTACTCATTTAAGATGATACAAAGTTAAATCCGCTTCACCGATTTGTCAATACCCACTAATAGGTATCTTTAAGAATTCAACATGCCGATCATCCGTTTCATTTTCCGCACATCCAGCAAAGCAATCTAAATTCATTTATCTTCCGTATTTTGTCGCCTATCAATAATTTGAACTGAAGCAATGAAAAACATTTTAGTAACAGGAGTACTTGCAAGTATCACTTTTTCTGGCACTGCCCAGCGAGAGATTGAATATATTGAGTACGACTTAGACAATGGGATTCACGTCATACTTCACGAGGAACACGCCACACCAATTGTCGCTGTATCCGTGATGTACCATGTTGGATCGAAGAATGAAAACTCTAACAGAACAGGGTTCGCTCACTTTTTTGAGCACCTTTTATTTGAAGGTTCCGCTAATATTGAACGTGGAGAATACAGTGAACTTGTGGAAAAAAATGGTGGAGCACTTAATGCGAACACCTCACAAGATCGTACTTATTACTACGAAATATTGCCTTCAAACCAATTAGAATTGGGTCTTTGGCTGGAAAGTGAACGCTTACTTCATGCAAATGTTGATGACGTTGGAATCGAAACACAGCGAAAAGTTGTTAAGGAGGAAAAACGTCAACGAGTAGATAATCAACCTTATGCAACGTTTATTTCTGAAATGTTCATGCGAATGTTTAAGGAACATCCATATAACTGGGTTCCAATTGGAAGTATGGAACACTTAGATGCTGCAGTTGAGGATGATTACGTGAACTTCTACCGCACTTTCTATGTACCAGCAAATGCAACACTGTCTATCGCTGGTGATATAAATATTGCACAAACAAAAGCATGGATCGATAAATATTTCGGATCAATTCCAAAAGGACAAGCGATTAACATGTTTCGTGATTTTGAAAATTTATCTGCCACAGAGTTCATTGGGAAGTATGGTATTGATCCCTCGATGTACGATGGAAATGATTTCTTAAATCCAAAAGATAAGAAAGCAAAAAGTGTACTTCGCAAACAATCTAATACTGCAATCGTCATTCCTCGACCTGAGAAAACAGACGAGCGACCTAATGGAGTGATTAAAGAAATCGTATATGATAACATCCAATTACCGGGGTTGTTTATGGCGTATCGATTTCCGCATCAGACTCACGAGGACATGTATGCCTTGGAAATGATGAATGATGTCCTATCTGGAGGTGCTAGTTCTAGAATCAATAAGAGCTTGGTTGAAAAACAACAAATCGCACAATTTGCCTTCTCATTTGCTTATGGACTAGAAGATGCAGGATTAGGGATCTTCGCGGCAATTGCTGCAAAAGACAAATCTTTGGATGAAATTCAGATAGCATTTGATGCTCAAATCGAATTGATCAAAAACGAACTTATCTCACAAGAAGAATTTGAGAAAATCCAAAATCAATATGAGAATTCTTTCATATCGACTAATTCTACAATCGCAGGGATAGCAGAAAGTCTTGCGAATAACCACGTATATAATGGTGGAGCTGGTAAAATCAATACCGAACTTAAAAAGTACATGAGTGTTACACGAGAGGATATCCAACGTGTGGCTAAAAAATATTTAACACAAGATTCTAGAATCATCCTTCATTACCTTCCAAAGGAAGAGGATAATTTAGAAGAGTAAAAAATAGTAAGACATGAGAAAATATATTCTTACCCTTGGGCTGTTGATTCCAACACTTTTATTTGGACAGATAGATCGCTCCATTCGACCGAAAGCAGCTCCAGCGCCTACGATTAACATAAAGGACTCTAAAGTCTTTACGATGGATAATGGAATTACCGTTATTCTATCAGAGAATCATAAAATCCCACGTGTTTCCTTTAATCTTGTGATGGGGTCATCACCAATGCTTGCTCGGGAGAAAGCAGGACTGTCGGGAATTGCTGGATCACTAATAATGTCTGGAACTGAATCACGATCAAAAGATAAAATCGATGCAGAAATCGGTTACATTGGTGCAAGACTAAGTGCTGATGATAATTCCGTGTATCTATCGTGCTTGACAAAACACATGACAAAAGGACTCACAGTTATGTCAGATGTGATTCACAATGCAAACTTCCCTCAGAGTGAAGTTGATAGAATCATTACTCAAAATGAGTCTTCATTATTGTCAACAAAATCTGACCCTGGTGCTATGGCATCAAATGCTGAATCAGCTGCCACTTTCCCAAAAGGACACCCTTATGGAGAAATAATGACATCTGAGTCACTTAAGAATATCGACCGTACATCAATTGTTGATTATTTCAAGAAGATGTTTACACCAAACGGAAGCTATTTAGTTGTTGTTGGAGATATCAACCTTGAAGAAACCAAAACTGCGGTTGAAAAATATTTCGGCCAATGGAAAGGTGGGAAAGTATACAAAGAAGAATGGGGAACTGGAACAAGAAACAAGGGAAACCGTGTTGTGTTTGTGAAGAAAGTGGGCGCAGTTCAATCTGTGATCAATGTTTCATTTGCGATGAATATCAAACCTGGACATGAGGACTACCTTAAGTTGAATGTCCTCAATAGTATTTTAGGAGCAGGTGGATTTGCATCGCGATTAATGCAGAATCTTAGAGAAGATAAAGCGTACACGTATGGTTGTTATTCCAGAGCACGTGTAACTAACGATGGCAGTTGGCTTTCAGCTGGCGGGAATTTCAGAAATGAGGTTACAGATAGTGCCATCACACAAATTCTCTATGAAATAGATGGAATCATTGAAGACTATGTTACGGCCGATGAATTAAGTTTGATGAAAGCCTCAATGTCTGGTAGTTTTGCACGATCACTCGAACGCCCAACAACTGTTGCTAGATTCGCATTAAACATCATTAAAAATGACCTCCCAAAAAATTACTATCAAAATTACCTGAAGGCATTGGATGCAATCACAGTGGATGATATACTAGAGGTAGCCCAAAAATATTTCACCGCAAACAAGTGTAATATTGTTGTTGTAGGAAATGAAGAAGTACTGCCAAGTCTACTTAAATTTGATGCTGATGGAGAAATTGAACTCATGGATGCTTTTGGGAATGAAATAAAGGAAACTATTCCATCTGATCTCACTGCTGATGAAATTCTTGCAAAATACGTTGCAGCCATCACAAATGACCTACCAAGGAAGAAATTACTTAAAAAGCTAAAGAAGATCAAGACAATGAGAGAAGTTCTTGAGTTGTCGATGTCGCAAATTCCATTCCCGATGAAATCTACAAGTGTTTGGATTTCACCAAATCAACAAGGGGAAAAAATGGAAGGAAAAGGAATGGTTTTTAATACATCCTACTTCGATGGTAAAACTGGTGGAACATCTAATATGCAAACAGGATCTGCTGACCTAACAGAAGAAGAAATCACCGTCAAATTGATGACTACTGGACTAATACCAGAGATGAATTATGCAACTTCTGGGATGAAATACGAAGTAGTTGGAATTGAGAAATTTAATGGAACTGAATGTTATGTGATCAAGATGGAAGATGGTATGTCTGAAGCATACGATTACTTTGATCAATCAACATTTATGAAGATTGGCTCTCTTACCATTGAAACTAAGGACGGTGAGACACAGGAAGTACTAAAAAGCTATGGCGATTTTGTTGCATCTGAAGATATATTGTTTCCAACAACCTATACTCTATCTGTCGGAGATGTCGTATTCAATGGGAAACTTGTTTCGAGAGAACTAAATGTCGATGTTAGTTTAGATGGCTTCAAGTAAAGCTTAAATTAAAATATTGGGCTCGATTCTTCAAGTAAGAATCGGGCTCTTTTGAAACCATTCTAATCAACATCCGTTGAAATAGGTATGTTGAAGCTAGTCATCAGTTTTTACTGATTATTTTTAGCCCTAAGGTTTACGCTCAAATTGTAGTAAATTCACTCTGTCCTCTCTGATGATGAAGTATTGGCTTCGAATTCTGAATCTAAATTAGGCGAATTGATAAAATATTCAATGAATAAGAATAAGAGTAATAGTAGATATCATCTAATTGTGAAATTAGTTCTTTCAATCATGATAATGTCATTTATTAATGTGACAAACACTTTTGCTGCTCAATCGGATTACTCTCCGTCTGCCGATAGTATTAAGCTCTACAAGCACGATCTAAAGTATGTTGGAAGTTCCACCATCATTGATCCTAACTATCGATATGTGATGGAGGAACTTATTGAGATTCTCACTAAAAACCCAAAAACCACAATACATATTAGAGGTCACGTATGTTGTGGACCCAGCGAACGAATTAGCTTCAAAAGAGCTCGACATGTTTTCAAATATTTAGTCCAACATGGAATTTCTCGACAACGAATTAGTTTTAAAGGTTATAGTGATAAAATCCCATTGGCATATCCTGAAAAAACAGAAGAAGATGAGTTTATGAATCGACGCGTTGACTTTATCATAAGCCATAATGAATCCTTCCCATCCAAATAGCACTTGCTATAAATGTCTTTTCGCCCTCTTACAAAAATGATTAAAGAGAATCATAAGAGTAAAGATATTTTCCGATTTGAGATTCACCCTTCCCACTGAATTCAACTATACTTATGTATTCCCTGCTGCCTTCTTTGCCGCCTTTGCTGCCTTTTCTCGTTTCTTTCGGGCTTTCTTTTCAGCCTTAGTTTCTTTTATCTCACTACCTGGAACTTTATCATCTTCAGCACCACCATTATCAGGAGTTCCAAAAGCAAATGTCTCTCGACCTTGTTCATCATAGCGATGCTCCTCGATTCTAACTCCTTTTTTATCGTAGAGGATTTTTTGTTTGGTTATCTTATTTGGGTAGAACTCCAAAAACCAACCGATTTTCACCCCCTTTTTAAAGCTTTCCTTTACTTGAATATCTCCTTGGTAAAAAAAGGTGGTAAAATCTCCATTCTTCACCCCCATGTTGTAATTTTCGACTTTTAGCAAAGTCCCATCATCGTAATAATACTTAGCTTCCTCATGCTTTTCACCCTCTTTGTAGAGGACGTCTTGAATAATTACTCCTTTAAGGTTGTGCACTTTAAATGGACCATCAAGGACACCATTTTCATACGAAACCATGTTTTTAATACGTGATTTCGTATAGTAGGTTCGCTTAATTCCATGAAGATTTCCCGCGGCATAATTCTCCCATAAAGTTGTATCGCTATATCCTTCTTCGTTTTTATTCTTGAAATAGATTTGTTTCCCATGTAACTCACCCAATTGATAATTGTTCTCCCATGCTAGGTAACCAGTACTGTCGTAAAAATTTAGCCATCGGCCGCTTTCAACTCCTTGGATATGAGTTTGAATGATTCGAGTACAGCCTGAAGCATAGAAGCTAGTGTCAGTCCCCTGCCGTTTTCCGCTGACAAATGTTACCCTACGCTCCAAAACACCCGTCATGTGACACGTTTCGCAAGTACCTGTAAAAGGGCTCCCATAACTACCTGAATAGATTAGATCAGCGTCTTGATCATAGGTTAATTTTTCGTTGCAGTCAATCACTCCAGCTAATTTACCACATTCCCATTCAGCATATCGACGCTGGCTAGGTGGAATAATTTCACCTGTTGCATCGTATCGCTCATAACACAACTTCTTTTCTTTAACCTCAGGAATTCCAGGTTGTGCCAAAACGCTCACAATTGAGAATAGACAAATTAATACCACAAAATATTTCATCATTACAGTTTTAGCGTTAATGAACAATTATTGTTCCTTTTTTAAGCTTTCAAGCATTGCTCGCATGCTATCCGGAATCTCAACAGTAGAATTTTTCTCAGTATCAAATGCGACAAGCGTGGAACTGCCAATTGCGCATAAATTATCTTTCACCATTACACTATAATCCAAAATAAAGGATTTGGTACCTATATGTGAAGTTGTTACTTCAATTTGAGGTAAATCGTGAAGGAAAATTGGTTTTTTATATTCAATTTCATTCTTCACAAGAATAATTCCGTCCTTCTTCCAATCCCATTTGCGGCCTAAAAACCTACCAAAATAATGTACACGAGCCATCTCGAAATAGGTGAGATAAATACTATTATTGACGTGACCCATTACATCTAAATCAGAATATCGAACGGATATTATAGCTGGTTCAATCATGTTTATCAAGTTTTTCAAAATCAGAATTATTACTAATGAATTCGGGAACAATTGCTTTCATTTTAGCCACAATACTCATATTATTTTGTGTTCCGAATAATTTTATCAAATCATTAATCATTTTGATGTGTTCTAAATCAGCTTTGCGAACTGTTGCTTTCAATATCTGCGGATGATGTGTTGGCAGTGTATTTTCATCCTTTGCAAGAAGTTCTTCATAAAGCTTTTCTCCAGGTCTCAATCCAGTTATTTTGATTTCAATATCAGTTCCTAATTCCAATCCGCTTAGTTTGATCATTTTTTTAGCAAGATCAATGATTTTAACAGATTCCCCCATATCGAAGACGAATATCTCGCCTCCGCTTCCCATTAGCCCAGCTTCTAACACAAGTTGGCATGCTTCAGGGATAGTCATAAAAAATCGTGTAACTCGTTCATCAGTGACGGTAATCGGTCCGCCATTGGCAATTTGACGCTGAAACAATGGAATTACCGATCCATTTGACCCAAGAACATTACCGAAGCGAGTAGTAATGAATTTTGTTTTACCAAGATCATTTTTTGCCTGAGCGTAAACTTCAGCAATCCGTTTGGATGCTCCCATAACATTCGTAGGGTTCACGGCTTTATCTGTGGAAATCATTACAAACTTATACACTCCAAACTCAACTGAAAGGTCAACTAAATTTCGTGTCCCAAGGACATTTGTTAATACCGCTTCTGACGGATTACTTTCCATTAGAGGGACATGCTTATATGCCGCTGCATGAAAGACAAATTTCGGTTTAAATGTTCCCAGTAGATTCTTCATTCGCTCATAGCTACGAATGTCTCCAATTACAACTTCAAAATTTAAATTCGGAAAATCTGATTTGATCTCATTTTGCAAGTCGTATTGAGGAGATTCAGCCTGATCAAGTAGAATGATTTTCGCAGGATGGTACTTTGCAATTTGCCGTACAAGTCCACTCCCAATTGATCCAGCAGCCCCAGTTATCAAGATTATTTCGCCTTTCAACTCCTCTCGGATTTTTTCTTCTCCAAGGTTGATGGGTTTCCGACCAAGTAAGGCATCAATTTTAATTTTCGTAAGTTGTTTTGAAGAGAATTCACCGTTGATCCAACTTTTTGTACTTGGAACCTTTACAACTGTAACATTATACTCCAGACAGAGTTCAGCGATTCGCTTTCGATTATTCTTATCAGGTTCTTGGATAGCTATTATCAAACGAGTTATTCCATCTTCTTGAAGCATTTTCTCCAATTTAGAAGTATGAAATATTGTTTTCCCTTCAAGTCGATTTCCTGCCAGTTTCTTATTATCATCGAGAAAACCAACTATTTTCTCCTTGCTCGTTAAATCTTTTTCAATGGTTCTTTTTGTTATTAATCCCGAAATTCCAGCACCATAAATAAGAACTCTCTCCTCCGTTTTTTTTACCTTCATTGATTCGAGGTACAATAATTTGATAGAAAATCTCAAGCCAAGTAAGAGCAAGAAAGATGCAAGTAGCTCGATAAGCAAAACCGAAGTTGGGAATAAATAATGACCATCAACATAATAAAGACGAAGAAGCCCGAGAATAAAAAAGAGAAACGAACTAGTTATGGATGCGAAAAAAATACGGCGTAAATCCTCTGTGGAAGTATGTCGAACTAGCCCTTTATGAATTTTAAAGAGGTAAAAAACAAAAAATTTGACTGCGATATAAATTAAAATAGATTTTGACAAAACTTCCCATTCCTTCTCGATTATTTTAACTTCTGCCTTGAGGTCAAAACGAATTAAATAAGCGAAAAACAATGCCACGAGCGAAAGAAACAAGTCAATTAAGACAACTACCCATCGTGGTGTATTTGATTTTGGAAGAAGCATAAACAAATGTAGTAAAAAGGATAGCAGGGAAAACTGCCTAAATCAAGACTTTTTGAACCATCTACTTTTAATTATTCGCATCCAATTGAGCCAAAACGGTCCGTTATTGATCCGATAACTGAAATATTCAAAATCTTGCCCTCCGAAATTTTGATTAAATCTTCTAACACCTTCTACGCGTGAACCTCCAAAATCGAAATAAAGATCATCTTTTTGTCCATTTGATATCGCCGAATCAATTGCAAGATACATTCCTCCATTATCTCTAGTTTCCTCCATCACAGCTCCTTTTGAGTAGAAAACTTGTTTTTCATCTTGAAAGCAAATAATTCCACCTTGACATTTGTCATCCCTAATTACTTCAAACGCTCGAAGGAAATCATGTTGATCTGCTGTTTCAAACATTTCTGATAATCTCGCTAAGGAAACATCGCTCATACCAGAAAATTTATTATTCAGTTCCGACTGAATGATTTTAAAAATTGATTTCCAATTGGAAGTCTGTCGAACAGTTAACTCGAAACGCTTAGATTTGTTTAGCATTCGATTTACTTGTGGTTTTCGTTTACCAGTTCCATCAAAAAATTGACAGACAAAAGTATCAAAGTCATCACCTAAAATTGGTTCTTTGAATTCAACCTCAATCAACTTAAAACTGGAAAAAATTATTTTTTTTAACTCTTCGTAGTTTAAGGCACTCTTATTCCCTAGCAGTTCTAAATAACTGACAAATATTGGCGTGTATAAGATCCGCTGACGCATACGTTCAGTATAAGGAAGGGCAAGACCAATAGAATATGAGTCATTTGTGATGACACACCAATTTTCTGCAATGGAATCTAGGCACCATGAATAAGAGAAGAAAGCTGCGTTCATAGATCGAGCAACGAGTTCATCCCATTTCTCAACATTTAAGTCCTCTCTATGAATGATTTTCAAGTTCATTTTGGTTACGAATATAAGCAATGAAAATTAGCCTTCATCGTGATCAATTTACTATCTTAGGAGTATGAAACGACTAATGTTATTTTTTATTGGAGTATTGTTTATTTTCGCTACTCATGCACAAGAACTTGAACAGGCACAGATCGATTTCGCAAATGCATTTGTAGAGGTTGTAACTTCGCATAAACGAGGAAGAATTCTCAAGAAGATTGACAAAAAATATCGAAAAGAGCAAATCAAGTTTTTAGATGGTAATAAAGTGCAATTTATTGATGAATTATTCGGTGGAAGTGATTTAATGACAGCTAAATGGATAAACATCAACATGCTTGATATTCAGAAAATTGAAATTGCGGAAGTACAAAAAGTTGATGACGGTTACCGCTACATTTTTCGAATTCGAGATGGGAAACACGATCTATTATCATCCTTGTTGTTAATGAAACAAAATGGGAAATTTGCATTTATTGGAGGAAGCGGATGAAAGAAATTGAACATAAATTCCTTGTCGATGCTGAAAAATGGGGTATTATTAACAAACCGAATCCTAGCCTCATTGTACAAGGCTATTTGAGTAAAAGCATTGATTGCACTGTACGAATTAGAATAAATGAATCAAAGGGCTATATCACAATTAAAGGAAAGACGGAGGGGATTTCTCGTGTGGAATTTGAGTATGAAATCCCCATGAAGGATGCCGAATCAATGATTGAATTATTCACCGAAAAGCACATCCGAAAGGATCGCTACGAAATTAAGCACAAAGAAAATCTTTGGGAAGTCGATGTGTTTCATGGCGCACTAAAGGGTTTAATTCTTGCAGAATTGGAAGTAAAAACCGAGGATGAAGTATTTGACTTACCTGATTGGGTTACGGAAGATGTTTCTGAGGATCCAAATTATTACAATGCAGTGTTGATTGAGAAGAACTGAGAAATAGATATTCAGTCCATTAGGGTTTTAAGACTATAATCCGAAATGTAGATTGTTTGAAAACAAGGAATAGGGAGAGATATGAGAACTTGTAAATCGTTTATTTTCATAGTAGGAATCATTGTTTCCCCCACTTTATGGAGTCAGGGGTTTGTGGAAGGAAATCCAGCAGGATCAATTTGGCTGATTAACGAGTCAATAACTTTTAAATATCTGAATACTTCCAATGAAATTGGTTTGTCGAGAGCAAGAGAAACTGAAACTTCCCCTTCTAAAGAATTAACTTCATGGAGCTTTGGTGATGATTATGTAGTCATTGAACGAGCACAATTGGGCAAAGATTCGATAGGAGTGATTCGCTTGAATTACTCCTATCTACCAGAATCCAAAACATTGATTTTAGCTCGCCCAGAAGCTTACTCTGCTGCATGGGTATATAAAATTGGAGCTACTTCTACAGGATCATACGTTTTGCTATTTAGACAATAAACCAGTAGATTTATTAAAAATCACTCTCGATCCAGCCCTTTCTTAAGTAAATCCATCACTGTAGAGCCAGTTTCAACGTCAAACCAATTTTCAAATACGTTAAACTTAATTTCTGGAAATGAATCTTCATTGTCCGACACAGCATCTAATTCTGCCAAGAATATTCGCTTGAAATTCTCTTTAATTAGTAACGCATCATCATAAAATTCTTCTTCCGTAAGGTAGATGGTAGGTTCTCCATCCAGTATCAATTCAAAGTCTGGTTCTTGCTCATTAGCCCAATCAACGAAAGGCTGTTTCGCTCGAACAATTAGATAACCACGATTTACAACGAACATTATTTTTCTAATTTAATTGTCTTTTTCCTATCATCAACAAACTGGTACCATCGTACTTTTCCGTTTCGCGATTGTTCAAGAATATAATTCCAGTCATCTTTGATATCTATGCTTGCAAGATAATCTTCAATTGATCTTGTTTTGATAGCGTGATCCGACTCGACAAAAATCATACACTCATTATTTGCGTACAAATGAAATGCGTCTTTTTGAAGGTTCTTACTCTCACCAACTTGAATAGATTTGCGTTTCGGTCCAAAACAATCAATCCAGTTAAATAATGCATTCGTCACACGAGCTGAATCTTTGTAAGTCCAACGGTAAATATGAAGTACTTGTCCACCACCGATCAATTCATACTTGACATCATCAATATGACCAAATCGATCCGCCATTAAAGTGGTTGACACTTTATTTATACTATCAAATATAATTCCTAACTCAGCGAATTCATCTTGTAAAATAGCAAGTGAATCTACGCCCGTTTCATGTGACAATGTATCTTTTCCATATTCACCATCAGCGGTTGGAATAATGTCACGCATATCTTTAACTTCATTCTCTGTGGAATTACATGCACTAATTAAGAGTACCAAAGTGAAAATCGATATGCTTCTAATCTTTTTCATCTATACATTTAACGACCGAATGACAGAAATCGTTTGATCAATGTCATTTTTTGAAATATCTAAATGTGTCACCAAACGAATCATACCTGGACCAAAAGCAATCGTTTGAATACCTTGTCCGCTTAAATTTGATATTATCACATCTCTTTTATTAGCATCTTTGAGAATTACAACAACAATGTTTGTTTCGACTTTCGGAACTTCCAAGACCCAATCCAACCCATTAAAAACAGTTTCAAGTGCTTTTGCATTCTCATGATCCTCTGACAGACGTGAAATATTATTTTTCAATGCGTATAATCCACCAGCAGCAATTAACCCAGCTTGTCGCATTCCTCCTCCGAATACTTTTCGTGTTCGTCTTGCTCGCTGAATGAAATCTTCAGTACCCAAAAGAAGAGATCCTATCGGTGCCCCAAGTCCTTTTGATAAACACAGTGAAATTGAATCGAATTCAGCAGCATAGGTTTTAAGATCCACGTTGTTTTCTACCATTGCATTCATTAACCGAGCACCGTCCAGATGCAATGGGAGGTTTTTACTCAAGCAAAATTTTCGAATTTTCTGGATCTCCGAAAAATCATAAATTGCGCCACCTCCTCGATTCGTAGTATCCTCCAAAGAAACCAACTGGGTAACTGGCAAATGAATATCATCAGGATTTACCCATTGAGAAATTTGCTCGACGGACAATCTTCCTCGATCTCCATCCAATAAGCGAACAGATGCTCCAGAATTTCGAGCAATTCCACCACCTTCATACTTATAGATATGACTTTCTTGATGCGTAATCACCTCACCACCTGGTTGAACATACAGATTAATTGCAATCTGATTTGTTTGTGTACCCGAAGAACAATAAATAGAAGCCTCCATTCCAAACATATCAGCAGCAAATGATTCTAGTTCATTTACAGTTGGATCATCTTGAAAAACGTCATCGCCCACAGGTGCGGTAAACATCGCATCACGCATCGCTTGAGATGGCCTGGTAACCGTATCGCTTCTAAAATCAATCATAATCTTTATTTATTTGCAAAAAATACAGTTTCCGGTAAGAAAAATGTCTTCTTTTTAGCTTTTTTTACACTATGGAATATGCAATCATAGCGGTCGCCGTGCTTTTCGGTGCAAGTTTAACATTTTTCTCAGGTTTTGGGTTAGGTACGATTATACTTCCGGTATTTAGTGTCTTCTTAGACTTTTCTATAGTGGCTTGTAGAAGTATTATCACCCCTCACGGGAGGGCTCTTAATTAGCGAACTAATCCATTGAGATTAAGCTTTCACACATTTCAATCTGAATAAGATTTACAAGTTAGTTTCTTCAGACAACTGTGATCAACTATCTTTGAAACATGAAGAAAACGTTATCCTATCTTCGCAATAAGTTTGTTATGGCAAGTGCCATATTTCTGGTATATACTTTATTTTTAGGTGAGGACGACATCTTCACAATCATACGTCATAGGCATAAACTTGAGCAATTAGAAACATCTAAAGCTGAGATCGAATCACAATTATTTGAGACAAGATCTATACTAGATAAGTTAGATAATCGGTCCGAGGTTGAACGTTTTGCGCGTGAAAAAAAATACTTCAAAAAAGATAACGAAGACATCTTTGTCATCTTTTACGATTAGTTTCATCCAACAATCTAATGTCAATTTTGTAGTTTTAGAGAAATAAATCTCAAATCTATGAAGATATTACTTGCCACACTATTTTATCTGTTCATTGTTGGATGTTCAAATGATGTTCATCAAAAAAAAGATCCGAAGGATAATAATCAGTTAGAAGAAAAGGTCGAGCAAGAATCTAAGGATCAAGTATTCATTTACCAAAGTGATGATATGGGGATTATCGAATACCTCAAATGCACTAAGATTGATAAAAAGGCTTCAAACTGGGTTTATTACACAGAGAAGAATCACAAAGAAATTGAACTTGGTGTGATGAATTATCGTGGAATGGAAATGATCTTCTTTAAAAATAGTCCTGATGTGATTTACGATATTTTAGGATCAGAGTGTGGATTTACGCTGGAAGAAAATGATGATATCTCTCAGTGGTATGAGCAAATTAGTCCAGATTGTGATCTAAACTAGTCCTATAATTCGGAGTAATTCCGAATAGATAATCCTGTAAAGTAATAAAGTGCAATTTGCCGATAATTATATCCCTTCTCACCCATATTCATTGCCCCTTCTTGACAGAGTCCAACTCCATGTCCAAACCCTCGCCCAGTAATAATCACATCATTTCCAACTGGCTTAGTACTGAAGTAAGCCGATTTCAATCCAAATTTCGAGCGCAAATCTCTCATTGGGATTCCTAACGAAGGGTGAATGTAAAATGCAGACCTATCTTCTGATTCAAATGAATAAATTCGAGCATTCATCAAAGAATCTCCCACAGGGTATCCATATTTCTTGACCAGAAAGTTTTCCCAAGAAGATTGACTCACACTCTTCGTCCATGTTGCTTGTTTTGTGCGAATACAGAAAGTATCTTTAAACGTCTCTACATGTGGAACGGAAGTATTCCAGACTTGTGAAGCATCACATATTTGGCCACCACAATTTGCAGAAAAATACGTCGACACAAGTTTTCCTCTTTGGTTACAAAGTACCTCTCCCTTTGTTTCACGGACGGCAGTTCTAATTTCTGGAGTGAATCGTAACATATTATGGTAAGCTTGGCAGTGTATACCATCACAGACACTAAATCCATCCGATTTGTGTCTTTTGAGATTCTTTAGTGCATAGGTTCTGCTCATCAAAGATTGCACTTTGTAATATTCAGCATGACGACCACTTCCTGCTTCAGACTCAAGTACTCCAGACAAATAATTCTCCATGCTCACATGGTTCACACTAACAATTCGGGATGAACGAGCAGAGACTGTGAAGCTGCCTTGGTATTTTCTTTCACGAGCAGATGGTGATTTTGAAGTCACATTCATAACCCCATCCCCGATTAATCGGACTTGCTTGTAGCTGCCTAATAATTCATTATTGAGTTTAAGTTGAAGTTCTCCATCAATCAATGAAATTTCACATGTTGATCCATAATTCATTGTCCCAAGATCAACTGCATCCCCTTGAATAGTGTAAGAGCCTTTATTGTATGTAAAAACAATTCGACTGACTTTCTTCGTGTGTAAAATACCAACATTCATCACTTGGGATTTCCCAAGAAAGACAAACATAAAAATGACACATGTCAACACCCATTTCATAAAACTGATCTAAAAACTTATAGTTTACATTTTACTTAGCAAGGATTGTGCAACTTTCTGACTGGCACCACCTCCGCCAAGTGTTTCTTCCAGTTTAGTATAATTCTTGTCAAGTTCAGATCGATAATCAGAATCATTTAAGAGTTTCTTTACCTCATCTTGAATTGCTTTCGCATTACAATCATTCTGAATTAATTCCAAAACGACCTCCTTGTCCATGATAAGATTAACCAATGAAATGTACTTTACTTTTACCAATCGCTTTGCGATCGAATAAGAAACCTTAGAACTCTTGTAACAAACAACTTCGGGAACTTTGAACAAAGCTGTTTCTAGTGTGGCTGTGCCAGAAGTAACCACTGCAACAGAAGAGCAAGCCAACAACTCATATGTTTCATTCGAAATCATTTTAACATTCTCACTATTATAGGGAGCATAAAAAGATTCATCCAAGCTTGGCGCTCCAGCAATGACAATCTGATAATTTTCAAATACCTTTAACGCATCCAACATAATTGGAAGTTTCTTGCTAATTTCCTGTCGCCGACTTCCTGGAAGTACTGCAATTATAGGTCGTTCATTAAGTTCATAGCGTTTATAGAAATCCTGCTTCACTTCTTCGCTGAATCTATACTTTGCAATTTCATCCAAGAGTGGATGCCCAACGTATGTTACATTATAATCAAATTGCTTATAAAAATCTTTCTCGAATGGGAGTATTACATACATATCATCAACTACACGTTTAATTTTATGAACGCGCTTCTGCTTCCATGCCCAAACTTGTGGAGAAATGTAGTAGATCACTCTAATGTTTTGCTCCTTTGCCCATTCTGCGATCCGAAGATTAAACCCTGGGTAATCGACTAAAATTAATGCATCTGGCTGATACTCTAAAATGTCTTTCTTACAAAAACTTATGTTCTTTAGGATCGTCCGCAAATTTATTATTACTTCAAGGAAGCCCATAAAAGCAAGATCCTTGATATGCTTAACCATTCCTGGACAAATATCCTTCATTTTGTCACCTCCCCAGTAACGAAAATCGAGTGTTGAATCAGCTTGAATCATTGCCTGCATCAAATTACTAGCATGTAAATCGCCTGATGCCTCACCAGCAATAATGTAGAATTTCTTTCCGTTCGACATTGAATTAGAAAAATTTCACATAAAGAATGTAGGGTGCATACGCGATTGAACCAATAATAATACCGCGGACATGATTATATTTCTTACGGTTTAAGAAAAAGTAGAACCAAAATAGATTTGCAATGATCGAAATCGTTAATATTTTAATCTGATAAGGATTGTTTGAATTGAATTTCGCCCACAAAAATTCAAAGTAATAATCCTGCATCCAAGCAAGGAAAACAAGTACGAGTGGAAAAATGATGATTGGAGTTAAAATTCCAATAATCGCTCCATAGGTATGTGACAATGTCCATTTTTTCCAATTCATAAATTCCAATTTTCTATTTCCTTCATTATACTATATGATGTCATATCGAACTGAGTAGGAACAATCGTTGCATACCCTTTCGAGATCCAATATACATCCGTATCAGTTTGCTCTTTTTGATCCTTAAAATCACCTGTTAACCAATAGTATGTACGATTGTGTTGATCAAGTCGCTGATCAAATCGATCCTCCCAGTATGCATTTGCTTGGCGACAGACTTTAATTCCAACTATATCATCTGCACTTACATCTGGAATATTCACATTTAAGCAGTTTCCTTCTGGAATTCCGTTTTCCAATGTTTCTCGAACGACGATTTCTACAATCTTCATTGCCACACTAAAATCGGCTTGTGAGTCAAATGAATCTAGTGAAAACCCTATTGATGGAATTCCCTCCATAGCACCTTCGATTGCCGCTGACATCGTTCCCGAATAAAGAACATTCGTGGCAGTATTAGCTCCATGATTGATCCCTGAAACAATTAAATCTGGTTTGCGGTGCATTACTTCCGAGATACCCAATTTCACACAATCCACAGGCGTTCCAGAGCACGAGTAAGCCTCAATATCTTCCAAAAAATCAGTTTTATCTAGTCGAAGTGGATCATTTATTGTAATTGCGTGTCCCATACCTGATTGTGGAGAATCTGGAGCGACAACAACAACATCACCAATCGACTTAACAGCATTTATCAACGACCGAATTCCTTTTGAAAAGATACTGTCGTCGTTTGTAACCAATATTAACGGTCGCTTGGATGCCATTTAATAATACAATTAATTTCATTACGAAAGTAACTAATTTCTATCGACGATTATCCATGAATTTACTACTTTTGAACTACGAAAGAAATCATTGCAACTTTCACGTAAAGAGATGACAACAAAAGAGCTTATTCGTATTGCTACCGAAATTACTGAAGAGAATATCTCTCAAGTAGATAAATGGATGCAAAAGTTAAGTGAGAATCAATTAAACTGGCGACCAAATCCAGGTATTTGGAGCGTTGCAGAAATTCTTTCTCACCTCAACTCATACGCAAAGTACTATCATCCAGTATTCTTAAATAAAATTGAGAATACACGATTTAGAAATGCAAAGGAAGAGTTTGTTAGTTCTCCTCTAGGAAGATCCGCTTGGAAATCGATGAAACTAGGACGGTTAAAAAACGTTAAGCGGAAATTTAAAGCACCAAAGGGACAAAATCCAACAATTGATCCTGCACTAGTTACAGGAAACGAAGTTCAAGATTTTAAAAAGAATCAAGAACAACTCAGTAGTATTTTCGATCTTGCTAAACAGGTGAATATGCGCAAAGTGAAAATTCCAATTTCAATTTCAAAAATTGTTCGATTAAAGTTAGGAGATGCTTTACTTTTTGTTGTTTATCACAACGAGCGTCACATGCAGCAGCTCTTAAATCTAAAGAAAAGTCCAAATTTCCCAAGAAAATAATGGCTGAATTTAGCGCATATTGTATGGTCAGTATTGCACCTGTTCGCGCAGAAGCCGCTGATCAATCAGAAATCGTTACGCAACTCTTATTTGGTGAAATCATCGAAGTTGAAGAAATAAATTCACCTTGGGCAAAAATTCACATTCTCTCCGACGGTTATGAAGGATATATTGATTGTAAACACCTTCGTGAATTGTCGAATCAAGAGGTTAAAAACTGGTCAAATGATGCAATTTACCTAAGTCACAGGGAAGTATTACTTGATACTCCATGGGGAGAACAACAGATTTGTCGCGGATCGTTTATCCATGAAAATTTAGAGCGTTTTTCAATCGGGTCAGATTTATTCGAACTAAAGTTAATCGAGACAAAGGATAACATCGAACTATTTGACTATGCTCAAAGTTATCTCAACACACCCTATCTATGGGGTGGAAAGTCGCCTTATGGAATTGATTGTTCTGGAATAACACAAGTCATCTATCGCTTATTCGGGTGGAATTTACCTCGCGATGCATCCGATCAAGTGAATCATGGTCAAGAGGTTGAGTTTAATGACATACAATCAGGAGATCTTGCTTATTTTAACAACTCAAAAGGCATTTCAACTCATGTTGGCATTCTCGATGGTTGTGGAAATATTATTCATGCAAGTGGTCATGTGCGTAAAGATCGATTAACAAAAGAGGGAATTATTCACTTAGAAAATGGAAACCTCACACATAAATTACATGTTATTAAAAGGATGTGAAATTGGTGCTTAACACACTATTTTAATGAAAATTAATCATCATATTTGTACTAAATCTACTAGAATGAAAATACTAATTACAGGAGGAGCAGGATTTATTGGAAGTAACCTATCAAAACGATTGGTCAATGACGGTCATGATGTTGTCGTATTAGATTCACTTCTTCGAGGAAACAAACTTGAGAAAGATACTTTCGATAAAATAGACTTCATTAAAGGTGATGTCAGAGATGCAGACACTGTTGTCAATGCATCTAAAGGATGTGATCTTATTTTCCATTTTGCCGCTGTACTTGGTGTGGATATCGTTGCAGATAATCCTGTAGAAACGATGGATGTTGAAGTAATCGGTACACGAAATGTAGTTCATGCTGCCGAAGTCAATAATATTAAGAAGATTATGTACGCTTCTACAAGCGGAATTTATGGTCACTCTGCTATTGAATCAGCGTTAACCGAAGAAGTTCTTGTTGATCCACGCACATCTTATGCGATGGCAAAACGTTACAATGAAATTTACCTTGCTTCACACTTTGAAGAGAAAGGGTTAAATGTAGTTTCACTTCGATTCTTTAACGTTTATGGATGGAATCAAGACAATCGAATGGTAATTCCATTGTTCTTTGAGCAAGCACTTGCGGGAAATAATATTACTGTTTTTGGAACAGGTAAACAAACAAGAGATTTCACTTACATCGACGACACTGTTGAAGCCTGTATCCGATTGATGGATATTACTGGTTGTCACATTGTTAATATTGCCAATGAAGCAGAATGGTGCATTATCGATGTTGCAGACAGTATTAAAGACATTACAACATCTAACTCGGATATTGCTTTCATCGAAGCTCCTAAAAAACGATACGATTATGAGGTTGAGCGTCGTGTTGGTAGTTCTAAAAAATTAGTCGACTTAACTGGATATAAACCTGACACTTCACTTACAGACGGACTTAAACGTATATTCAAACGAAACTATTAGAACCGAATGCCTAGAGATCAAAAAATATTCGCCTTAATTGATGCAGAGAAAGAGCGTCAAATTAATGGTATTGAACTTATTGCATCAGAAAACTTTGTCAGTGAACAAGTGATGGAAGCAATGGGAAGTGTACTCACGAATAAATATGCTGAAGGACTTCCTGGAAAGAGATATTACGGTGGATGTGAGGTTGTTGATCAAGTTGAAACCTTAGCGATTGATCGTCTCAAAGAATTATTTGGTGCAGAATGGGCAAATGTTCAGCCACACTCTGGAGCACAAGCAAACACCGCCGTTTTCTTAGCATGCCTCAAACCAGGTGATAAAACATTAGGTTTTGATCTATCTCACGGTGGACATTTATCGCACGGATCTCCTGTTAATTTTTCTGGAAAGATTTATAATCCATACTTCTACGGTGTGAATAAAGAAACCGGTCGAGTTGATTATGATCAGATGGAGGAAATTGCGCGTCGTGAAAAACCAAAATTGATTATTTGTGGAGCCTCTGCTTACTCAAGAGATTGGGATTATGAACGAATTCGAAAAATCGCAGATGAAGTTGGAGCCTTAATTCTTGCAGATATTTCTCATCCAGCGGGATTAATTGCTGCTGGACTTCTTAAAAACCCACTCGAACATTGTCATATTGTAACAACGACTACCCACAAAACGTTGCGTGGCCCGCGAGGTGGAGTTATTATGCTAGGAAAAAACTTTGACAATCCATTTGGTCTTAAATGGAAGAATGGAAACCCAAAATCAATGGCTGCATTGTTAGATGCTGCTGTTTTTCCAGGAACACAGGGCGGTCCACTTGAGCACGTTATTGCTGCTAAAGCGGTTGCATTTAGTGAAGCACTCTCCGATGAGTATAAGATATACATGAAACAAACCCAAACGAATGCTTCAATCATGGCAGATGAATTTGTAAAGCGGGGCTATTCTGTAATATCTGGCGGAACAGATAATCATTCTATGCTCATTGATCTTCGTTCTAAGGGAGTAACGGGGAAAGATGCCGAGAACACTCTTGTACTAGCTGACATAACAGTCAATAAAAATATGGTTCCATTTGATACCGAGTCTCCATTTGTGACTTCGGGGATGCGTCTTGGAACTTCAGCCATTACAACACGTGGAGTTAGTGCCGATGAGATTCCGAAAATTGTTAGTTTGATCGATGAAGTCCTGAGTGATATCGAAAATAAAGAAACCATTACTCGTGTGAAAAGTGAAGTCAATATTATAATGGGTGAAAAGCCACTATTTAAAGATTAACTAACCACTGACAAACTCTGTTAGTTCTCACTAAATTCTTTCTTTCGAGGTCAAGATAAGTCATGGATTCTGATTTCAAACTCTTAGTCATCCAAATGGTAGTGATTATTCTGCGTATCTGATATAATCTTTAATCCGGCATCGAATTTCTGTATAACACATCCGTACGACATCCTGTTTATCTATAAATAAAAGCTGTTTATCGATAATAAACGTTAGTTAGTCGTATTATTTCCGTATATTATTAAACTGCTTCATTTTTAGCATCACGCTAACTTAACTAACGAAAACTTAATCATGGGAAAGAATCTCACTTCCGACCGGTTTAGAATTCTAATTGTCGATGGCAACCCCATTAGTCAAACATTCATTTGCCGAATACTTTGTGAACTAGATGTGATACTTCACATGACAGATACTGGTACCGAAGCCATCGAGCAGAGTCTTTTGTATGATTATTCGATGATCATCTGTGATCTTCAAATGCCTGACATAGATGGTTTTGAGTTTTTAAATCGATTAAATGAAAATTCAACTATGCAGACTATACCAGTCATAGTAATGACAAGCGGAATAATCAGCGATCAATTGTTCACAGAAGTTATTGCTTCTGGAGGATATGATATTATTCAGAAAACAAAAAGTGCTGAAGTCTTGAAAGCCAAATTCAACGCAATCATCAGACTAATTAAATCAAGAACGAAAAATTTATCAGCACTGCGTCCAACAATCGAGCATGGAAAATTGAAACCGGAGAAAGCAAATTCAGTAATTCGAAATTACACCAATGCTTCTGTATTTTTTGCCGATTTTGTTGACTTTACTGGAATTTCAAAGAAATCGGACATTGAAGCAGTTGTTAGAAAATTGGCCAATTATTTTGACCAATTCGATGAAATTTCAAGAGACCTAAATATCGAAAAAATTAAAACCATTGGTGATTGTTACATGGCCGTAGCTGGTATGCCTACCCAAAATAAGTACAGTGCCTTCGAAGTTTTATTGGCGGCACTTCGTATAAGAAAGTATGTCAAAACCATTGCAGATGAAGAGGCAGCTAACGGTAATCAAAAATGGCATATCAAAATTGGAATTGCTACCGGATTTATCACTTCAGGTATCTTAAAATCGAATAATTACAAATATGACGTTTGGGGAAACTCTGTTAACCTAGCCAGCAGAATAGAAGGCCAAGCGATTAAGGACGAAATACTTGTTTGTGAACAAACTTACCTGCGCACTCATTCACTATTTGAATTTGAACTATACGGGATTATAAATTTGCGTGGATTTGGCAACGCTAGTCTTTATCGTCTAATTGGGATTCGTTCTGATTATGCAGATTTTGGAGATCGGGCGATACCAAATCAACATTTTTATGATAATCTTTATCGTGAAAGTCAAGAATATCTTGAACCGAGCGATTAATCCGATTCTGACATCCAAACTAATTTACTACTTTAGGAGTACTAAAAATCGACCTATGGATCTCCGAATAAAAAGCTACCAAGAATACAAAGACAATTATGCCCAAAGTATTGAAAATCCTGAAGAATTTTGGTCAGTAATCGCCAAAAAATTCACTTGGAAAAAGCAATGGAAGACTACACTAGAATGGAATTTTAATGAGCCAAATATTAAGTGGTTCCAAGAAGGAGAATTAAATATCACCGAAAATTTACTCGATCGTCATCTTGAAACAAAAGGAGAGCAAGTTGCATTTTATTGGGAAGCGAATGACCCATCTGAAGTTGGAAAATCAATCACTTATAATGAACTCTATAAAGAAGTTTGTAAGTTCTCAAATGCGCTTCGTCAATCTGGTGTTAAAAAAGGAGATCGGATTTGCATTTACATGCCAATGGTACTTGAATCAGTTGTTGCCATTCTTGCTTGTGCACGAGTTGGTGCAATTCACTCAATTATTTTTGCAGGGTTCTCATCAAATGCACTCGCCGACAGAATAAATGATGCCCAAGCGAAACTCGTGATTACTTCAGATGGCTTAAATCGCGGAACCAAGCAAGTAGATTTAAAATCTATGGTCGATGTAGCTGTTAATTCATGCTCATGCATCGAAAAAATTATCGTCTTAAATTGTATCAATTCTAATCCACCAATGCAGGAAGGAAGAGATGTTTGGTACAATGATATCATCAAAGGGCAGTCAACAACCTGTCAACCAGAAATAATGAACTCAGAGGACATGTTGTTCATCCTCTATACTTCTGGATCTACAGGAAAACCTAAAGGGGTTGTTCACACATGTGGTGGCTACATGGTTTATACTGCTTATTCTTTTCAGAATGTTTTTCAATATGAAGAAGGAGATGTCTTCTGGTGTACCGCCGATATTGGTTGGATTACCGGTCATTCATACATCGTTTATGGCCCATTATTAGCAGGAGCAACATCAGTTATTTTTGAAGGAGTCCCAACTTATCCGGATGCGGGTCGTTTTTGGCAAGTTTGCGAAAAATATAACGTAAATCAGTTCTACACTGCACCAACAGCAATTCGCTCTTTGATGGCATTTGGCTTAGACGTAGTTAATAAATACGACTTATCTGCGCTCAAAGTAATTGGATCAGTTGGTGAACCAATCAACGAAGAAGCTTGGAATTGGTATTTCGAGAACATTGGGAAAAAGAATTGCCCTGTTGTAGATACTTGGTGGCAAACTGAAACTGGAGGTATCATGCTTTCTGGTTTAGGGAAATTATCTCCGATGAAGCCAACGCATGCTGGCTATCCTCTCCCTGGAATCCAAATGGTTTTACTTGATGGAGATGGCACCGAAATTATCGAGAATCAACAAGAAGGCTACTTGTGCATCAAGTTCCCTTGGCCGTCAATGCTAAGAACCACTTACGGCGATCACGACCGCTGCAAAAATGTGTATTTCTCAAATTACGATGGATATTATTTCACTGGTGATGGTGCGAAGCGTGATGAAAACGGCATGTATCGTATAATTGGTCGTGTGGATGATGTTATTAATGTCTCTGGCCATCGTTTTGGAACAGCTGAAATCGAAGATGCAATTAACACCAATAAATTTGCGCTTGAATCTGCGGTTGTTGGATATCCCCATGACATTAAAGGTCAAGGAATCTATGCCTATGTTGTTGTAGATGGGACCAATTCTGCGGAGCAATCACAAATAATATCTTCGCTCACAGAATCAGTATCAGAGGGGATTGGTAAGATCGCAAAGCCTGATAAAATTCAATTAGTAACTGGACTTCCGAAAACAAGGTCAGGGAAAATTATGAGACGGATTTTGCGCAAAATAGCGGAAGGAGAAAAATCAAATTTTGGCGATACATCTACCCTACTTGACCCAACACTGGTGGAAGATATTGTATCAAATTCACTCTAAAATACTTTTACTATCGTTCTGATGAATGCCTCTTCATCGCAATTCGAAATAGAACTATCGCGATGACAACGAAAATTGAGGCGGCAAAATAAGGCGAACCAAAGATTTTTTGATCTTCAGGAAGATTTACCGTTGTATAGGTAAATAGTCCCATCATAAGAAGGGGACCAATTATCTCAGCAAGACTTATGAGACTTGTGATTGTGCCTTGAAGTTCTCCTTGTTCATCATCCTTCGTATTATTTGCCATGATTGCTTTTACAGCTGGCCCTGCTAATCCAGTAAATGCGTAGGGTATCATTAACGCGTAAAGCATCCAACCACTTGAAGAAAATCCGATTCCTAGAAGGGCAAAAAAGAAAACAAAAAGACCGATTTGCGCTGTACGTCTATCCCCTATTACTTTCGAGAATCTACCTGCTAATGCACCTTGAACTATTGCTATACAAATTCCTACTACTGCAAGAGATATTCCGACATCGCGAGGTGTCCATCCAAATTTACCTTCAGTCAAATAATTCCAAGAACTATGAATCGCCATTCCAGCAAGGTAGTACATGAAAATCACTACAAATAAGAGTGCCAATCCTTTATACTTTTTGATCTGTGAGAATGCTCCAATTGGATTAGATCTTATAAAAGAAAATGCTCTTCGCTTATCTAATGGTAAGGATTCCTTTAAAACTAAAGAGCCATAAATTAAATTCATCAAGGAGAAAATAGCTGCTGCAAGAAAAGGAATTCGCAAACCAAATTCAGCCAAGTATCCACCAAGAGCAGGTCCCAGTACAAATCCAATTCCAAATCCAGCACCAATGAATCCAAAGTTTTTAGTCCTATTTTCTGGAGTTGAAACATCTGAAATATATGCTGATGCTGTGGTAAAACTCGCGCCAAACATTCCTGCAATACATCTACCTATGATGAGCCAAAATAGCGTCGGTGCGAAAAACATAAATAAGTAATCTATTCCTAAACCGAAAAGTGATAATAGAAGAACTGGTCGCCTTCCGTAACGATCACTTAGTCCTCCCATAATCGGGGCAAACAAAAATTGCATGACCGCATAACTCACTAAGACAGGACCGTAATACGCAGATGATTGTTCAACAGTGACATTTGCTGTTTCTGCTACTAAGTATGGAAGAGAAGGAATTATAATCCCTAAGCCTGTTGCGTCAATCACAATCGTGATAAAAATAAACAACATGGCATTCTTTGAATTCATGTCGCAAATATAATCGATTATTTAGCAAGCAAACACAATCACTGCCTTTCGATATTCATTAAAGGGGTAGAGTCAATTAGTGTTCAATAAGATTAATCATAAATGCAGAAGTTAATCAACGCTGAACTCAAAGTTTACTCCTTCCGAAATAATCCTTCAATTTTCCGTCCTTTTGAAGTTGGCATATCGAATTTCAACAAGTCAGCAACTAAAACGCTAATGTCGAGCTGCTCATATTCTTCTGTTATGACTTTATCTTGATAAAAATCTGGACCAAGAGCTAGCATATAAATATCGCGACAACCTGCGCACCCATCGCCATGTTCTTTGTATCCCGTTCTGCGGCCATCTAAATGACGGCCATGATCATTGGTTATTATTAATGTTGTATTGCCCATATAATGCTCATTCGTTTGCAGGTAATTCCACAATTTGAAAGCATAATCATCCGTATTTCTAATCGCCTGGAGATATTTCTCCCAACTACCTCCGTGAGCCTGTGTATCGACCTCAAGAAGATTGATTAACATTAGGTTTGGCTGCTCATTATTAAGAACGTCCATCACTTTCACCCATGTCGTGATATCACCAGCATAATCTGCACCATTTCCTTGAGGACCACAGTAATCTGATGGCATAAAGCAATTAGCCCACCCTTTTTTCTGAGCATTAGATAAAACATTCAACTTCCCTTTACTAGCAACAATCCAAGCTTTGTCTTTTGATTTCTTTGATTCCTTGAGGTAGTATTGAAATATTGAAGGATACTTTGGAAGTTCTGTACCGTCATTCTTTATTCGTTGGTAAGTTCCAGTTGTTATGGCAGCATGACCTGAGTTTGTTGTTGTTACTCCATTATTCTTGAAGTTAGTAAATAAAACCCCTTGCGGCTTTAAATCATTCTTCAAGTGAGGTATAAATTGTCCTGACGGATCACTAAAAGTTTCAGTCATTCTTGGACCATCAATGATTAAGATAATCACATTCTGAGTTGTCTGAGGTTCAGGTAAAACATCCTTTAAGATCCTTTTTCCGCTAGGGACAAAAGAAAGTGAAAGTAAGCCTGCAATTGCTACTGAAAATATTAATAATCGCTTCATATACTATGGGAATTTGGGAAATTTATCGAATTTTGGTTTACGTTTTTCAAGGAATGCATCTCTTCCTTCAGATGCTTCTTCAGTACCGTAAGCTAATCTAGTTGCTTCACCTGCAAAGATTTGTTGTCCAACCAAACCATCATCGATAAGATTGAACGCAAATTTAAGCATTTTAATCGCCGTTGGACTTTTTGCGAGGATTCGTTGCCCCCACTCATAACCAACTTGATCTAGCTGTTCGTGAGGTACAACTGCATTTATCATGCCCATTTCGTAAGCTTCTTGTGCCGAGTATTCTAATTCGAGAAAGAAAACTTCCCGCGCTCTTTTCTGACCAATTTGTCGAGCAAGATATGCAGAACCAAATCCAGCGTCAAAGCTTGCAACGTTTGCATCAGATTGCATAAATTTTGCATGCTCTTTACTTGCAATAGTAAGATCACAGATAACATGTAGACTATGTCCACCACCAACTGCCCAACCAGGAACGAGTGCAATGACAACTTTATTCATAAATCGAATCAAGCGCTGAACTTCTAGGATATTTAGCCGATGGATTCCATCTTCTCCCCTGTATCCACTTTTATCACGGACGCGTTGATCTCCACCTGAGCAAAATGCCCAACCTCCATCTTTCGGTGATGGCCCCTCTCCAGTGAGTAATATCACTCCGACTTCTTGATCTTCACGGGCAATAGTTAACGCTTCATACAGTTCAAAAACAGTCTTAGGTCTAAAAGCATTTCTTACCTCTGGTCGATTAAATGCAATTCGAGCCACTCCATTTGACTTTTTAAAAGTAATGTCCTCGTATTCTTTAACTGTTTTCCAATCGGGTGTACTCATTCTTAGATTTTAGATGGCTAAAAATACGAATATTTCAGTCTTTACATCTATTCTTCCGAGACAGAAAATTGAGTTGACTCATTATTTTTGTTCTTGTAGAAAATTATCAGATTTCGATAGAATTCCACATTTTCGGAACTTGGGTCGGAAACCTCAAGACGATAGCTTTTTCCGTAAACATCAGGTTGATAGAAATAACTAAGTTCAGCAGTATGGTAATTAATTTCTAGTTTATGCATTAACCAATTTTCATCAATATTTTCATCTGAATCATTAAAGTAGTTATACATCGCCGTACACTCATAAGAGCTGCTGATTAGATTTCGTATGTTGTGTAACGCCATACCAAATTTAATGGTGATAGTTTCTTTATAAGTGATCGAATCTTCTTGGTAGTCCTGCTCATTCCATATTCTGGTTGCAACTAATTCTTCTGCGGAAACACTACCGCTAAATTTCAAATCCATAAACTCATCATACGAATAAAAAAAACTCAAATTATAGGGGTAATCACACGCTTCAGGGTTGACATATCGAAGAAAAAGTAAGTGCTCATTTTCGAACTTGATAGTATCCTGTGCGTTAGTTGTGCTTGATAAAAAGCACGCCATAAAGATTGTAAATTGTATAATAATGATTTTCATTGTGGTAGATGTTATAGAATGACGACCACGTGATCAGACATCCAATTATTGGGATAGAAACTTATACGAAATCCAACCTGTTTGCGAACTTGCGGCATCATTCACATAATTAAACCTCGAAATTTTCGCATACTCCTTCGCTTGAGCGATCATACATGAATTTGCACCAGAACTTTTCGCAGGATCATAAGTAGCAGATGTGACAGATCCACTTTGGCTTACTTTTACGATAATTGTCACAGTTCCACTGGATCCAGTTGGACAAGTATATCCTGGGTTTCTGACATACCAGTTATTATTCTGATGAGCAGTATGTTGTGGAACCGAGTAATCAACCATTACAGATCCAGCATACTTAGTTTCTCCAGAATTTCGCAAGTTTGTGTTCGTATTATTTTGATTCTTTCGGGCTTGCTCCAATCGTGCTTGACGCTGGATTAGTTCTGCTCGAATTGCATCTCGCGCTTCTCTTCCACCAGTTTCGTCCTTCATTTGTTGCTCCAAATCATAAACGGCCTTTTCGGCTGCTTTAATTGATTGAGGAGACACTTGATTTTCATAATAATTATCATACGACTCTTCTCGTTGATCACTGGCATCTCGTGCCATATTCTTTACATCCTCCATTCTGAAATCAGCAGGTAACATTATATTCTCAGGCTGAAGCATAATTTCATCCTTAGGGACATCTACATGTGTTCCTTTGTGAAAAACCTCATATTCGATTCCAGCTTTAGGAAAAGAATCTAAGATCAAGTAAACATATACACCCATCAGAATCGCCAACGTAATGATGATTCCAAATTTGTACTTATCTAATGCATCAAATAGACTATTCACTTTCCTCTATTTTAGTTACAACTACTCTTCCAGTAGAAATATCGTAATAAGCTAATTCCCCAGGTTTACTTAAAAATAAGAAATCTTCACCAAACGTACCTATTGAATCGTAGCCAATTGTTGTTAAAGCTGCTCCATCTTTGTACAAACCAACAACGTTTCCTTTGCGGACAATGAACATATCATCAGCAATTAGTTCAATATTATCATAGGTAAATGGAACTACAATATCACCTGACAAATCCATAACACCTGAACCTTCATTACTCGTAGCAAAGACGTAAGTATCATTTGCCACAAATAAATTAGAATACTCAGCTGATATTAATGTTTTTCCCGACCTATTCAATACCCCCCACATTCCCTCTTTTTCAAAAGGAATAACCGTTTCTCCAATTCCTATATTATCGAACTTAAATGATAAGACTGTATTCCCTTTGATATCAATTCGCCCGTATTTCTCATCCTTCACAGCAACTGCTTCACCATTAAGGAATTCACCCTTTAGTGCAAAATTCGGATACACTTCAAAATCATCTTGTATAACAATTTCGCCACGTTTATTTAGGTAAACAACTTCATCATCGATTACAGCAATCGCCACCCCCTCTTTAAGACGACCAATTTCATCAAAATCTGCCTCTACGACCACTTTTGTCAATCGATCCATCAAGCCCATAAAACCATCCTTGGTAAAAACAAATAATGAGTCCGAGAAAACATCTATCTCGGCGTATGCAGGCTGGGCAACATATACATCATAGATATCGATATAAGCCTGGAATCCATTAATTTTCACTTTGGCAATTCCATTGGAGAAATCAAAGGCATCATCATATTTTTCTGGAATTCTAGATCGACCTATAGCATCGTAATAGCCATATTTACCATTTTTACTGCCGTAGATCAATCCATCTGAAATCATTCCCAGATCTTCAAATTCGCACGCTAAAACCAAGTTACCATTTCGATGCATCACCCCCATTTGATCACCTATTTCAACTAGCGATAAGCCATCCACAAAATCAGAAATAGCATCATATTTAAAAGGAATATGCACTTTCCCTTCAAAATCAATAACCCCATACTTCCCATCTTTGAGCGCGACAGCCAATCCTTCGTTAAATGGAGTTACCTCCAGGTAATCTGCATCAATGATTTGATTTCCATATAAATCGATAAAGCCAAATCGATTGTTAATAATAGTTGGGAAAATATGCGAATTAGAAAACTCAATCTCCCGATCTAAACTAGACATAAAAGGATATGCGGGATAAGTAGTTTTAAATTGATTTAATATGGAATCGCTGTAGTTTGAAATATACGCTTGATACAGTTGTCTCCATGCAGAATCCACATAGTGATTCTCTGGGTAAGTCTGGATAAAAATATCAAATGCTTCAACGGTATTTGGTTTGGTCACGATTGAGAAAATTTCCTGTTCAGCGTAAGGAATCATCGGACTTAAAGGATTCAGCTGAATAAATTCAATAAATGAGGCAAGTGAACCGTCTCCAGTCATTTCAAAAAACTGAGAATCGAAATAATTATCTTGTGCAATTTCGGCGTACAAACTTGTTGGGTAGATTAACAAAAAATCATTGTAAGCTTCGGCTGTATTAGCATTTACTGCTTGGAAAAAAGCCATGGAATCTCGCGTTGCGATAACCTCCTGCTGCTGCAATGCTCTAGGGTATAATTTAATGAATGTGGTATAACCTTCAATCGAATGTATGGATTTTGCTTCTTGATAGTAAAGATCTTCAATTAAACGTCTCTGTGCTAGAATACCATCAACCGTCCAACCATAATTAACCCATTTCAGTCGTTTACGAGCCTTAGTCGTAGCATACGTTTGTTCAGAAAGTTCTAGATAGACATAAGCCGAATCTTTTGAATAGAAAGGAGTATTTGGCAGAGAATAAATCTTTGACAGTCCATACGCCGCAACCGAAGTATTGTATTTGAGTCCACCAGTAAATTTCTTTTTCGCTTTGAAATAATCGTGTATTTCCAAGGCTTCGAACCCTTTCTTAATCTTACCAGCATTAGCAGGAATACTCACAAAAATGAGTGAGAAAAAGAAACAGATATGGAATACCTTAAAATTCATATAGTAAAGATACTTCTTGAAGTAGATGTGGCAAAGATTGAGCCATAAAAAAACCTCGCATTCTATTAAAAGAAGCGAGGTTAATATCTTGTTGGCTCAACTTACTATTTCTTTTTACGAGATCCGTAACGAGAGTTGAATTTATCAATTCGACCTGCAGTATCCACAAACTGAGTAATTCCAGTAAAAAATGGATGTGATTTGTGAGAAATATCTAATTTGATAAGCGGGTACTCGTTTCCGTCTTCCCATTTTACCGTTTCACTTGTCGCAGCACATGAGTTACAAACAAAGCTGTACTCGTTTGACATGTCTTTAAAAACAACTGGTCTATAATCTTCTGGATGTATGTCTTTTCTCATTCTGTATTGTATATATAAATCACCTCTAACAGGGACGCAAAGATAAACAAACTTTTTTAATTATAAAACATAGTTCGAATAACTTTTACGAAATTATCCCAAATTCAAAATAATCCAATAGAAATTGCGTTAACTTTGACAACAACACTTAATGAAATTGGCATAATGCTACGTATTCTTCTATCAATTATTTGCTTTGGCGTACTTCTCTCAATGGTAACATTGACGAGTTGTAAGAAACCATTATTTTTCTCCAATGGAAATTTGGCGTTTAGTACAGATAGTATTCTGTTTGATACTGTGTTCACGACGATCGGTTCTACGACGAAAAATTTCAAGTTTTACAATAATGACAGTAAAACTGTTGTAATCGAGCAGATCGAACTCATGGGCGGAGCAGACTCACCATTTAGGATTAATGTTGATGGCTTGAGTGGATTATCACATACCGATATTGAAGTGGAGGGAAATGATAGCCTTTATGTTTTCGTTGAAGTTACATTGGATGTCAACGCTTCAGTTAACCCGATGGTTATAGAAGATGTCATCCGATTTAGAACGAATGGTGTTGATCAGTTCGTAGTCTTAACAGTGTGGGGACAGGATATGTATTATCATAATCGAGATACTAATGAAGGTGTTTGGCCAAACGATAAACCTCATCTAGTCTATAATTATGCTGGAATTGATTCTGCTAAAACGCTAAACATACAGCCGAATACGCAAATCTACATGCATAAGGATGCACTCATTTTAGTTTATAAAGGAACACTAAATATCAATGGAACGATAGGCAATGAAGTTAACATTCAAGGAGATCGATTAGAAGCTGAATACGATGATATCTCTGGACAATTTTATGGAGTGTACTTTCAAGAAGCAAGAGAAAGTAAAATTAATTATTGTAACATTAAGAATGGTACAGCAGGAATTCATGTCATTGGCGACAATCCAAGTAACATTGGATATACAGTAACAATCACTAATTCGAAGATCACGAACTGTGCACGCTTTGGAGCAATCATTTATTCAGGTGCTCGAGTTGAAGCCGAGAATTGTATTTTTGCGAAAAATGAATTCCATGCACTAGCTGTTTACGCAGCAGACTTCAACTTCAATCATTGTCACCTAGTTGGATACAGTTCTTCAGGAGAGCAAACACCAGCCGTCGGGATTTCAAATGTCGGTTTTGATTTGGCAACACAAGACTATTATTATGGCAGTATCAATGAAGGAACGATCACAAATAGTATCATTTACGGTGATTTAGAACAAGAGTTAGTCCTAGACACACTTTACCCTGGAACTGGATTGAACTTTAACTTCGCGTTCGACTATAACCTCATTCGAAGCGAATCTATTCAAACAGGACCAGAATTTGGTCTAAACAACATTTGGAACGAAAATCCGTTGTTTTACAGTATTCCAGATGGTGATTTCATGTTTTACTCTACATCTCCAATGCATGAAGCGGGAAGTGTTACCATTCCTAATAATGTAACAGAATCAGAATTTATAGGCATTAGAGGAACGATACGAACAGGCTACGACCAAGGGGCGTATGAGATTCTATAATTTCCGTTTTTTTGTGGCGTTCCATATCTCATTTCAATCGTGAAGGTCGGGCTATCTGCTATTTTTTTTTCTCAAATTGACCCTAATAGACTTGTAGAAGATAGAATTTAAAAAAAAGGATCTCGCGCCTATCCCTAACGCAAGAATTACTTCGAGAGGTATCTTTTTCTCGGCACAATGAGATTTTGCGATCCCCAACTCTGTTACCTTTTAATTCAAGGTGTAGATAAAATTAATGAAGCAATTTTTTCTAACTCTTAAAACCCATTGGGATTCTTTTTGGCGCACCTAAAAAATAATCCACTGCTAAATCGTAAGACATCAATCCAAAACCGAAAACACAACCAACAACAACAGGAGAAATCATTGATGTATGTCGAAACTCCTCGCGATCTGTGATATTGCTAATATGAACTTCAACAACTGGAACATTTATCGCCTTGATGCAATCTCGTAATGCAACACTTGTATGCGTGTAACCACCAGCGTTCAAGATTACCCCATCATGATCAGAACCTTGCAAACAATTGATTAACTCCCCTTCGACATTGGATTGATAATAGAGCAATTCTGCCTCTTTTCGCGATTTTAAATCATCAAAATACGTATCAAAGGATTCATTCCCGTAAATTTCGTTCTCTCGTTGACCAATTAAATTTAAATTTGGTCCGTTAACAATCAATAATTTCATAGTGAAGTCTTGGAACCGCTATATTAAGGATTTTGTTTCGTTCTTGAAAATTGAGCGAGGTCTAGCAGAGAACTCAATTCTCGCCTATCAAAATGATGTTGCTAAATTAATGAACTTTGCACTCGGATTAGAGGTGGGGCCTACTAAAATATCTTCCGCTCAATTAAAATCGTTTGTAAAAGAACTCTACGACCTCGGATTGAGTGCCAGAACACAATCTCGTATTATTAGCGGTGTGAAACAATTCTTTCACTACTTATTACTTGAAGGGGAAATCAACGACGATCCTAGTGAACTTGTTGAAATGCCTAAGATAGGTCGGAAATTACCAGAAGTACTTTCTATAGAAGAAATTGACATTCTTATTGACACAATAGATCTTAGTACAAAAGAAGGACATCGAAACAAAGCAATTTTAGAAACATTGTATAGTTGTGGTTTACGCGTTTCGGAACTCGTAAACTTGGAATTCGAAAACATTTTCTTTGATGAAGGTTTCTTACGGGTAATTGGAAAAGGAAACAAACAGCGACTCGTCCCAGTGAGTTCTAGTGTAGAAAAAGAGATTGGTATCTACGTCAATGATTTCCGTTCTCATAGTACGATCCAACCCGGAAATGAAAGTTATGTGTTCCTCAATCGCAGAGGTGCAAAATTGACAAGAGTTATGATCTTTACGATTATTAAACGGCTCTCAGAAAAAGCAGGAATTTCAAAAAATATTTCACCACATACATTTCGGCATTCATTTGCGACGCATTTACTTGAAGGTGGAGCAAATTTACGCGCCATCCAAGTTATGTTAGGTCACGAATCTATCACTACAACAGAAATTTACACGCATTTGGATCAGCACTACTTGAAAGATGCAATAATTTCGTTTCATCCAAGGAATCAGTAATGTTGATCATTATTCATAGAAAAAAAACTCACAAACGAATCAATAAAAATATACCTAAAAACATTGATTTAAACTTAATGGCATATCAGTATTTTGATAGTATTGACCTCTGCTATTGGAAACTTTAGTCATCGATCTGTGCTGACCTAAGTGAGTGAATTAGGAGAAAAGGGAATTGAAAAATTTCAAAATTATCAACACTTTGCTTCATGGCTAAAACTTGCTCCAAACAATAAAAATACCTGGAGGGAGAGTACTTAGTCGCAAAACTATCAAAGAAAGTAATAGGCTTAAAATTGCACTTCGTCAAGCAACAAATATCATTGGAAATCTCAATGATAATCACTTGTCAAACTTCTTTCATAGAGTAGCTTTTAAAAAAGGATGATTAGTTGCTGTATCTGCAACAGCTAGAAAAATAGCTGTCATTCTTTGGAATATGCTCTATAAGAATCAACAATGCAATCCTCCATCTATTTATGAGTATTTCGACCAAAAAAGAAAGAGGAAAGCTCTAAATATTCAAAAACAAATTGATATATTAGACCCTAAAATGAGTGATTTAAGACCCGAATATACTGCTCATATTTAACTAGTTACAAAAACGTTACTCAGAATGGAAAAACAAGCTATCAAAAGAGAATGAAATTGAAGAAAACATACCTTATCATCGCAATACTTTTTAGCATTGTAACAATACTCTACTCTTGTACTGGTCAAAACAATATTTATAAGACAAAAATACGAATCAAACAAGAGTCTAATATTTATAAAAACCCGAAACTTGATTCAAAAGCAAGGGTGATTTACCAAGACAAAAAGAACAACTTTTGGTTTTCAAGTAAAGAAAAGGGAGTATATAAATATGATGGGAAAAACCTTACTCTTTTCACTTCAGGTGACGGTCTAGGTAGTTATAGATTTATAAGTGTTCAAGAGGACAATTTGGGGAATCTTTATTTCGACACCCCAGAAGGTGTCTACAAATATGATGGAGTAAAATTTACTACTTTACCTGTTGTGGATATTAATGAATCAGAGAATGAATGGAAATCAGACCCAGGAGACTTATGGTTCAGAATTGGATGGGATAAAAGTGGACCCTATCGTTTTGATGGGGAAAATCTATATCACTTAAAATTTCCCAAAAACAAAATGGAAGATGAATTCTATAGAAAATATCCTAACGCCTCCATTAATCCTTACGCCATTTATTCAATTTATGAAGACAGCAAAGGTAATATCTGGTTTGGCACCTCTAACTTAGGTATTTATTTATTTGATGGAAAAGATATTAGTTGGATGTATGAAAAGCACTTGATAGAAACACCAGAAGGTGGCAATTTTGGTATTCGCTCTATAGCAGAAGATCAAGATGGAAACTATTGGATATGCAATGCGAATTATAAATACTTACTGTTACCAAACAAAACAGTAAGTGACGGACTAAAATCTATAAACTATAAACGCCAAGTTGGTATAGAAAATGTAGAGAAAGAAAATTTGTACTTCTATTCAATGCAAACTGACAACAATGGAGATTTATTAATGTTTGCTAAAGAATATGGATTATGGCTCAATAATGGAAAAGAGCTGATACAGTTCTTTATCAAAGATGGTAAGCAAAATATTTCTCCAACATCTATGTACAAAGACAATCAAGGGGTACTTTGGTTTGGAACTGATCAATATGGAATATATAGATACAATGGAAATACATTTGAAAAATTTAAAATAAAATAGCAGTCACTAACACTATATATAAAATCATAGCCGTCTATCAGCAGGCTACTCTTCATATACTAACCGTTAGCAACAATGAAACCGACAGTTGTTGTGAACCCTTAGTTAGGTCAACTGTACAATTCGATCTAAAGAGTCTTATGAGGTTTTATTTCTATTACTTGCTATTTAGTTTCATTCATTTGAATTAGAGGGTGAAAAATTCGTGTCTTAGCTTCGCTTAAAATTAATGAGACAGAACCAGTAATTGCGATATACACAACTGCGGAAATAAGCCTTTTGATATTCAGTTCTTTATTCTCCTTGCTTGCCACTTATCTTTGAAGTGAACTTAAAAACAAAACACTATGAAAACACTAATTATTTTAAGCATCTTTAGTCTTGCTCTTTTGAGTTGCAAGAAAGAGAAAGAGGGGTGTACTGACTCTACAGCTTTTAACTATCATCAACAGGCGACCATAGATAACGGCTCTTGCTCGTATCGTACTAAATTTGTTATCGATAAAATCCGAATAAGTGATGGACCTGGACAGAATGTGAGTGTAGTTTATCGTGGTGATACTATACTAGCTACATTTATAGAATCGATGACGGTTACTTATTCTAATGGTTTGGGTGGTACATCTACTTCTGTACTCTACGCGTATGAACTAGATAATCATATAACTAATGGAGATCTTGAAATAGACGATCAAATAACTTTTTTGATTGACGGTCAAACTCCGTATTGGTATTATCTTGACAATTATAGCCCAGCTCCTCATTGGTTTAATAATGTACATGTTGCGGCGTGGCTTAACTAAACCTTAACTCTAGCTGTTTCTACACGCGTAACAGATAGTATAGAACAAAAAAAGCACTCTTATCAAGCACCTTATTTTTATGTGTACTATGATCTAAAAAGCGTAGTTCTGAAACCTCTTCTTTTCTAAAGTATGTTTCATTTAGCCATTTGGACTTGCAACATGATCCAAGATAATGCCATGATGTTAAATATCATTAATAATACGGGCGATGGAGATACGTACTACACGTTGAATATTAAGCTAGTTATAAGTAGCAAACAAATATCTTAGCCTAGGAATTGTTGGATGAAAAAGCAATTACCCCCATAATAATAATAATAATAAGGACTATTCTGAGTAGATTTCACCACCAAACGACAAATAATCGCTCAAAAAAACCTTTCTCATTTAACTTCCAAATCAATGGAGATTTTTGATTATTCAAATTGAATTTTAATTCTTCAAGAACTTCTTTTTGGCTGCCCCAATCCACCGATGGCAATTCTCGTGTAAACCAATCTTGTTTTCTTGGCATCAAATATTGATCACCAAGACAATGTGCAAATTTGAATTCATCAAGAGTGTACCAATAACCTTCTATGGACTTAGGATTCATATTATGTTGAATATTACCCGCAGAAACAGGCACAAATAAGTTACAAAAGAAAGCTAATTGCTGTTCAATATTTTTGGTGTCTATCGAAAGTAATGAAAGTGTTGACTCTCCCTTTAAAGAGTACAACAGCGGAAATTGCTTATCGCGAAGCTTGTTCAATTTAAACGAGAGGCTATCATTCCTATTTGGACCTATCCATTTTAGCTGAGGGTCTTCGATAGTTGGATCGAGCAAATAAAATTTATACACCAATTCAACATGAATGATCCTATCATCAGTAAGACACTTCAAAATAAAATCAAATTCACCCAACGTAATCTTGTCATTAAATACTTGAATATTCTCATGTAGCATTTCATATTTATCTGAGGCTTTAATCCAGTTCGAAAAATATTTTTCTGCTCGCTTGCCTAACATCAAATTTAACTCAAGATTTGACGCTGCTTCATTATTGTCAGCAATAGGAAGCTTAAAGTTTTCTATACCTGGAATAAAAGACACATTCGATCCAAATTGTGTAGCCATAAATCCTTGGTAATTAAGCTCATCATAATTGCTCATTTAATGCGTTTTGTACTAAATTTAGCATTAATCTCGGGTGAATCAATAATTAGATTGTTAGCTTTACGATTGCCGAGCGTCCAACGGGCGAAACACAAGAAAAAGCATTATATGAAATCAATACTCGCAATTGGAGCATCAACAAGTAAGAATTCGATAAATCGAAGATTGGCTAATTTTGCCGCAAACCAAGTGCCTAATGGACAGGTTACTCTATTAGATTTAAACGATTTCAACATGCCCCTTTTTAGCGTTGATTTAGAAGTAGAATTAGGATCTCCTAAATCAGCACAATTATTTAAGGAGCACATTAAAAGTGCAGATGCGATTGTAATTTCGTTTGCAGAGCACAATGGAAGTTATTCATCTGCGTTTAAGAATATTATTGATTGGGCATCTCGAATAGAAGGGAAACTATGGGAAGGAAAGACACTTTTTTTGATGGCTACTTCTCCAGGTGGAAGAGGCGGGCAAACGGTTTTAACTTCGGCAACTAACGGTTACCCCCACATGGGAGGAAATGTCTCAGCGGAATTTTCACTACCTTCATTCAACGCTAATTTTATTGATGAAAGGATCGTTGATGGAGATCTGAAAAACGAATTTAACAAACAACTTGGTGCATTCGTAGCAAGTATATAGAATATCCAAAAGATGGCAAAAAGAGAGAAAAGTCAAAAGAAAAAAAAGAGTTTAATGCGTAGAATATTGAAGTGGACTGGAATTAGTCTATTGCTAATAATTATCGCGTTAATTTTAATTCCGATCTTTTTCAAGGATCAAATTAAAGACCTTGTAATTGATGAAGTCAACAAATCATTAAATGCAAAACTAAGTCTAGGTGATTTCGATCTTACATTCATCAGTACTTTTCCTAACATGACAATTCAATTAATTGATGCCAAACTTCAAGGTGTAGGCGAATTCGAGGATGTGACTCTAATGGATGTCAAAGAAATTAGAGCAGAAGTTGGTTTGTGGAGTGTTATTGGTGGCGATCAAATTGAAATTGATGCAATCCATATAATTGATCCTGTATTTGATGTTCGTGTAATGGAAAATGGGTTGGCAAACTACGATATTGTAAAGCCTGATTCAACGATGACAGAAGAAGAAGTCGAAGAACCATCAAGCTTTAAACTTTCACTGAAAGAATACAGTATTACAAATGCGATGATTAACTATTCGGATGAAGCCTCAAATATGCATTCCACTATTAAAAACCTAACGCATACAGGAACTGGGGATTTAACAGCTGATGTCATCAATTTTGAGACAAACACCACCATGGAAGAGCTTTCTTATGACATGGACGGTGTATCTTACTTGACAGAAGTTAAAACTGATGCTACTATCAATCTCTTGATGGAATTCTCCGAAAAATCTTCGAAATTCAGTTTAGAGGAAAACGAAATCAGATTAAATGCGCTTGCATTCTCACTTGACGGATTCTATGAAATGTTTGATGATTACGATGACATGGACTTAAAATTAAATGCTTCAAAAGCTACATTCAAACAATTTCTCTCTCTTATCCCTACATTTTATCAATCTGGATATGAAAGTATGGTGAGTAGTGGTAACCTTCAATTGAACGGTGTTGTAAAAGGGACAATGAACCAAACAGATCTCCCTGGTTGGGATTTCGGAATGATTGTATCCAATGCGTCGATCAACTATTCTGATCTACCAGGAAAAATTACAAACATCCAAATGAATGCTGGGTCGAAATATCCGGGCGGAGCAAATTTAGATGCAATGACAGTGAGTGTCAAAAAAATGCATGCAAATCTTGGTGATAATACACTTGATGCAACTTTGGAAATGAAGCAGTTAATGTCTGATCCATTCATTCAATCTATCATCAAAGCAAATGTTGATTTAGCATCCATTAAAGATTTTATACCAATGACGGAAGGAGAATCTTATAGTGGGATTTTAGATGCTGACGTGGAGATTAAAGGAGCTATGAGTGCATTAGATGCTGAAGATTTTGAGGCATTCACAGCCAAAGGAAATTTGAGTTTAGCAGATGTCGTGTACAAATCAGCAGACCTACCAGATGATGTTTCATTAACAAAAATGGGGTTTGAGTTCTCACCGCAAAATTTAGCACTAACAGAATTAGATGCTAAGATGGGCAGTTCAGATTTCCAAATGACAGGAACCATCGACAACTATTTAGGTTATGCTCTCCGAGATGAACCGTTAACTGGAGCATTCGATTTTAAAAGCAATAACTTAGATTTGGATCGATTGATGGGCTCACCTGATGCAGCTTCAACAGAGACACCATCTGAAGGTGAAAGCAATGCAAATACTGATACTGAACCAGTACTTTTACCAGATAATATTGATTTTACCCTTACCACTGCTATTAATTCGGTAAAATACAATGGAATTGATGTCAAGAATGTTCGAGGAAAAGTTCGACTGGCAGAAGAGACAGCAACACTAACTGATTTAACCATGGATGCAATGGGTGGAAGAATTGGTTTGAATGGAAGTTACAACACACAAGATCACTCAAAAGCCGCTCTAAATTTTGGTTATAAGCTAGATAAAATTGACATTCAAGAATTGGTAACAAATTTTGTAACCGTTGGGAAGTTAGCTCCAATTTTAAAATATGCGTACGGTTCAATTTCTTCAGGTTTTGAAATGAAATCTGATTTAACTTCTAGTTTCGAGCCGATTATATCCTCTCTAACGAGTGTTGGCGACATAAGCTCAAATTCCATAGTTGTTAAAGGAATGGACGTATTCAAACGCATCAGTGATAAGACAAAATTAAAAGGATTCTCTTCTCAAACATTAAAGAATTTCTACACGAAATTCAAGGTAAAAGATGGTAAGCTCGAATTAACTCCATTTGATATCAAGTTAGGTGATTATTCTACCAATGTTTCTGGTCATTCAACCTTAGAAAAGAGTGTAGATTATTTACTGAAAATGGATATTCGAAAAGATCAAATTCCTGCGGAAATGATCAAATTAGTGGAGGATAAGATGAAACAACTAAACAGTCTTCTTCCAAAGTTAGACATCGGTACACTCCCAGACATTATACCTATAAAGGTTCAAGTTGTAGGTGATATTAATAAGCCGGAGATCAAGACAGATATGCGTGAGGCAATCTTGAAAGCTACAGGAGATTTCAAAGATGACTTGATTGAGACTGTAACAGAGGCAATTAAAGATAGTGTTCAGGCCGTTATTACTGAAACTGTTGAGGATTTAAAAGAAGATTTGGAGGCAAAAAAACAGAAGATTTTAGCTGATGCACAGAAAAAAGCAGACCAACTTAAATCAGAAGCCAAGCGTGCAGCAGAGGCAACACGAGCTGAAGGAAATAAGCAGGCCGATGCATTAATTAAAGAAGCTGGAAATAATCCGATAAAAAAGAAAATTGCCGCAGTTTCAGCGAAAAAATTACGTGAGCAGTCTGAGAAAAAAGCTCAGAAAATTGAGAGCGAAGGACAGAAAAAAGCAGATGTAATTATGAATAAAGCCAGAGCAGAGGCTACTAAAGTTGGATAATACTATTCGGTCGTCACTACAAAGCCTATTTGGTAGTGACGATCTATATGCTTGAATTCGCAATAAAATTTTCACAGCCCGCTCTTATATGAAAAATAATCATCTCTACCTTATCAATATATGAATTACACTGTTTCGAATACAATCAATAAATCACTCGAAGAAGTAATCAAAAAATTCAAAGACCCCGAAGGCTTGAAGCACTGGATGGAAGGTCTGCAAAGAATCGAGTATATATCGGGTACTCCAGGAGAAGTTGGAGCAAAAAGCAATCTGCACTTTCTCCACAAAAAAAAAGAAATGAAAATCTCAGAAACTGTTTTGGAACAAAACTTACCCAATCAGATGAAATTCTCCTACCAAAGTCCAATGGGAAACAATGAGGTAGAAATGCTATTTGAAGAAACTTCTGATGGGAAAGTGAAGCAAACGAATAACAGTTACTTCGAACTAAAAGGAGTTATGAAAATTATGGGATTTATTGGGAAAGGAATGTTCAAAAAACAATCACTCAAATACATGGATGCATTTAAAGCTTATGTTGAGAGTTAATAACTGTAAACCTTGTGACTTGAGAAACCATCTTTGGACTCTATCTGAACAAAATAGAATGACTGAGCTTCAAAGTTAAAATTCATTTCCGTAGGATTCCCACTAAAAATCTGTCGCCCAAGCATATCGTGAATTGTGCATCCTTTAACCTCTGATCCATTCAATATCACAAGTTTCCCATTAATGATCTGTACGTTTGATTCGTTGCTTGAACAATTCAAATGAATAATAGTTGAATAGTCAAATTGACCATTGTAATCGAATTGTTTCAACCTAAAATACCCATTAAAGTAAAGACGCTGGCTAATCGAGTAACTATAATCGATTGTAGCTTGAGACTGACCTGCACCTTCAACCGCATCAAGACTTTCAAAGTTGAAACCATCGTTAGAGTATTGAATCTCGAAATAATCATTATCATTTTCTGAAAGTGTTTGCCACTGTAACAAAATTTGATCATTTGTACAATTGGCAATAAAATCACCCATTTCCACAGATAGCGGTAAACATGTCAAGGAAGTCACATTAATAGATAACCCTGTTATAATTCCCCCCGCAGATCCAGCTACAGTCCCCATCGTTTGTCCAGCACAAGGCCCTGATAGTTGCACTCCATTCGCTCCACCAGCAGTATTTGTTGCCGCCGAACCTGGAAGAGTATTTTGAGACCAGATGACTCCTCCTCCGCCGCCGCCGCCTGGACCTTTGCAGTTGGTTGCAGTGAAAGCAGTTAAGTTTCCACCATAACCGCCCGAAGCATCAATTGCCAATGGATTTGCAGAAATTGAGTTTACATCTAACATAATAGATCCACCAGCGCCACCCGCACCAGCTCCATCTCCATCATTAAGAGCCGTCACATTTCCACCTCTTGCAGAAATAGTTTGCCCTAGACCATCTAGTGAATTCGCAATAATAATAACAATCCCACCACCATTCTTTCCTCTTGTATCCAACGGATTATTTGAATGTCCTGCACCTCCACCTCCACCTAGGAAGACTTTATCAGCAGCGCCATAATAACCAGCAAGATTATTGGCTCCAATACCTGGGAAATTTCCTCTACAATACTGCCCGAAGAAACATGAAGGTGTAGTAGAAATACCGCCTAGACCACCTGCTCCATAATTGGCTCCTCCTCCTCCTCCAGAGTTGTGATCATTACCTCCTCCTCCTCCATTGATTTGAGGTCCTCTTCCGAACTCCTTCCCGATAATGGTATCAGCGATTCCTTCTCCTTTACTAGCTGCACGGCATGTTCCACTGACATAATAGTAATCCGTGTAAATTGGATCAGCAGAAAAAGAACAACCGCAATTACAAGCTGAATAGTCATTTTGTGCCCAACCACCAGCAAATCCACGTTCATCCATAGATATTCCAGCATTCAATGTTACCGAACCAGAAGCATAAATAATTAAAACTCCCCCAGTTCCTGTAGCAACATCCCAAGCAGGTGCATTAAGAATACCATCAACAGTAACATTAACATAACTCGGGACCTTAATCATTTGAACATAACCATTAGTTGCAGAGAAAGATTTTGTTAAGGTAGTTTGAAAAGTGATCGTTAGACCTGATATTGCACAAATCACAGCTAATTCGTAATTTCCAGCATCACTAATACTTGCAATTGAACCAAACGAAGATGTATTGGATTCATTCATTACAGCTCCTTTCATTTGAATGACTAGAACTGTATCATTGAGGCTAAAACCAGTTGTAGAAACAACATTAGCACTTGCAGGGACTATACTAGTAATAGATGTCGAAGTAGTGTTTATTGACCCCGACAAGCTTGTTGTTTGGGAATAGCATGTAGGAATCAGCGCCCACAATAATATGGACATTGAGCAGTAAAAGATAATCTTATTCATCAACAAAATTAAATTGGACACGAATATACAACAATCCAATCTTTATTAAAAATCAATTTCAATAATCGACGCTCACCTCCAAACAGTTATGCTGAAATAAGATAGCACAATACAATGAATAATTAACGTCTGAAAACTTATCAAGCTAACAATCACTTAATACTTTTCCCCCTCTATAAGTTGCACAACGGCAACCCCTTTTTCACTAAAATGATACTTAGTACTTTCACTTGCTTTAAACTCAAGTGTTGACTGAACTCGTTTGAAAGGAACATCAAGAACCTTTTCTCCTTCTTCGTTGTAAATATAAAATTCATCCTTACCCGCTTGAAGTGCGAAAACACCGTGGCGATTAGGCCGGTTTGACAAAGCTTGAATTTTACTAATAGGGTTTCCATCTATGTCAAAATAAAACGTTTCTGTTACTCGACCATCCTTTTGATTACTCGCCATGAAATATCCTTCATCGGCTTCATTGTAAATCGTATTGTATTTCATAGGGACAACAATGGCTCCTTTTTTATTGATAATTCCCCAATTATCGCCAGTTTGCACTTCAGCAAAACCATGCTTGAATGAGTGAGCACTGTCAAATCGTTGTGGGAAAATAGGTTTATAATTGAAATCAGTAAACCCAAAATCACTTCTAGTTCTAGTGTTGTAGATGATAGTAATGATCGAATCTCTATGACTAAAACCACTCATCTGAAGTGAAGTTGGCGCTGCAACCCACACACGTCGATTGTTTATTATTCCCATTTTACCATCATAGTTGGTACGTCGAGCCATCCCACCATAGAAGCTAGTAAATCCAGTTTGTCGCTTCTCAAAATCGAAGGCAATATTTCCTTCAAGATCTAAAAAACCATAGCCTTGATCATTATGACCGACGCATAAAAAACCATCACTAAATGCAGAGCAGAAATATTCTTTAGCTGGGTCAACAATGAGGTTTCCATAATCATCAACAAAACCTTCAAGGTATTTTAATCCACTATCATTAATGTTATTTTTAAGCTTGACTTTCCATGCACCTCCTATAAATGTTCCAATTTTATCAAACTCTAAGTCATTCATTCGAGCACCGAATAAATCAATTTGATAGTATTTGTCTTGACCATGTTCTTTTACCCAAGTTGTTTTCCCTTTAAACTCTTTAGCATCTTCAAATTCAAATGGAATCACCTCATTTCCTTTCTCGTCAATAAATCCGTACGAGTAAACTGACTTCCCATTTATAACGGTAACCTTCTTTACACGTATTCGACCATTATAGGCTGCGGAAGCCCATCGAGCATTAAATTGCTTAATGATTTCTCCTTTTGTATTAATAATTGCAAATTGTCGTTTGGATTGGGCATTAATACTAATTCCGATGAGCAAAGATGCTATGAGTAAGATTGACTTCATATTAGTTGATTTAAAATTTCATGAATAAAGGTAAAAACAATAAATGGAAACAAGGTTATTGTCTCCATTTATCGTACCAAATTGAACGTAGTAGTTGGTTTTCTTTTTTTATGGGATTTTAATTTTTCCTTTTAATTCTTTTAATTTACCTCCTAACTTCCCTTTCTCTTTCTCTTTCTCTTTTGGCGTGTTTTCTACATTTTCCGCGGTTGTTTCTGAAGTTGTAGATTCAGTTGTTGTTCCTTCAACTACCGCTCCATCAGACCCTCCTGTTGAACTTCTCATTTGATTTGCCATCGACCATACCCCACCAGACGGAAAATAGCTGATATAATAGCGATCCTCAATTCGATCGTCTAATTTATTCACCTTTCCTTTTTTCCAAACTCCTCTTGCATTGACTTCAACGGCATCTCCAATAGCGTATTTAGTTACAACGATTGCTTCCGTTGCAATTGGATCTCCACATTTCGTTCCAGCTTCTACTTCTGCAATGTCATCTGCATTTGAGAAAACATATGCTTGAATATCACTAATTTTATAGGTACCATCAACAGCAGTTACAGAAATTCTTATGTGGCGATTTTTCAGTTTATTCCACAACTCCATCATGGTCTCCTGATCATGTTTTACAGATGGGTGCTCACAATATTGATCCTTATACGTGCTATTCCCATCATACGCTCCTTTTAAAATCGCATTCAATTTCCCTTCACCCCATGAACTTAATTGAACAGTACTATATTCAGCATAATTTGCTTTTGAGAACGTCTTACGCAGGTAGGCATGCATTTCATCTCTAGAATAAGTACGCAACATATTGTGCGTATGAACAATCAACTCCTTTACATTAGAGAAAACAGGAACATCAACTTCCGGAAGATGAGCAATAGCAGCAATAGCAGCATTTTCTTGATCAATACTCAACAATGTAGGCATTGCTCTTATCTCTTCAGAGGTGTACGTTTGTTTACTATTACTAGTTCTTACAGGCGTACTTAAGGACATGAAACTCTTCCATGGACCTTTAAAACCATCAGAGGATAACCGTACTTTATATTGTTGCGTAGTATTGGTGACCGTAGTAGAGTTAGTCTTTCGATCATATGTAGCGTCAACCAAAAACTCAACGGTTTCCAATGAATGCCACGTCCATTTTGGATCTGCAGATAATGTGATCGCACTAATTTCTCCAACTACATCACTATAAGCCCCACCTAGAAATTCTCGCAAGTCCTTAGTAAGAACAGTCTGAATTTCTGCTTCACTTGGATTTGGAATCCCCTCATATTCATCCCACCAACCGAATGTTCTGTCAAAACGCCAAGATCCACCAAACTTCATGTACTTATATTCAGTTGCAACAATGTGCGTTACACCTGGATACTGTGTCGCAGATTTTGTGACTGCAACACGAATGTACCAGGTTTCAGTAAGGTTGGTGTGAATTTTCCCGTTCCCCACGAACTCCATGAAACTTGAACCGTCGCTTGTCGCTTTCGCTTTAACAGTCGCATCTGATGGTTGGGCCCATGCAGTTAACATAAGTGTAATAAATGTAATGGTAAGAATGTAATACTTCATCTTTCTGTGTTTAGTTATTATGATACAAATTACGTCCATAGACTCTGGAATTCCGTCACCCGATCGGGTGATATTTAATATTTTCACAGTGTTTTTAGACGTCCCGATAGCTAACGGGACGTGCTTTCCGCTATACTATTCAAATAAAATATGGACTTCAATAGCCTCAGCCTACATTTTGTTTAAAGAATGCCACTACTATCACTAACGCAAGGTTTTGATGACCGATTTATCAGGAACTACACAAAAGGATTCCATTAATTTGTCGGGACTATGAATTTTGGAGCAGTTTCTTCTTTCAAACTCGGGCTTAAATACGTATTTTTGCAACACTCTTAAAGAACATTATGGCAAAAAAAACCGTCGCAGAAACAGCACTTGATGCAAGTTTCGAATCTTTCAAGAATCAAGTTTTAGAAGACTATAACTTAGCAAGAATCTCAAGGGAGACATCTCTATTGGGGCGGCGTGAAGTTTTGTCAGGAAAAGCGAAATTTGGAATTTTTGGCGACGGAAAAGAGCTTGCTCAAATTGCCCTAGCAAAACAATTCCGTGATGGAGATTTTAGATCTGGCTATTACCGAGACCAAACAATTATGATGTCTATTGGACAGCTGAATGTTCAGCAATTTTTCGCGGGCCTCTATGCTCATACTGATGTAAATGCCGAGCCACAATCAGCTGGCCGACAAATGGGTGGACATTATGCAACCCGTAATCTTGATAATAATGGCGATTGGAAGAATCTAATGGAACAGAAAAATAGTTCTGCTGACATTTCTCCAACAGCTGGACAAATGCCTCGACTATTGGGACTGGCTCAAGCTTCTAAAGTTTACCGTGAACACACTGACCTTAAAAATATCGAAGAATTCAAAAAATTCACTAACGGAGGAAATGAAGTTGCATTCGGAACAATTGGCGATGCATCAACCTCTGAAGGTCCATTTTGGGAGACAATAAATGCAGCCGGTGTTTTACAAGTTCCATTGGTCATGTCTATTTGGGATGATGGTTATGGGATTTCAGTTGCACGCGATATACAAACAACTAAAGGAAGCATCTCGGACGCACTTGCAGGAATGCAAAAATCAAAGGACTCAAATGGTTATGAAATTTTTGTAACTAAAGGGTGGGATTATGCTCACTTGTGTGAAACGTACGAGAAAGCAGTGAAAATTGCTAGAGAAAAACACATTCCTGTACTAATTCATGTAAAAGAAGTAAATCAACCTCAAGGACACTCGACAAGTGGATCACATGAAAGATACAAAGATGAAGAGCGACTTAAATGGGAAGTTGAATTTGACTGTATTACTAAATTTAAGGAATGGATCCTTTCTTTCAAAGCAAAAGGAAAGGTTATTGCCACCGAAGAAGAATTGAGTGAAATTGAGGAGAGTGCGAAAAAGATTGTACGTGAAGAAAAGACGGCAGCTTGGAAAGCATACTCAGATGACATTAAAACTGATCTCTCCGCAGCAATTACATTAATAAATGCCGTCAGTGATCAAAGCGAAAACGGTGTATTCATCAAGAAAATTGGCGAGAATTTAGAGCGTGAAATGAGTCCGATTCGCAAAGATATCTTAGGAGCAACACGACAAGTACTCCGAATGATTCGCAATGAGGATAATCCTGCAAAAGCGGGTTTATCTCAATGGATTCAAGATCAAATAAGCAGTAACTACGACCGCTATAGTTCGTACTTGTATTCTCAATCTGAAAGTTCTGCAATGAAGGTTACACCAGTTGCGCCTACATACGATAGTGATGTAAAAATGGATGATGGTCGAATCATCCTTCGTGATAATTACGATAAATTACTTGAAAACTATCCTCAAGCACTCGTATTTGGAGAAGATGCAGGGAAAATTGGCGGTGTAAATCAATCCTTGGAAGGGATGCAGGATAAGTACGGTCAATTGCGCGTTTCAGATACTGGAATCCGTGAATGTACCATTATCGGTCAAGGTATTGGAATGGCAATGCGTGGATTACGTCCTATCGCTGAAATTCAATATTTGGATTACCTATTATATGCAATTCAGGTACTGTCTGATGACCTATCCACTGTTCAATACAGAACGAAAGGTGGGCAGAAAGCACCATTGATTGTTAGTACTCGTGGGCATCGTCTCGAAGGAATCTGGCACAGTGGTTCTCCTATGGGAATGATTGTCAATGCACTGAGAGGAATGTATGTTTGCGTACCCCGAAACATGACTAAAGCTGCTGGGTTTTACAATACTCTAATGGCTGGAGACGATCCTGCATTGGTAATAGAGCCGCTGAATGGCTATCGGACTAAAGAACGTGTCCCTACTAATATTGGTGAATTTAGAGAGCCGTTAGGTGTTCCTGAAGTCGTTGTTGAGGGGTCGGATTTAACAATTGTTTCCTACGGGTCAACATTCAATTTATGCGAAGCAGCAATGCAACAGCTCAATGAACTTGAAATTTCAGTCGAATTAATCGATGTACAGACCTTACTTCCGTTTGACATTAACCACACAATTAAAGATTCGTTGGCGAAAACAAATCGCCTATTGATTGTGGATGAGGACGTCGAAAGTGGAGCAACTGGCTATATCTTGGATAAGGTCTTAGTCGAACAAAATGGCTATAATTTTTTAGATTCTGCACCTATGACATTAAGTGCCAAGGATCATCGACCTGCGTATGGATCAGATGGAGACTACTTCTCAAAGCCGAGCATCGATGACATCGTTGAGAAAGTATATTCGATAATGAGTGAGGCAGCCCCAAGCAATTACCCTACAATTTATTAGAAATCAGAAAACTCATAATATTAGGTTGTTGTTGAGTTAGAACTAAATAGCTCACTCGCCAAAATATTTTTTGATTCTCACTCGAAAAATTATGTCGAATTAAATAAAATGCTTAGTTTTGCACTCGCTTATCGAAAGAAACGACTTTCGAATATTAAGTTGAAATACGAAGAAAAAATTACGCTCGGGGTGTAGCGTAGCCCGGTCATCGCGCCTGCTTTGGGAGCAGGAGGTCGCAGGTTCGAATCCTGCCACCCCGACATTTAGGGGATGAATATTCATCCCCTTTTTTTATCTTTTTTTTTTGTGTTTCGTGAGGGCTCGTAGCTCAGCTGGATAGAGCACCTCCCTTCTAAGGAGGCGGTCATAGGTTCGAATCCTATCGGGCTCACCAAAGCGGACAATTGATCAATTTTGATCGATTGTCCGTTTTTTGTTTTCTTTAAAACTTTTGCCAATTCAGCGATTGGCGCGAATAGAGAATCAACTCTATTGGTTCGAACTCCCTTGTTTTGATGCTCAATAGTGATTCCCACTTTAGCTTTCTCTAATTTGTACAGGTATTGTCTATCGTTGTTAATTAATGCCGATAGTTGAATTTGTGTTAATCCCTTCTCCATAGGAATTTCTCGAATGCGCTGTCCCACCATTTTAGGTATGGATTCTTTAATGCTTCTTATTTCCAAATCAGGCAGCTGAGGCATGGAACAAATGCCCATCCAATTGAAGAAATTGATCTAGCCTTAGATTACTACTTTATTTTTTTACTATATTTAGCTTGTAGAAGCTAGCCACCTTAGCATTGAAAAGGATACGTTCTTTATATTGGATCTTGCATTTCTTTAATATTAAATGTATTATTGTTTTACCTAAACACTATTGAATTATGCTTGTTAAGTCACATGTCGAAACTTTAGACCATTTTCTCCCATGTATTACTTCATTTAATACTCATATCAACATGTCGAAGCAATTATTGATGTAGAATAGTTAATATTATTTACAAAAAAGAATTACAATGGAGTTAGGATTTTCTCACTTTTTGTTATTGATCATTGCAAACATTTCATTCATTGCGTCTTCACAGGTACTTGACACAAATACGATTTGGTCTGAAGCCAACAGAAAGCTTTATCACATAAAAGGAGATACAGTTATTATTAACTCAAAAAAGTATAACTACATCCATAGTTATTCGGACACAAACTTTCATTACAGCGCATCACAAGAAGCTTTTCTCTTAAGAGAAGAAGGCGAAAAAATTTTTTGGAGAAACTCGATTGAAAATAAAGACTATTTGCTTTATGATTTTGGCCTCTCTGTGGGTGATAGTCTATTTGTAACACCAATATCAATCTATACACAAGATTCAGTCCTTATTATTTGCGAAAGTGTAGATACTATAAATGTTATGGGAGTTAATCGAAGAAGATTGTCCATTAGAACAGCGAACCCATCTGCTTATTACAATACAGATATTGAGTATTGGCTTTGGGGTATTGGTAGTACGTTGGGCTTGCTTAATTCTGGGCATCTTAGTTTTGCTTTTGTTGATCAAATTGACCCTGATCTATTTTGTTGTCACAAAGAATTTGATCAAGTGTTTCAGGGTGCGAATAATATTTTATGTCATATCAGTTATAGCTCATTAGAAAAGCTGCCTCTAAATGCCCTGCAAATTTTTCAGAACCCATCTGCCAATATGATTACTATCTCTTCTCAGCAAGAAATAGTTAATGTATTGATATACGACCTAACTGGACGACTTGTAGATGAAAGTAATAGTAATAATCCAACAATAATTTATTTATCAAGTTTAAAATCTGGATTTTACAGTCTCAGAATACAATTAATCAATGGAATAACCTTTAGAACATTTTACCACTATTAATTTTAAAAAGTTATCTGATTCCCCCATATTTTACCAGAACGTAAATTGAATACGATGTTCAACTCTACTTTTGAATAAAAAAAGAAGATGAACATACTAGAATTTATGGAAGAATTTCCAACAGAACAGGTTTGCAAGGATCATTTCCGAGAGC
>JAJRQK010000014.1 GCA_024280295.1 Bacteroidota bacterium
CCCACCTCTACCTAAGTGAGTCGCCACATTTCTAAATCCGACGTACGATTTCGCAGTATCTTGATATTCATAGGTACGCGTCGCATTTCGAAGGTAATATCCAATATCTTTCCATGAACCTCCACGAATGACCTTGCGCTTAATTGATGGTGGATCCCAATCCATTGAATTGTATCTATAATCTGTATTCAAATCGTGAGAGAACTCATACATGGACTCATCGTAAGCAGTTTCACACCACTCAGCAACGTTTCCTGCCATACAATATAACCCCCATCCATTCGGATTGTACGAGAATACTTTTACAGTATGAAAACCTCCATCCTCAAAGTAACGACCTCGCATCGGTTTAAAGTTTCCAAGAAAACATCCGGATTCATTTCTAATGTAAGGTCCACCCCATGGGTATTGTGATAAGTTCAAATCTCCACGTGATGCTCTTTCCCATTCAGCCTCAGTTGGCAAGCGGAAATCATTCACAAATAAATCTCCCATAGAACTCAACCAGCTATTCAATAATTGCGTTCTCCAAACGGAGAAGGCTTTAGCTTGAACCCAAGTCACACCAACAACAGGGTAATTATCGTATGCTGGATGCCAAAAATACATGTTCGTCATTGGGTCATGGAATGAATAAGTAAAATCACGTACCCAGCATAATGTATCTGGATAAACATTGATAATCTCATCAATAATAAATCGTTGACGATTTGCATGTCCACGAATCCCATTAGACCCACCAATCTTGTTAATTCCATTACTCATATCAAGATCTTGCCCTTGTGGCTCCTCTGTAAATGGATGTGGCGGAGTTACTAATTCTCTATGCTCTTGGACAAGTTTATTCCCTTGACTGTCGTAGGCATTTGGAGTGATATTAATTCTACCACGACGCGCAGCTTCCACAAAATCTATCCAGTAATACCTAAACATCAATTTACGAGTATCAATAACTCGACGTTTGTAATAACGCTGGGGCTCTGGATAATACATATCAGCCAACAGAGGTACAATATCTGGATCATTGTAATAGAATCGACGATCCCAGTTCAAATTGAAAACTTCACGGTTCAACTCACGATCAGATTCATCGTATTCAACATACTCCAATGCACCTTCATCAAAATAAAGATCTTGATAATTGATGTAATCACTTGCATCCTCATCTTCCTCATGACCATAAAAGATTTTATCACGAGCGATCGAATCTCTTACCCAATCAACAAATTGACGGTACTCATTATTTGAGATTTCAGTTTGGTCCATATAAAACGCTTGAACTGAAACTGTTTTGGGTCTCGTTTGATGTAAGAATGGAATATCCCCATCATTTTCTCCCATCTGATAGGCACCAGAGGGGATATACACCATCCCCAACGGGATTTGCGGATGATAAACTGGCCTATTCATAGTACCAGTCAAATGGCCTGTTCTTGTTGAACAAGATGCAAGCACCACACTCACTAAAGTAAATAACAAAAGTTTTTTCATTCTACCTCTTTTTAATCTTCCGGATATCTCTATTAACAACTTACAGGATCAAACTATTCTTGAATATAACGGAATCTATACTGAAATGGTTACAATTATTTAAAATAAATCAATTTTACAACCATCTTGGATGTTTCGCCTTCTGAATTGGAACAGGCGGTAAATAATAACAATATTTCAATAGAATTTCGTGTGAACCTCTAGAAATACTTGATAATTTATTAATTGAAATGTCATAAGAATATCCAACTATAAAATGATCTAGTGGAGTACTCTCATTATTCATAATCTTAAATGGTTGCGCGCCTATCATAATAGCAACTGCATCAGAAGTTCTATAGGTCAGGCCTCCATAAGCCATGTTATTCCAAATTGCTCTAACATTGATATCGGAAGAGACTTTAACTAAATCTGTTCTTACAAGAACATTTGCGTCGATATCAATTGGACCCCCAGAGATTCCAACAAACTTCTTTCCTCCCATTAAATAATAATGACGAGCAGTATTATATGTAATTGCGGAAATCGCAGACGGTGATAATACAGACTCAGATAGGTGAGTGGATGAAATCCCAACATAATAATTCTGAAGTCCTTTCAGATATATACCGAAGTTCAAATCCAAATTTGTTGCCCCAAACGCAACAGGTAAAGATGGATCAACAGCATTTGTTGGCGGAACCCAATCTGGATTCATCCCAACGTTAGTTATCCCTACACCAGCACCAATACCTATCACACCTACTCCTTGAATATGGGCAGGGTACGAATAATTCAGTAACACATTATTCTGACGGGTAAACCCAATTGCGTCGTGAAAAAATGAAATCCCGACACCACCAGGAAAGAATCGTTGCAAATTTGCTTCTACATTTAAAACAGCCGAATTTGGCGCTCCATTTACCTTATCCCATTGATTTCGGTAAATTGTAGTTGCACAAATCCCCTCATTGATTCCTGTCGAACCTGGATTTAGACTCATCTTGTCATACATCCAATGTGTGACTAATTTATCTTGCTGCGCAAACGATGAAACGCCCGTAAACAATGCGAAAGCTGAAAAAACTAAAAGTTTTCTTTTCATAAAATAACTAGTTTTCCTTATTAGAAGTACTTAAACTCACACGAGACACAAGCACACTCTATGGGCGTCTAAGTTACGATTTTTTCTTGAAATCTATTATTTTTTTAACAGATGTTGAAAAAATATAATCTCAAACTGCTAAATACATGTTTTGAGGATCAAAACACCTTAACTAAGATAGTTTTTGGAGCGTTTTCCACCAAAGATTTGGAATTTGATTCTCCATCGCACCTTCATAATCATCTTTGGTGCATGGAACGAGCTGATGTCGCTCATACTTACCTTCACTTCCAGCTGGGTAGTTCACCTCAAGCCACCACCTATTGGATTTGTCACTTTTAAAGAATGTGAGGTCATCAGAAAAATCCTCCATGTGCACATGAAATCTGGTGTAATTTTTCATCCCTCCAATTGGAAAGTCTCCATAACGATTTGACACACCATCAATGAAATACCAAATCACTTGAGCCAATAAATTAGAGGCTACAGAATTTTGATTTGGGTGAAGATTAAAGATGCCAAAGCAACTCATCTTGTCGCTAATACCACTATACTTTACAATTTGGCAAATTTGGTCAGCATAAAATCCATTCGGATTTGTATAACAAGAAGAATCAGTATCACTGCATCTTATACTGTTAAAATCAAGTGAAACAAGGTCAGAATTTCTCAAATGTGGCTCTGCTATTTTGAAATCATTGTTAAATTCACCTAAACGGCAAGTATCGAAATACAACTTTTCAAACAGGTCGATTTCACGTTTTGAAACAAGAGGTCGTTGAAGTCCAATATTTACAAAATTGAAGAGAAAACAAGGGCGTTGCATCAATAAATGACTGACATATCCATCTGAAGTTGCTAGTTCATTTGGCTCTCCGATATCTAAAGAGTGATCAACAGAACATATATTAATTAATCGTTCTAACTTCTCGAATCCCTTGTAACAAGCAAGCGTGAGATCTTGGCTCCCTCCTAAAATGATTGGGATAATATCCTTCTTCACCAGTTCAGCGACAACCTGCGCAACAGCAAAAAAAGTATCCTCGACTGTTTCACCTGGAAGAATATTTCCTAGATCATAAATAACGGTATTCCAAGCGTCTCCAGAACTGAGAGAGTAAAAAGAAGTCCTAAAGCTTTCGTTTTGTTTTGTATACTTGTCATCTGAATTGCGGTATTCAGGAACGTAGATTAGTGCGACCCCCTTGTCCGATAAATCAGGGAACTCACTATCATCATATATAACCATTGAATCACCAAGACAACCTTCGTTACGAGGATGATTCTGTGAAATCGGTGAAAAATAAATCGATAAATCTTTCATAAATCAACGTGGGAAATATAACAATGTGTAAATGTAATAATTAGTCAATTGAATCATCTACACATTAAATTTATTTCTTCTTAGCCTTCGGTTTAGCTTTCGACTTTGATTTTGCCTTTTTCTTCTTCGGCGCTTTAGCTTCAATGATTGCTTCAACTTCTTCTAATGTTAACGCTTCAGCATTTGTAGTTTTAGGAAGCTCAATTTTAACTTTCCCCTTAATAATATTGAACCGTCCCCAACGTGCTTTCTGAACAGAAATACCTTCTTCTTCCCAAACGTGAATGTATTTATCTATTTCTTTTTGCTTCTTAATTTCAATTAGATCTTCAATATCCGCATCAGTCAAATTATCAAAATCGTATTTTTTATTTACGTTGATAAACAAATCATTCCACTTGATGAATGGTCCAAATCGACCTGTCCCTTTTTGAACTGGAAGTCCATCATAATGTGCTATTGGAGCATCCGCCTCACGTTTCAGCTCAATAAGTTCTATTGCTCTAGCTAAGTCAACGCTACCAATTTCCTCTCCTTTAGGGATTGACACAAATGCATCTTTAAAACGCACATAAGGACCAAATCGACCTTCAGCAACAACAACATCATCTGATTCATATTGCCCAACTGTTTTCGGGAATTTGAATAACTCAAGAGCTTCCTCCAGTGTAATCGAGTTGATTGATTGTTCTTTTCGAAGTGAAGCAAAGATTGCTTTCTCACCATCGACTTGTTCATCCCCGATCTGAACCATTGGCCCAAACTTTCCAATTCGAGCAATAATTCTTCTTCCGCTTTCTGGATGCATTCCAAGCTCTCTCTCTCCAGTTACACGCTCTGAATTCTCTAGGGTATCTTCCACATTTAAATGGAATGGTGTGTAGAAATCGTGCAACATTTCCGTCCACCCGACTAATCCTTTTGCAATTTCATCGAATTCTTGCTCTACTTTTGCGGTGAAGCTGTATTCCATTATTTTCCCAAAATGCTCGACTAAGAAATCGGTAACTAAGATTCCTATATCGGTTGGGAACAATTTATTCTTCTCACGACCTGTAATTTCCGAAAGTTGAATCTTCTCAATTTCACCACCTTTCAATCTCCATTGATCGTAGACTCTTTCTTTACCATCTCGTTCTGGTTTTTCAACATATCCACGTTTCTGAATTGTAGAAATCGTAGGTGCATAAGTTGATGGCCGACCAATTCCAAGCCCTTCCATTTTCTTCACCAAAGATGCTTCCACATATCTTGATGGTGCGCGTGAAAATCGTTGAGTAACTTTAATCTCATCAGTATTCACGACTTCTCCTTCTGAAACTGATGGCAACAATCCAGAAGTATACTCATCTTCTTCAGCATCGTCATCAAGTGTTGTCTCTAAGTATACTTTTAAGAAACCTTCAAATTTAATCACCTCCCCTTTTGCTATAAATGTATCAGCAACACCATCAGCATTTAATTTTATTGTTGTTCTTTCCAGTTTAGCATCTGACATTTGAGATGAAATTGCTCTTTTCCAGATTAAATCATATAATCGTTCTTGTTCACGCTCGCCTGTAATTGAATGTGAAGAAAAATTTGATGGGCGAATTGCCTCGTGTGCCTCTTGAGCACTACTCGACTTATTTGTATATTTTTGTGGATTAGAAAATTCAGATCCATACGCTTTTTCAATTTCTTTTTGCGCTGCCTCAATTGCGGTATCCGACAAATTCACAGAGTCCGTTCTCATATAGGTGATATGTCCAGCTTCATATAAACGCTGTGCAACTTGCATTGTTCTTGAAACGTTAAATCCAAGCTTCAAACTAGCTTCTTGCTGCAATGTGGAAGTTGTAAACGGTGCAGTTGGCTTTTTGATTGCCGGTTTCATGGTTACATTTGAAACAGCGAATGGAGCAGTTCTACAAGATTCCAACAATGTGTTTACCTCCTGCTCAGAGTTCAAATTTCGAGAAACCTCAGCTCTAATTCCGCCTTTCGCTGTCTTAAATTGAGCTACAACCTTATAATATGTCATTGTTTCATGCGCTTCAATCTCTCGTTCTTTTTCAACGATTAGTCGTACCGCGACAGATTGAACTCTGCCAGCTGACAAACTTGGACGAACTTTTCTCCAAAGTACTGGCGACAATTCAAAACCAACAAGTCGATCTAAAATCCGCCTTGCCTGTTGAGCATCAACTAATTCTTTATTGATTTCACGTGGTGATTCAATTGCCTTTGTGATGGCTGACTTTGTAATTTCGTTGAAAGTAATTCGACGAGTTTCCTTTTTATCTAAACCAAGTGTTTCATATAAGTGCCAAGATATTGCTTCTCCTTCACGATCCTCGTCCGTTGCGAGCCATACAACATCAACTCCCTTGACTAACTTTCTAAGTTCGGCAACCAAGGCCTTTTTATCGGGAGAGATTTCATAAACAGGTGCAAAATCATTGTCCACATCTATGGCTACTCCTTTCTTCGCAAGATCTCTTACGTGTCCAAAACTTGATTTCACAACGAAATCTTTTCCTAAGTATCCTTCAATCGTTTTCGCTTTCGCGGGTGACTCGACAATTACTAAATTCTTGGCCATAGTACTTCTATATTTCAAGGTGTTATACTTTTTCAGGATCAATTTCCCTCTTAGCATTCGCCTGCAAAATAAGAGGAATTAAATTTCAAAAGCAATTAAAAGCGAAAACAAAATGGAATTAAAGGTTTTGATTTGTCATTCTTTAACCTTAGGTTAAAGGGAATCTGCATCAAAATTTAAGTTCAACTCTATAAGGTTCGCATGTTTGCTTTACGAGAGTATTCAAGAAAAGTTATCCTTCTAAATTTTAGCTTCAATTGTCGAATTAAAAAACCTGTCCCATCAAATTTATCCTGATCCTCGTTAATATTACATAATATATATCCTGCCATTTTGACACCCTTTGCTTTTTTGACTAATTTCGTAGTCCGAATTTTTAATACAGATGAATAAAGAGAAGAACGAGCAGGAGGCCGATGAGAATCGACAAGGTGAAGCAACAATGGTAAAACCTGGATCGAAACTAAATGGTAAAAAACTATTTATTGAAAGCTACGGATGCGCCATGAATTTCGCTGACAGCGAGGTAGTTGCATCAATTCTAGCAAAAAAAGGGTACACAACCACAAGCGATGAAAAAGAGGCGAATGTAATTCTAATCAATACATGTTCAATTCGGGAAAACGCAGAAACGCGTGTCCGAAGAAGATTAACCAACTTTAAAAATAGAAAAAAACACGAACCAACTCTTATAGTAGGTGTTCTAGGATGTATGGCAGAACGATTAAAAAAGCGACTATTAGAGGAGGAAAAACTCGTTGACTTAGTTGCTGGACCTGATGCGTATCGTGATTTACCAAGTTTACTTGAAGAAGTTGGAACCGGTCAAAAGGCTGTTAATGTGTTGCTTTCACGCGAGGAAACCTACGCAGATATCTCACCAATAAAATTAGATAAAAGTGGCGTAACAAGCTTTGTGTCGATAACGCGTGGTTGTGATAATATGTGCTCATTTTGCGTAGTACCATTTACAAGAGGACGCGAGCGATCAAGAGATCCACAAACAATTCTCAATGAATGCAGAGATTTACTTGAACGGGGATACCGTGAAGTCACATTGTTAGGACAGAACGTTGACTCATATCGTTGGAATTTGACATCTAAAGGAGAAATCAAAGACACAAATAAGCCAACTACTAACTTTGCTGAATTGATGGAAATGGTAGCTCAACTATCACCAGACCTACGAATTCGCTTCTCGACTTCCCACCCAAAAGATATGTCCGATGAAGTATTGAATATCATCGCAAAATATGAAAATGTTTGCAACTACATCCACTTACCAATCCAATCTGGAAATACAGAAGTGCTAGCTCGAATGAACCGCGGCTATTCAAGAGAATGGTATTTAGAACGAATAGAAGCTATTCACAGAATTATCCCAGATTGCGCAATTTCAACAGATATAATTACTGGATTTTGTGACGAAACTGATGATGAGCATGCAGACACAATCTCTATTATGAAAGAAGTGAAATGGGATTTCTCATACATGTATAAGTATTCAGAACGACCGAAAACTTTGGCCGAGCGTCGCTTTGAAGATAATGTACCAGAGAATGTGAAAGCCGCACGATTGACTGAAATCATTGATCTACAGCAATTTCATTCGCTAGAGGCAAACAAAAAACATGTCGGGAAGACCTTCAAAGTACTTGTCGAAGGACCTTCAAAGCGAAAGCCCGATGAATTTATGTCTGGTCGAACAGGTCATAACACTAAAGCAGTATTCCCAATTGGAGATTTTGGAAAATGTGATTATGTGATGGTTAAAATAAACGACTGTACAGCCGCAACATTACTAGGTGAAGTCATCGAAATACTTCCACCTACAAACTAATAATTTCATGGATGTTCAACAGATAAAACAACGATTCGGAATTATCGGAAACACGGCATCACTGCATCGGGCTCTAGAGATTGCAATGCAAGTAGCTCCAACCGACATCTCGGTATTGGTAACAGGCGAAAGTGGTACTGGAAAAGAGATAATCCCTCAAGTGATCCATCAACTAAGTTCACGAAAGCATGCTGAATACATTGCCGTAAACTGTGGTGCTATTCCAGAAGGAACAATTGATTCTGAACTTTTCGGACACGAAAAAGGATCATTTACAGGAGCTAGTGGAAGTCGAAAAGGCTATTTTGAAGTTGCTGATGGAGGGACAATATTCCTTGATGAAGTTGCAGAATTACCTATGCAAACTCAAGTTCGATTACTTCGAGTACTTGAAACAGGAGAGTTCATTCGCGTTGGAGCTTCAAAACCAATAAAAACCGATGTTCGGGTTGTTGCTGCAACCAACGAAAACATGCAACAAGCAATTTATTCGGGTAAGTTTAGAGAAGATTTGTTTTATCGATTAAATACAGTTCCAATATCGCTTCCTCCACTTCGTAAACGAAATGAGGATATTCATTTACTATTCCGTAAATTCTCAAGTGATTTTGGCGACAAATACAGAATGCCATCAATCAAATTGACGCCTGAAGCTGTTGAAATGGTTACACACTATGGTTGGCCAGGAAATATTCGTCAGTTGAAAAATATTGTTGAACAAATTTCCGTTATTGAAACATCACGCGAAATTGACGCAGTAACATTGGCGCCTTATTTGCCCCCAATTGGAGATAGAACACCCGCGTTAATTAAAAAAGACTCGAAGGAAAGTATTGATGAACGTGAACTTATGTATAAATTTCTATTCGACATGAAACGTGACTTAACAGAACTAAAAAAACTAGTGATCGATATCGCTTCAAAGGATGGTAATATCTCGTTGAGTAGTGATCAAACAAGTCTAGTGAATCGTTTTTATGATGATGTGAACTCGGATGCTTCTATTAGTCACATACTTCCACCTGCTAAAGAAGAAACATACGGCTATCAAAAACCAAACGAGCAAAATTTCGAGGAACATGAAGAGGTTGAAGAGTCTCTCTCGTTAGAAGATCGAGAAAAAGAATTGATTGAAAAAGCACTTTTAAAGCATAAAGGAAAGAGAAAATACGCAGCAGCTGAACTGGGAATAAGTGAACGAACGCTGTACAGAAAGATTAAAGAATATAATTTAACAGACTAGTGCGATTCGGATTACTTATCATATCAGTATTTATACTCACATCGTGTTGGCCGACTCGTATTGGGTTTAAAGATCAAAATTTCCCGGAAGAATGGAAGGTGTTTCATTTAAAAACACTGAACAATCGTTCACCAAACACTCCATTGAGCTATTCAGCAATCTTGTCCGAAGTAATCAAGGATGGAATTCAAAACAGTACTAGTCTAGCGTTAGGTACATCTCCAGACGAGGCACAATTACAAATAGAAGGAACAATTGATAGTTATACGATCACTCCTTTGGCTATTCTTGAAGGTGATCAAGCTTCTCAAAACAGGTTAAGCGTCTCGGTAACTTTTAAGATATACATTAGCGAACCTGAAGAAGACGAAATGACATTGAGAAGCACACGGTTTATCGATTATGATGCAGGGGTTGATCTCGGAGTCGTAGAGTCAACATTATTAGATGCTGTTAACGAACAAATAGTTCAAGATGTAATAAATCAATTATTTTCCAACTGGTAGTGCTGAGTATTCAAGACATAGCAGCAAGAATTTCAGAGCCAAATCAATCATTGGTTGATAATCAAGTCGATTTTAAGTCTCTTGCGGAGAAATATCCATATACACAGATCTTTTCTATTCTCTACTTGAAATCTTTGAAACAAAGTGGTGACATCCATTTTGAAGACGAATTACTAAAACATTCATATCGTATTTCAGACAGGGTTCAATTATACAAACTAATTGAATCCCAAACTTCCACTAATATTGAGCTTAAACCCAAGGAAGTAGAGAGACTTAAGCTTATCAAGGAAGAAACGATTGAACTTGAGACTGTACCCGTTAATAAATCAGAGACCGTAGCTGAAATAACTGACACCAAAATCACTGAAGAAATAGCTCCAATTGTTGAAGCAAAACTGGAATCGACAAAAGAGGAAATCACCAAGGCAGATGAAAATATTGAGGAAGTTGTGAGTCCAATTACTACATCAAAAAAATTGGGTAAAGGTGATCAAAGAGATGTTGACTCAACAGAATATTCCATTATCGACGAGGAAAAGAAATCCAAAAAAATAATTGAAGATCAAGAAGACGGACTTGAAACCAGTATTCTTCATCATGCCTATGCCGCAAACTACAACCTGAAAGAATTAAGTTCGGAGGAAGAATCTCAAACCGCTTCTCACAAAAAAGAAAAATTAGAGAGAAATACACCCGACTCAAAACCAATAGAACTCAATTTTACGTCTTGGTTGCATGCAAACGTTAATTACGTAGAAACTGAGGAGGCACAAATAAATACACCACTCGTAAATAATTTTTCTGATTTTGATCCATCAAACAATCTATTCGGAGAGGACGAAAAACCAAGACAAGAATTTTTCTCCGCACCTAGAAAAGCAAAGAAAAGCTTGCAAGAAGATGGACTCCCTATAAGTGAAACTCTAGCCAAAATATATGCGAGTCAAGGAAATTATCCGAAGGCAATTAGAGCTTATCAAGATTTGTGCTTGTTAAATCCAGAAAAAAAGAGTTCCTTTGCAAGCCTAATTAAAGAATTAGAAGAAAAATTAAATATAGAATAGATGGATACGTTATTTTCAGTCATCATTGTTATCGCTAGTGCATTGTTAGTTTTTGTTGTCTTTGTACAGAACCCAAAAGGAGGCGGTTTGAGCTCAGATTTTGGTGCAGCCCAACAATTGGGAGGTGTTCAAAAAACAAATGAGTTTATCGATAAGACTACTTGGGGCTTGGCAATTGTGGTTGCAGTTTTGAGTATTGTTTTGACAATTCGCTCTACAACATCGTCATTCGATATTCCAGCTGAAGAACCAACAACGGATCAGCCAAGTGATTCAAGTACTCCGAATGCACAATCGGCTCCTACGGAACCTTAAAGGGAAACAATAATAGACTTATTTAAAATGTCAGTATGTCAGCATACTGACATTTTTTATGCCCTTTTTATGCTACTTTGTCTGACTTATTAAGATGGCACATTTTATGACGTCCTCCAGTTGAAATTAAGAACCAAAAATTAAATAGATTTATGTCAACTCAATTCAAACCCTTAGCAGATCGGGTACTCATCGAACCAGCACCAATTGAAACAAAAACGGCGAGTGGAATCATCATTCCAGATTCAGCAAAAGAAAAACCATTACAAGGTAAAGTAATTGCAGCAGGAAATGGAAAAGTAGACGAACCAATGACTGTTAAAGTCGGAGATGAAGTCTTATTTGGTCAGTACTCTGGAACCGAAATCACTTTAGATGGAAATACTTTCTTGATTATGCGAGAATCTGATGTTTACGGAATTCTCTAATTTACACAAAAAAACATTAAACTAGAATAAAATGGCAAAAGATATATATTTTGATATTGACGCAAGAGATCGACTAAAAAAAGGAGTTGATGCACTCGCAAATGCAGTAAAAGTAACACTTGGACCGAAAGGAAGAAATGTGGTAATTGGACGTAAATTTGGAGCACCAATAGTAACAAAAGATGGTGTTACAGTTGCAAAAGAAATCGAATTAAAAGACCCTATTGAAGATTTAGGAGCATCAATGGTGAAAGAAGTCGCTTCTAAAACCGCAGATGTTGCTGGAGATGGGACAACTACTGCAACAGTTCTTGCTCAAGCAATTGTGAATGCAGGAATGAAAAATGTTGCTGCAGGTGCTAACCCAATGGATTTGAAGCGAGGTATTGATAAAGCAGTTATAGCGATTGTTACCCATTTGAAAACTATTTCAAGAGAAGTAGGTTCTGACAACGATGAAATCAAACAAATTGCCTCAATTTCAGCAAATAACGACGAGACGATAGGCACATTGATTGCTGAAGCTATGAAGGTCGTAGGTAACGATGGAGTGATCACTGTTGAAGAAGCAAAAGGAACAGAAACAGAAGTTAAAACTGTAGACGGAATGCAATTTGATCGCGGTTATTTATCACCTTACTTTGTGACGAATACGGAAAAGATGGTCACTGAGCAAGAAAGTCCAATGATTTTGATCTATGATAAGAAGATTTCAAACATGAAGGAACTTCTTCCCATTCTAGAGCCAGTTGCGCAAGCAGGAAAACCATTATTGGTGATTGCAGAAGACATCGACGGTGAAGCACTTGCAACATTAGTTGTCAACAGAATCAGAGGTTCATTGAAAATTGCTGCTGTGAAAGCTCCAGGATTTGGAGATCGAAGAAAAGCAATGTTGGAGGATTTGGCAATCCTTACCGGGGGGCAATTGATCTCTGAAGAAAGAGGATTGACATTGGAGACAGTGACAATGGACATGCTAGGATCGGCTGAAAAAGTTGAAATCGATAAAGACAATACAACAATCGTTAATGGCGCAGGAAAGTCTGCTGACATTAAAGCAAGAATCGGTCAGATTAAAGCACAAATCGAAGTTTCAACTTCGGATTACGATAAAGAAAAAATGCAAGAACGCTTGGCAAAATTATCTGGCGGGGTTGCAGTTCTTTATGTTGGAGCTCCAACTGAAGTCGAAATGAAAGAGAAAAAAGATCGCGTAGATGATGCTTTAGCAGCAACAAGAGCAGCTGTTCAGGAAGGGATTGTTCCTGGAGGTGGTGTTGCTTTGATTCGTTCATTGGACGGACTTGATAAGGTGAAAGGCGAAAACGATGATGAAGTTACTGGAATCGCAATCGTAAGACGTGCAGTTGAAGAACCATTGCGTCAAATCATTGCCAACGCTGGTGGTGAAGGAGCTGTAATTGTTCAAAAAGTAAAAGAAGGAAAAGATGATTTCGGTTACAATGCACGTACCGATATGTTTGGAAATTTGTATAGTGAAGGAGTTGTTGATCCAACTAAAGTTACACGTATTGCAATTGAAAATGCAGCGTCGATTGCTTCAATGTTATTGACTACCGAATGTGTTATCGCTGATGAGCCTATTGACGAAACTGCTGCAGCTGCTGCGATGGGCGGAGGTATGCCAGGTGGAATGCCAGGTATGATGTAACCGAGAGATAACTTGATACTCAAACATCAACTTAATTTGCAGAATCGCTTAATGAAGCAATGAGTCAAGAGGGTATCAAAAGAGTATAAAGGGCTGGCTACAGCTAGTCCTTTTTCCGTTTCTGCCTTCCCGACTAGTTCGGATAAGTAGAACGACTATATAAAAGCCCTTAACGTTGAGCAATCAATTTTAAGGGCTTTGTTTTAATCAAACTTAGATCTTTTGGGCGCTTATGCCTGCTTTTAATCCAATAGTACTCCTGCTAGTAATTAATTCTAACCTTTCTAGGAGCTTCTTTGTCGCTCTATAAACGCAACAATTCATACACAAGCAGTTCGCACTGATTTCCATGCAATCAGGAGCACAACGTTTTGAAAGCAACACGAATAGTAATCGATCAGCCGTTCAACATCTCATTACCACACTGATTACAATAAATCGATCCAAATGGGTTGCCATGTCCACAATTCGAACACAGATTATCCTTCTCACCTTTTGACTTAAATCGAGACATTTCAACAGTAATCAATCCTGTTGGGACCGCAATAATCACATAACCCGTAATCATCATTAATGAGGCTAATATTTTCCCCAAATCAGTTGCCGGTACAATGTCTCCGTAGCCAACAGTAGTAGTTGTTACTATCGCCCAATAGATACTCGCGGGGATACTATCGAAACCATTTTGCTTATCTTCAATTACGTACATGATTGTCCCTGTTAAGATCATCATCATCAACACAAAGAAAAAGAACACCATTATCTTATAATACGACGCTTTCAAGGAGTGAAACAACGCTTGTGATTCTGAAGTAAATCGATTCAATTTCAAGATTCTAAATATCCGTAACAATCGTAGCGCTCTAATTGCTCTGAAGGAATCATAACCAGACAAAAATGGAGCTAAGAACGTTGGAAGTATTGAGAGAAGATCAATAACTCCCCATACACTAAAAATATACTTAAGTGGTTTTGGGGCGACTGCCACCCTAAGAATATACTCAATAGAGAAAATGATAGTGAAAATCCATTCAGCGTAGTAATAAATATGAGCATTCTTCTCTCCCCACTCAGGAACACTTTCAATCATAACCATGAGTACAGAAATCACGATCATTACAAGTAATACCAAATCGAAATTCCTTCCAGATTTCGTGGTCGTCCCAAATATTACTTCGTGGATTTTTTTCCGCATGTTTGTGCTTACGTGAATATCTAAAAAACAGTTTCATCTTACCCAACAAAAAAAGGTCATACTGAATAAAACAGTATGACCTCTTCAAATTATTTAGTTAATCGTTATCGTTGAATAACAATCTCTTTTGTTGTAATCCCTTCATTCGTGAATATACGAACGCTATATCTTCCTTGAGCTAATGACGTTCCATCAACTTGTCCTGATGAAAGCTCAACGGGTAGACTAATGATTCTACCTAACACATCAATCACCTCAATAGAAATTAAAGTACCATCATAAAGAACAGTGAAGTTTCCAGAAGTTGTTGGGTTAGGATAGATAACGACATTCACATTTAAGATTTCAATCACATCGACAGTTGAGATCGTGAAGCAAGCTGAAGTATCATAACATCCATTCTCAAATACAATCACAGCAAAGTCACTGTTATATGTTGGATTAAATGTTTGTGAAGTTGCTCCTACAACATCACTAAATCCAGTAGTACAATCTACCCATTGGTAAGTTGCTGGAGAAGGAGCATCAGCTGTTAATGTATTTCCTGTTTGTGTTACTCCTACATCAACTGTAAGAATTGTAATGTTGATTGTTATAATGCGATCACAGAGTAATCAAGTTCGTTACTTTTTATCTGTTTTTTCATTAATTTAGAGAGATGCCAATTATCTATCCATTATCGTCTTTTGATGCAGCTGCAGAGCTCCCAACCTACATTGCAGTTATGTTAACTTTTGGACCTATAGTTAGTTGGTATGTCCCTATTATTTTATTTCACAAGACATAAAAGATCATGGCAACGAGGAATTTTTCCTAGAAAATTAAAATTTAGCGATGACAACATTCTTGAAGCTTATTTAGCACTTGGAGCTAGATTAATACACTTTGATCAATCGAGGACCTTGATTAGGGTGACTTATATCAACGATTATTTCAATCGCTATTTTCGCTTGGCGAATTACAATTTTTCTGATTCACTGGTATTTTCAATGCGGAATCCAATTAAGACAGGAACTGTTTGCGACTGGTTTAATGATCATCTCGAAAACGATGAAGAACGTGCTCAAGTTGTTTACTTCATCACTGGACTTGCACTCATCAGAGGGACTTTAAGTTCGAAAGAACACACATTGTTAAAGCAAATTAATACCGGATTAAATTTAGCCTCTGAAATTCTTCAACGCATTATAGCTATTCACATTTCATTTAAAGCAAACCAAGCGAAAGATGAATCGAGACAACGAGCAAAAGAATCAACTCGGAAGGAATCAATTGCAGATCGATTGATTTATTGTAGGATACTTGGGGTGGAGGAAGCAGATGACAATGCTACAATTAAAAAAGCATATAGGAAATTAGCAAAGAAGCTTCATCCAGATGTATTCGTAAATGCTTCGGAAACTCAGCTCAAAATAGCAGAAGAAAAATTCAAGGAGGTTCAAAGGGCTTATGAGTATTTAGTAAAGAAGAAAGACTAGAAGACGCTCAGATTGCCAGATATTAAGACATAAGACTGAAGGACTGGGTTTGAGAGATGCGCTAGATGATTAAGAGGGAACGAATTGTATTTGTTAGTGGTTAGAAGCGAAGTTTGTATTTGAAAGCGATCAACGTTAGGGGTAGAAACGACATCCTTTTATCCTTGCAGACTTCGAGAGGATCATTCTGCAAGGAAAAAGATACAGCGGATAACCTGACCCGGTTTTTCATCGGGAAACGCCCAAAAGAAAAAGGGCATCCTATAAATAGAATACCCTTTCTAATATTTGTTAGAAATTCTAGTATCTGTAATGCTCTGGCTTGTATGGTCCTTTCACATCAACTCCAATGTATGAAGCTTGATCTGGGCGAAGTTCTGTTAACTCTGCTCCTACTTTCGCAAGGTGCAAATAAGCAACTTTTTCATCCAAATGCTTAGGAAGCATATAAACGTCATTTTCATAAGCATCTGTGTTGTTCCACAATTCCAATTGCGCTAATGTCTGATTCGTAAATGAATTTGACATTACAAATGAAGGGTGACCAGTTGCACAACCAAGGTTTACCAAACGTCCTTCTGCAAGAAGAATGATGTCTTTTCCGTTGATTGTATACATATCAACTTGTGGCTTGATTTCGTTTTTCGTAGAACCGTATTTGTCATTCAACCATGCCATATCGATTTCATTATCGAAGTGACCGATATTACAAACGATTGTCTTATCTCTCATTGCTTCGAAATGATGTCCTTGAACAATGTCTTTGTTACCGGTTGTTGTTACCACGATATCTACCGCTCCAACAACTGATTCCAATTTACGAACTTCAAATCCGTCCATTGCCGCTTGTAACGCACAAATAGGATCGATTTCTGTAACAATCACACGAGCACCTGCACCTTGCAATGAAGCAGCAGATCCTTTTCCAACATCACCATATCCACAAACAACGGCAACTTTACCAGCCATCATTGTATCTGTTGCACGACGAATCGCATCAACTAATGATTCTTTACATCCGTATTTGTTATCAAATTTTGACTTAGTTACCGAATCATTTACATTGATTGCTGGCATTACTAATGTTCCATTCTTCAAACGCTCATACAAACGGTGAACCCCTGTTGTTGTTTCTTCAGAAAGTCCTTTAATTCCAGCACATAATTCTGGGTAACGATCGAAGACCATGTTCGTTAAATCTCCACCATCATCCAAGATTAAGTTCAATGGTTTACCATCTTTAAATCCGTGAATCGTTTGCTCGATACACCAATCAAAATCTTCTTCACTCAGACCTTTCCAAGCATAAACAGGAACCCCTGTTGCCGCAATTGCCGCAGCTGCATGATCTTGTGTTGAGAAGATATTACAAGAAGACCAAGTTACGTCAGCTCCAAGATCTACTAATGTTTCAATCAATACAGCAGTTTGGATTGTCATGTGAAGACATCCAGCGATTCTTGCACCTGCAAGTGGTTTTTTTCCTTTGTATTCTTCACGAAGAGACATCAATCCAGGCATTTCTGCTTCGGCGATATTGATCTCTTTTCTTCCCCAATCTGCAAGTGAAATATCTTTCACTTTGTATTGCAATTTTTCAGTTGTACTCATATTGTTAATTGTGTAATTTCTTAATTAGCAGTGCAAAATTACGGAGTTTCTTGAAGAATAACTAATGTGTGGAAGAGAGACTGGCAGATAAGAAGACTTTAAGACGGAAAGACTAGATGGATATTGGATTGTTGGATTTAAGATTATTGGAAAAACAGATTAGGTTTGATAGGAAAGACATGAAGATTTCAAGACAAAAGGCTAGATAAATCTAAATCCCCTCTTCGAAAAAGCAGGATACCTCTTGGTGGGTATTGTGAGATAAGCAGGTTAGAGTGAAGTTTGTGGTGTAATTTAAAAACTAAGTAATCATGAAAATTTCAATTGGTATTCTAATTCTAGCATTATTTGCTTTTTCAAGTTGGTCACAGGACGCACAAGATGTTTTAAAGGGGGAGCGAAGTGCAAGTGGTGACTTGTATTTCGCTAAAGACCTACATCATAAAATCCACAAACGGTCTAAGAGTTTCGTGTCTTTACCTGATAGCACAGTAATTCTAGTGCCAAGAGTATATACTGTTCACTTGCAAGCCTACAACCCTCTTCATTACACTCATAATGTAGGAGTTCAGTTGCATTTAGACCCAATACAGACGTCAATACTATCCTCTCTTGAAATTCTAAAAACAAATTATTCAGACGAAAACTGGTGGGGTCTAGATGAATGGTATTTTGAAGATTGGGATGATAGTTCGAGCCAAGAGGATATCAAGACTAAAACTATTGATCAAGATACAATAAATCAAGATTTACTGGACCTTGTTGATGAAATTGAACAAATAGGACAAAATGTTAACAAAGACAGTTCCTCTAATTGCCTAAACTTAACGGCACGATTAATAAACTTGAATTTCTTAGATGAAACTCGGACGACATCTGACTTAGATGAGATTAGAACAGAATTATCCATGATCAAAGCATGGTACACAAAATTAAGTGATGATTTAAGCTCATTCACAATAGTATATCGAAGAAAAAAAGCAGAGATCAAAAAAGAGGCAAAAATTGATTTTATGAGTAGAGATTGGCTAACACTAAATTATCTCTCCGAAATATCTAAGAAAATTAGCATTTCAAAAAAGGAACAAGAGAAGCGAATTAGTAATTTGGATAAACTACTTAAATCAATCAAAACCGTAATGAACTCTTGGGAAAGTTCAATAGTTGAAGGGAGGTGGTTTGTTGTTATCGATCGTAAAACAATAAATAAAGGAGACCTTCACCTTCTTAAGGTCTCAATTAAACACCATCAGATGTCAATTGATGGAGAAAAAATTACTAAAGACGAAGCGAGTGAAAAACATAAATTCTTTAGAATTCGGAAATTCAATAGAATCGTAACAGAATTATCTGCGGGAACTATTTATACATTTCAGGATTACACACGTTTTACAACTGCAAAAAATATACTTAATGAGGAGTTTGTTGCACTAGCTAATCCCAACAAACTAGAACGAGTCGATATAACAACAATGGTGAATTTTAACATCTATCTCCCAAATTCATCCATACTTCCATTTATCCAACTAGGTGTTGGTCTAAATAAGGCCGTACCACTTGGATTACTTGGTGGCGGTTTGCGTTTCGACCTTGGAAAGAAAAAAATATTTGCAATTTCAGGAGGGCTATCCATTACAGGGATAAAAGAACTACAAGATTTAAACGTTGGTGATGTCGTGAAAGATAACTTAGAGGTAGAGAATGACTTAGAATATGAGGTCTCTCCAATAAAACCGTACTTTGGATTTCAATACAATTTTTAAACTACTTTAACGGGGATGCTGAAAACCGATTAGAGTAGGCAATATTTAATAAAAACTACTATGAGTAATAAAACAAATTACCTTGAAACTGATTGTTCTAACAAATTAATGATAAAAAAAACAGACGGAGAAGCTATTCTAGAATCAGAAGCTCTTGTCTCTGTTACTGATTTCATTGATCAAAGATTAGGAAATGACCCTGTTATGGGTTATCATATGGGACTTGATACCTTTGAGAAAATGTATACGGAGATCAAAGAGTATAATGATGAACCGGCTAACATTAAAAAAATAATCGGCGTGCGGTTTTACCATGCTCTATCCGATAGAACTTTTTCTGACCTTTCTATAGTTAATGAAAAAGATTTAGTTGCTGTTCCTACTCTTGATGATGGCAAAGATATTTACTACGTATATCCTGAAGTAGGTTTTTTACCAGCCGTAAATATTTATTCCAAATTTCGGCCTTGTCCTAAATTATGTGGAAGAGAATCGTACCTTCCGCTTAAACCTAAAGATTAAGTTGCACTTCAAGAAAGCATTTCTCAGCATTGAGGAATGCTTTTTAGCCAATTAAAATGACGCTCAAAGAAATCACCATACTCATCGCTGATTACTCCGATTACCTAGTCGTTCTCGTAGCAGCCCTGTCGATCATACGATTTCGGAAAAGTTCATTTTTTAAAGTTCTTACAACTTATTGTTTGTCATTAGCTTCATTATACACTATTGCAACAATTCTAGCTCGTCAAGGCGTTAACAATTGGCTTGTATATCATCTCATTGGAGTAGTTGAGATCGTTTTTGCGTTCATTCTATACAAACAGCTCGGGTTAAAAAAGATCTGGACACTCATTTTTGTTACTGTGCTCATTTTGTACTTTGCCGATTCGATTTATGTGGCGATCTCAGATTACAACGAGTTAGCATTAAATCCAAAGGCAGAAGTTTATTTCGTAAATCATCTTGGCCTTTCTGGAGGACTCCTCTTCATCCTTATCCTTGGAATTAATTTTCTGTGGACGCTTTATAAAAAGGAAGAGGTCCAAGAAATAGGGAAGTATTCTATCTTCTATATCACCTCTGGAATAACTCTTTATGCTGGTGGCGCATTTTTTGTCCATCTTTACAGCTCAATCATTATTGATCCTGAAATGAGCGATGATATCTTCTTTTACTCCTGGATCATGGTTGCAGGATTGACTTACTTTAAATTCATCTTAATCACAATTGGCCTCTGGTACGCAAAAGATGAATAGTGACTTTACGATCATATTACTTGGAACATTCGCAATGACCTTCATGATCACTGTTATGTTCGCCTTCGCCTACCTCTACCAAAAAAAAATCAATCGTAAACGAATCGAACTTACACAAATTGAAGAACTCCTTCGCTCTGAAGAACTAAAGTCTGCCTATGCCTTACTTGAAGGACAAGACAAAGAACGGCAGCGTGTGGCAAATGATTTACATGATAGAATGGGTGGACAGCTATCCACATTAAAAATATTTTTGGATCTACTAGAGGGAACTAACCTAGACACCAAACAAAAAGAATTAATCACCAAACTTCAATCTTCAGCTCAAACATCAATCGAAGAAGTGCGCTCAATTGCGCATGACATGAGCAATTCGACCCTCAATTATTTCGGCTTACAGAAAGCAATCGAACATTTATGTGAAGTGATCTCTGAATCGAAGAAAATCAATGTAACTCAGCATATCGAGATCAATGTTGAACTCTCAACGGAACTTATGCGTGATCTATATCAGATTATTCAGGAATTGATCACAAATACACTTCGGCATGCACAGGCGAGCAAAATCCACTTGGAATTAAATGCCTTGAGGGATGGAATAAATCTTATCTATGAAGATAATGGCACTGGGTTCGATTCCAGCGCACCATACAAAGGGATTGGCGTACGAAGCCTGAACATGAGAACAGAGCGATACAACGGAACAGTGATTATCGACAGTAAATTGGGAAAAGGAACGACATTCATCATTGAAATACCTTCGGTATGAGTAAATCATTAAAAATATTAATTGCAGACGATCACGCAATCGTTGCTACCGGCGTGAAAGCTATCTTGGATACAACTGAGCATAACGTTTTAGATGTAGTGAGCAACGGGCAAGAAGTTCTCGACGTGATCGAATTCACGGCAGTCGACCTCATTCTAATGGATATAAATATGCCAATAATGAATGGCATTGAATGCACAAGAAAAGTCAAGAAAATTAATCCTGAGATTAAAGTCATCATTCTCACGATGTACAATCAGAAGCAGTTCATTCGAGAATTACTCGAAGTTGGCGCTGACGGCTGTGTACTAAAGAGTAATACTGGTAAAGAACTCATAACAGCAATCGATCGAGTTAGTTCAGGGAAAACTTATTTTGATCATATAAATGAATTTATTGACCCCGTTCGAGAGCTAAAGGAGTACAAGTTGAGCGAACGAGAAATAGAAGTAATCCTCCAAATCTCCGAAGGATATACGAGTAGAGAAATTGCTGACAGATTATTTATCTCCGAACACACTGTAAAGACCCACAGAAAAAACATTTTTAGGAAATTAGAACTAAAAGGAACATCTCAACTCATTCAATTTGCGATGAATAACGGATTAATAGGATGAATGTCGATATCCTAAAGCAGGAATGAAAAACCATTTATTCTCGATACTTTTTTCTACAAAAAACACTCGAAATGACATTGCTTTTTCATTCTGAGATGAATTACTTAAACGTAATCACTCGTTCCCACTCCTTCACATTCCCCAACTTATCTTCCACACGAAGCAGTACAGTCTTTTTACCTACAACGTCTGCTGGACGGTTAAACGTCACATAATTCCCCTTGTATTCGTACTCCAATAAATACCATTTTCCATCGATAAACAAGTCATAATCACCTATCCCTATATGTGCATCAGAAATTTTCCACGTCATTTTCTTAGATGATGTGTACGCCGTTGTACTCTTAAAATTAAGCGTCGAAATAGAAGGTGCAGTGACATCACGCTTAATCTTGTATGTCCCAAAATAACTTGATTCTGCAAAGTAATAACCATTCTCGTATGTGGCAACAAGTCTTCGGGTTCTTCCTTTTTCTGTTATAAATTCGATGTAATATTTACCGTCGTCTTCTGCCTCTGACTTTATTTTAACTCGAAACGCACTATGGACTGGAACTGCGGCTTCTCCGATCTGGTAACCTATTTTCGATTCGTACAATTTCATTGGTTCATAGGTTGTAGCAATGTCAAATTCAACACTTCGTTCTTCATTTTCAAGCAACAACGGATATCCTGGTTGCAAATAAGTTAGATCGACGCCAAGGTCATCATTCGGATTTATAGAACCAGCTGTAACTGATAATTCGAACTCAAGGACAGATTTATTTCCTTTCGGATCAAATGCAATGTATTTCACTTTAAACTTGTCTCCTGGCTTCGCCTTTATTATTCCATTCTTCCCATATTTATAGATTGGAAGGTCGTTTTCTTTAGTTTTGAAACACTTATGGTATTTTTTTCTCCGAATAGAATACTCTACATAATCCTTATGTGAATTGACATATCGTGTACTCTCGTATGGAATACGATCTGTTTGTTGACCAAAAAGAGTATCTCCATTAACAATCAAAATACTCCCATAAAGTCCACATTGATTTCCTGCCCCATCCAATCGATCGATCGCATCCACGGCAATACCAATTCCCCCTGTTGCTGTACAAAAGTTTGCTGGAATTGTTACTTTATCTGCTCCAATATAATAACCATAAGTTCCTTTTTTTACGGTTCGCACAACAGACTTTCCTGGATGCTGATATCCGTCTTTTGTTAACCCATAGATCTTCAACCCTCTGATTTCAGGCTTCTTAGAATCTGCAATATCAAATCCAAATACTAATGGATTCAATGCCACTTCCGTTTTTGTATCACGAATCTCAAAATGAACATGAGGTGCTGTAGAACCACCAGTGTTTCCTGAGAGCGCGAAAACTTGACCTCTCTTAAGTCTTATTTCGTTTCGTTTTGGAAATATTTCGACTGCATAATTCTGTTCTTTCTCTTGAGTTACTCGAACAATGGAATCAACCAATCCTTTAAACTCACTGCAATGTGCATAAACGCTCGTAACGCCATTCGGATGATCAATATAAACCACTTTCCCGTATCCGTAAGGAGAAACCTTAATTCGAGAGACAAAACCCTCCTCGATTGAATACAAATTATAGCCAATTCGATTATTTGTCTTAAAATCAATCCCCATGTGGAAATGATTTGGACGTAACTCTCCGAAATTGGATGATAGAATTAATGGTATACCTAGAGGAGCATGATAGCCACCTTTTGGGATGTTTTGACCTAAGCTTATCGAAGTCGACAAACATAAAACTGTACAAGCAAATAAAGACTTAATCATTTATCAAAAATAGGTGTTTGATAAAAATAAGAGCAACAATCGGACAAAAAATCTTGGCAGTGTCTATATCTCTACTATTTTTGTATAAAAGTCGTAATTTTATGTCTGATCGTATAAGTCAACTTATTGACCAAGTTCGAGAGAAGTCAATTCTCCATCGAGATCAATTAGTAACTGAGCGTTCGAAAAATGAAACTCTTCAAACTGAAGTAAACGCTCTAAAAACTTCGTTAAGTGATTCCACTTCGAAAATAGATGCGTTGAAGGTTGAAGTTGAAACATTGAAGAAAGTACAAATTACGTCGAAGGAACAAAACGCTGTTGCTGTAAATGAAACGAGTGTTTCGGATGAGCAAATAGATGATTTGGTGAAGGAAATAGAATACTGCATTGGGCAGTTAAAGAGATAATAAACATGGCGAAGCAGTCATTGAAAGTTGTAGTTGCAGGAAGAACATACCCTCTATCGGTTAGTGATGAGGAGGCGAAAAAAGTTGAGAACGCAGCAAAAGACATCAATAAGGCAATTAAGATGCTTCAAGATAGTTACGCCGTGAAAGACATGCAAGATTTATTAGCTATGACAGCATTGCAATTAGCAGTGAAAGATGGCAAAGGTGTTGCAATTGCTCCAACAGAAGATCTAGGCAAGATCGAAAATGAGCTAAATGATCTTCTAAAAGAGTTGGATAAATAATCCAACTTCTCTCTATTCCCCTTCTCGAATTTATAGTCTCAGTGTTAATGAAGTTGATAATATTTTAAACTATTAGTGAACTATGGAAAGTATTGTATATGGAATTATTGGTGCCGTAGCGGGAATTATTATCGCATTTTTGGTACAGGCAGTAATTCTTAAAAAGCGGAAAGAGCAGATCGTTTCAGATGCGGAGAAAGAAGGTGAAGTCCTCAAGCAAAAGAAAATGCTTCAAGCTAAGGAGAAGTTCCTGTCTTTGAAGGAGGATCATGAAAAAAAGATTAAAGATCGTGAACGGAAACTACAATCATCTGAAGATCGTTCTCGTGGAAAAGAGAAAAGTCTCTCGCAAAAGATCGAAGAGGTAAACAGAAAAGACAAACAACTCGAAAATAGCCGATTATCTCAAGAAGCTAAAGTTAAAGCACTTGATGCCAAGCACATTGAAATTGATAAAATGCATCAAAAGAACGTTGCTGAATTATCTAAGATCAGTGGAATGTCAGCCGAAGATGCAAAAGCAGGTTTAGTTGAATCATTGAAAGATGAAGCACGAACAAATGCAATGGCACACATTAATGAAATCATTGAAGAATCAAAATTGAATGCCAATCGTGAAGCTAGAAAAATTGTAATTCAAACAATTCAGCGAGTAGCTACGGAACAAGCAGTTGAGAATTCAGTTTCCATCTTTAATATTGATTCTGATGAAGTGAAAGGTCGAATTATTGGTCGTGAAGGTCGAAACATTCGTGCTTTAGAAGCTGCAACTGGAGTTGAAATTGTTGTTGATGACACACCTGAGGCAATTATCTTATCCTGCTTTGATCCGATAAGAAGAGAAATCGCGCGATTGGCTTTACATCAACTCGTTTCTGATGGTCGAATTCACCCTGCAAGAATTGAGGAGGTTGTAAAGAAAACACGCAAGCAACTCGAAGAAGAAATTGCCGAAACTGGAAAACGTACCTGTATCGATCTTGGAATCCACGGATTACATGCAGAATTAACTCGTATGGTTGGTCGAATGAAATACAGATCATCTTATGGACAAAACCTACTCCAACACTCACGCGAAGTTGCAAACATGTGCGCGCTAATGGCGACCGAACTTGGATTGAATGTTAAACTTGCAAAACGTGCAGGATTGCTTCACGATATCGGGAAGGTTCCAGATGAGCAACCAGAATTACCACACGCTGTTCTCGGGATGAAATTGGCTGAGAAGTATGGTGAAAAACCTGATGTATGTAACGCAATTGGAGCTCACCATGATGAAGTTGAAATGACAACACTCATCTCCCCTATTGTACAAGTTTGTGATGCCATGTCAGGAGCTCGGCCAGGAGCAAGAAGAGAAATCGTAGAGTCCTACATCAAGAGAATCAAAGATCTGGAAGGACTTGCTCTTTCTTATGATGGAGTGAGTACCGCTTATGCGATTCAAGCGGGTAGAGAATTAAGAGTACTTGTCGAGAGTGATAAAGTAACAGATGCGGAAGCAGATGAGCTGTCATTTAAAATTTCACAACGTATTCAAACTGAAATGACCTATCCAGGTCAGGTGAAAGTGACCTTGATTCGTGAGAAACGTGCTGTGAATTACGCGAAATAATATGAGTTTAGCTAAAGCATTAAAGCTCTTAGAATCGAAGCACGTCCTAGTAACTGGAGGAGCTGGATTTATTGGTTCTAACATCGTTGGTAAATTACTGAGTAATGATGTCAAGGTTACTGTCTTAGACAACTTATCAACAGGAAAGAGATCGAATCTCAAGGAATTTGAAGGCAATGATTTATTTCGTTTCATTGAAGGGGATATTACAGACTTCAGCACTTGCATGAACTCTATGAAAGGCGTAGATGTAATTACACATCAAGCAGCTCTAGGGTCAGTACCAAGATCAATTGAATTCCCACACAACACACATAATGTTAATGCCACTGGTTATTTGAACATGTTACATGCAGCAAAAGAATCAGGCATCAAGCGTATGGTTTACGCAAGTTCATCTTCAGTTTATGGTGATAGCAAAATCTCCCCCAAGAAAATTGGTGTAGAAGGAGAATTACTTTCTCCTTATGCTGTGACAAAGCGATTGAATGAAGAATATGCGATGGTTTACAATAAACTGCACGACATGCAAACAATTGGGCTACGTTATTTTAATGTATTTGGCCCAAAGCAAGATCCAAATGGAGTTTATGCAGCTGCAATTCCAAAGTTTATTGATAAGATGATCACTGGAGACCAATTAACAATCAATGGTGATGGTGGACAAACAAGAGATTTCACTTATGTAAAGAATGCTGTTAAAGCAAATATTCTTGCACTAGCAACAACAAACGAAAGTGCATACGGGCATGCCTTTAATATTGCTTGTGGGACTTATTTCTCATTGAATGATGTTGTCGCTGCTATTAAAGAAGTGCTTATCGATTTAGGGAAATACAATGAGGATTGCACCATTGTCAATGGACCTGATCGTCCAGGTGACATTCGCGATTCATTAGCAGATATTACTAACACAACAGAGCAATTAGGGTATGATGACCTCAATTATTTTGAAGAAGGCATCAGCGAGTACTTGAAGTTGCTTTGCGCTGAATGATTAAGAAGCTCAATTTAAAATCAGAATTCCTTAAGTACGTCATTGTACTAATGTCAGGCACATTGGCTGCTCAGGTAATTAATTTAGGTCTCTCAATTCCTCTTTTCAGATACTTCTACACCCCTGAACAAGCTGCTGAGTGGGGGCTTTTCCTTCGAATCGTAGGTGTTGGCGGAGCTATTGCAACAGCAAGATACGAATTCGCGATGCCTATTGCTAAAATCGATGTACACTCATTTCGACTTTATCGCTTGGCAATAAGAATTGCCTTGAATGTTCTTCTTTTCACTTCTGTTCTAACACTCATACCGATTGCTCTAGTTAATGACTTGAGCGATATTATCTATTATGCACTTATACCGATAGGATTATTTCTAACAGCGTATTATAGCATCGGAACCAATTGGGCTATTAGAAAAAAAACTTTTCGGAGTATTAGTCTTGCTAAAGTTGTAAATACATCCGTTGGTGGTGGGTTTAAAATACTCTTTGGATGGATGGGATCTGGTTACATTGGTCTCATTGCTGGGACTGTAATTGGTTTGGCAGCTTCTAATTTATGGTTCTTTGCAGATTATATAAAATCAAAGAGGTTATATCAGTTCAAGACAAAATCTTTGAGAAATAAGGCGATTGCCAAAGAGTATAGTGATTTTCCAAAAGTTAACCTTCCGCATACCTTAATGGATCTTAGTAGAGAGCTTATAGTGGCTGTTCTCTTTGTCTTGATTTTTAGCAAACTAGATTTTGGATTCTATGATCAATCACTAAGAATGTTGCGACTACCTCTCATGCTAGCAGGATTAGCACTAGGGCAAGTTTTCTTTCAACGCAGTGCTGAAAAATACAACAACAGAGAGAATATCATGCCGATTATGCTCAAATCACTAAAGTATCTTGCACTAATATCTGTCGTTCCTTTTACGTTGATTTTCTTCTTTGGAAGTGATTTATTCGCCTATGTCTTTGGAGAAAGATGGCGTGGTGCAGGAGAATATTCAGAAATAATGGCACCATGGTTTATGTTGAATTTTGTAGCTTCACCTGTGTCATTTCTTCCACTAGTTCTAAAAAAACAGCGTCAATTCTTCTTAATGGCAGCAGTTGGCTCTTTAATTATGCTTCTTGCAATCGTAATTCCTTCCTTTATTTTTGAAACAGATATTAAGACTATGCTCTGGGTTCTTAGTCTTTCGCAAGTTGCTTATTTCATTTTCTTTATCTTTAAAATTCTAAATTATGTCAAAAAGAGTAATAAAGAACGTGGAATTCAATAGTCGATTATGAGCAACGTCAACAAAATTAAACAGAGACTAGCAGCAATGAGATTTAAGCGTAAGGGTGTTCAGTTTGGAGCAGGCTCAAGGTTTGATCGAAGTGTTGATGTTCACAATCCACAAAATGCTAAAATCGGAACAGGCAGTATCCTCTATAAAAATATTAGCCTTTACATCGGATCAGATGGTTCATTTAAAATGGGCAACCACTCTCACGTTGCTCCATTTGGCTATTTCCTAATCGACAAGAATAAAGTAGAGATTGGAGACCATGTCGCAATTGGCCCTTTCTGTACATTTATTTGTCATTCAAACCACTTTGAAGGTGAAAACAAACTATTTTCAAAGAACTATCTTGATGAAAATATCATTCTAGGTAACAACGTATTTATAGGTGCTCAATGTACCATTTTGCCAGGGACAATCATTGAAGATAACGTAGTTATAGCTTCAAACTCTGTTGTGAAAGGTAAGCTTGAAAGCAATTCTGTATATGGTGGGTCTCCAGCTAAAAAAATTAAATCACTCGATAATGGCGAATAAACAACGCTTCCCATTTACGAGTAATGCATTGTCCAAAGGTGCATTTATTAAAGGTTTTTTGAGCGCCCTTCTTTTTCAATCCAAGAAAAGTCACAAGAAAACGCAGAAACTTTTAGCGAATTATTTTAAAGTTGATCAAGAACAATTATTTCTATTTGGCGCAGGAAGGATGTCTGTCTTCACCCTCATTAAATCATTGAATTTAACCAAGGATGATCATGTAATTGTTGCCGGATATACTTGTGTTGTCCTCACGAACGCGGTTAAGTTTACGGGGTGTCAAGTTCGATATGTTGACATTAGTTCATCTACATTAAACCTTGATACAAAAGCATTAATTCTTCAAATTTCGGATGAAACAAAACTGCTAATTGTTCCTCACAATTTTGGGATTCCATACAAAGACATTCAATTAATTAAAAATCAATTCCCCCAATTAATTATTCTTGAAGATGTCGCTCACAGTTTTGGATCAACTGTTAACAATAAACTCTGTGGAACTATTGGTGATGCTGGCTTTTTCAGCCTAGAGTATTCAAAACCTCTAACTGCAGGACTTGGAGGAATAATGATCATAAACAATAAATCACTTCTACCTGCTTTTGTGAAAGAGTTCGATCAATTGGACTTTATGTCAAAATCAATGGTTCGGAAGTTAATTGCGACATTGGGTACTTACAACATCAATTATTCGAAAAGAACCACATTTTACTACCGAGGTGGATTGAAATTCTTACGTTTATTTAAGCTTCAATATAAGACGTCATCAAAGGAGGTAGATGGTGAGCAGCCAGATAACTACCCAGTGAAAATGAGTAAGAAGTTGACGTGCTTTCTGTTGCCGCAATTGGTAAATATTGATCAAATTAATCGTGCTAAACGCAGCATTTCAGATAACTACTTTTCAGCTTTCAAACAGTTTTCAGATATTGAAATAATTGATGGACTAAACCAAGTTCTCGTACGTTACCCTTTGTTATTTAAAAAGCATATTAAACTTGAAACTATCGCAGCTATCAAGAAAGAAGGAATAACTCTGGGGCTTAATTTTGGAGTTTGGTTCAACGACGTTGTTCATCCATCAGGGTCATACAGATATTGTTACAAAGATGGAGATTGCCCAACTGGTGAATATGTAGCTGCTCGAATTTTAAATATTCCTGTAAATGCTAATTATCCGAATATGTCAAAAGAAATAAAAGACATTGTTGCACTTTTCAAAAAACACGGTATAAACTAAATCGTATGAAAGTGATCATCGTAGGATTACCATTATTTGCAAAGCAGCTTCAAGAAGGTCTATCAGAGTACGATCTGAAAAATAAGTACACCTTTCTTAATACTTATTACAACAGACTCGATAAAATTAAAGCCACTTTTCAAATTCCACGCGCAGATTGCATTTTTTCAATCAATGGAACCGTTATTTCCAGTGGTGTATTCGATTTAGCTTTTAAAAAGAACGTGCCAGTGATAATGAATTGGGTAGGCACAGATGTCCTTAAAGCCATCAAAGCATTCAAAAGTGGTGTTCAAAAGCAACACTATATTGATAAAGCAATTCACTTTTGCGAAGTAGATTGGATTCAAGAAGAACTCAAGGAAATTGGAATTAACGCTCAGGTGGTAAACTTCGCTGCCTTTGACCAATCATTTGAATTAAAGGAAGCAAATTCGGACAAATTACATATCCTCTCCTACATTCCTGAGAAACGATCAGATTTTTATGGAATAAAAACAATCATCAATCTTGCAAACAAATTTCCAGAGGTCGAATTTACACTTGCAGGAACAGAGGGTGAAGATTACCTACCTCTTCCGAAGAACCTTAATGCACTTGGTTGGGTAAACGATATGAATTCTCTTTACAATGATGTGCATGCCTGCATTCGATATACTGACCATGATGGACTTTCAAGTTTTATTCTGGAATCAATGGCAAGAGGAAAACAAATACTCTACCGAAATCCATTTAAGTATTGTGCTCACTGTCCAACTGAAGATGCGTTGGAAATAGAAATTAATTCTTTGCTAAATCAATTCAAGCAGGGGAAATCATTAATTAATAATGAAGCAGCTGCATTTATCAAGGATGAATTTAGCGAAGGTGTTATCTTTGGAGGATTAATTGATAAAATCACTAGAATTGTCGAAAAATAATAAACTGAATATCCTTATTGTTGCATACGTATTTCCACCGAACAAACGTGTGGGTGCTATGCGAGCAGGATATTGGTATCGAAACCTTAGCAAGGTAATGGATTGTGAGGTAAGTGTAATCACTGGTCAAGAAGATTCAATAGAAGACCGAATTCATGTAGTTCCTAAAAGTGGAACTTCATGGATGACAAAATTTATCGCTGATGATGGTGTGATTTGGAAGTCAAACATTAAAGAGTACATGATTAAAACTGAATTATTGTCTCCTGATTTAGTAATCATTACAGGTGGTCCATTTATGCATTTTAGCTTAACTCGATGGTTTAAAAAAAACTATGACTGTAAAGTGATTTTAGACTACCGTGACCCATTTGCAACAAATCCAGGATTCAATAGTGGTCAATTAAAGACGAAGATAAAGCGGTTTTTCGAAAGAAAATTCAATCGAGCAGCAGATGCTTTAGTCACTGTGAACACTTATTGTGGTGAAATTATAGAAGAATTTCATTCAAAGCCAAATTCGATAATTCAAAATGGATTTGATGAATCAACAAATTGTCAACCATCACAGGTCAATCTACAAGAATCACTTACATTTTCATACGCTGGGAAATTCTACTTCGATCCAGAACACCTTCAAGTTGCTCTAAAAAATTGCGAAGTTGAACTAGTCTATGTTGGACCTGATGAAGACAAATTAGATAGCTCGAATGAATTTATTAAATCATGCGGATTTGTTGATTATTCCAAAGCTATTGATGTGATTGGGAAATCTGATGTTGGTGTTATTCAAACATACGGGCATGAGTTTCAATCAACGACTAAAATTTTTGACTATGTTCGTTGTGAGCGTGCTATTTTGATTGTTTCAGCTGATAAAATTGAAGAAGGATCAATCCATGACGAATTAAAGAATTATCCTAACGTTTTTTGGGCTAAGAACGACGTAGAGTCAATATCAAAAGCAATTAACAAGTTGAAAAATTCTAGCTACACTCCTCCTCTAAAAGGATTCTCAGAAAAATATTCACGAGGACATCAACTACAAAAATTAGTCAACCTAATAAAGTCCATGGAGATATGAAATCAATAGTAAAAATTACTGAAGCATTATCCCTTTTATTTATTGTAAACACAGTATTCGCCGCACTATTTTGGCCAGGGCATATCCCATACATTGCTGATGATATTCTACTCCCTTTTGCTCTAATTCACCTTGGAATTACATTCTTTCAAGAGAGAAAATGGCGTTGGATTATTTTGTTATTCTGTTCAATTGCGGCTTGGGGTCTCATAAGCGATCTTATTGCGAACAACACCTTTAGAACAGTGCACATTGGGGTAATTGTAAGATGGGTTAAATGGCCAGTAATTATCGTTACCATTGCAAATCTCTCTCACATTAAAATTCGGAAGAAACAATTAATTAGTTTCATAATTATCCTGTTTCTTGCTCTTTCATTTATTAATCTAATCCTACTTATAAATCCATTTCAATTGGGGGAAATACTACACATGATCTATTCCCCTAAAACAGAAGTTCTACTCGGAAACTACCATGAGTTTGGCGCATTTAGACTATCAGGAACAATGCTTAACCCAAATAATAATGCAGTTATATTTGGTCTGATGCTGATATTCTTTTTGAGTTTGAATCAAAAGAAATTCTGGAAATACTGCCTACTCGCATTCTTTTTTATCTTCTTAACCCAATCGAGAACTGTACTTATTATTGTAATTGCACTTGTTGCTTTATCAATTCTAGTTAATAACACGCGAAAAAATAACATGATTCTCATTCCATCTGGAATAATCGGCCTTCTTGGGATGCTTTTCATTTTTAGGTCAACAAATCTTATGTCGATTCTTTCAGGGGATGCCTTCATCTCAAATTCATGGATAAATCGGATGGCACACTACAGTATCTTTTTTGATTCATCTAGCTCAGACAAAATCTTAGGGCATGGCGTTATTCTTGATCCAATTGCATCTGCAGGAATGCACTTTGATTCTGAATATTTGAGCATTCTTTACCAATTTGGAATTGTCGGTCTTGTTATATTAGCATTGTTGATAGTTTACATCCCATTTTTAATTAAAAAAATAACTGGGAGCTCATTTTTTGGTTGGTTGGTTGTTTTGTTTGTAGCAGGAATCGCCGTGACGAACTTCGTTTTTCTAAATGTAGAGGTAATCACTTTACTTTCACTCCTTCTAGGTACTTGGCTTTTTCTTAATCGAACGAACAAACTCTATAACAATCCCAAGAAAGAAGCCAAGTAGCATTAGGTCCAAAATGATCCTCTTCTTCCTTTGATTCTCCATGAAAATTGTATCAGAAATGCTCAATTTCCCAGCCCCTAAAGCTCGAACAGCAAACTTAGTAACATCTTGTTTTGATTGACTTGGATCAGAATAAACCTTTAACTCTTGCCTTCTATACCCCTCAACTTCATAGTTGTTTGTATATGAACCCATATAATTTCGAAACAAAGTTCCTTCGAAGACGAACAAAGTGTCGGTTTTCGTAACAGCCTCCATATCACCAATATCTACAGAATTAAATCGATATACAACATACCAAATTGAAATTTCTGATCGATTCAAATAAATCACTAAACCTATGATTCCACCAAGAATCACAAAGGTTAATGTTAAGAGATTTTTCCCGAATGCCTTTTTCATTTGGACAAGAGTAACTCTTTCTAAGCGCAATTGAAAATTTAAGACCTGCTATTTTTGAGTCATTGAAGATTCTACTCAATATAGTTATCGTAAATTTGCTCCATCAATGGAAAAAGGAAAACGCATAATGTTTCTTGCCGACATTAATTCAGTTCACACTGAAAGGTGGGTTAAAAGTCTGACTAAAAAAGGTTTTGAGATTCACCTGTTCTCCCTTTCCTCAAAATCTACCAATTGGCAAGATGATTGTTCTGATTTTCACTACACTTGTTTTGGGATAGATCATTCAACGGTACGAACTGAAAAAAAATATGGGAAGTTAAGCTATTTTAAAGCGAGAAAAGATGCTAAAAATATGTTTCTCAAAGTAAATCCCGATGTGATTCATGCTCACTATGCATCATCATACGGAATGCTAGCAAAACACATTGGGTTTAAGAAAACGATTCTCTCTTTATGGGGGTCTGACGTTTACGAATTCCCAAATCGCAGTATCATTCACCGCTTACTTTTTAAGCGAGTTGTCCGTTTTCCTGCAATTGTATGCTCCACTTCAAAAGACATGGCAAGGGAAGCAAATAAATGGGTTAATAGAGAATTTAGAATTACACCCTTTGGTGTTAACACAAATAGATTCACTATTGCAGAGTCTCACTCATCAGAAATAGTAACACTTGGTACGATTAAGTCATTAGAAAACGTTTATGGGATTGACCGATTAATCTCCCTCTACTCCGATTTCAGAAAACACTATTCGAAAGAATCACACTTAAAGATTTACGGTTCTGGAAGTCAAAAGGACACATTGAAACAGCAAGTTTTGGATTTGGGACTTTCCGATCACGTGAAGTTTGAAGGGTATGTAACTGATGATGCCCTTGTTAATGCATTTCAATCACTTGATGTTTTTATTGCACTTTCAAGAAGGGAAAGTTTCGGTGTCGCAGTACTAGAAGCACAAGCCTGTGGTTTACCTGTTCTTGTCACAAATGTTGGAGGATTACCCGAAGTTGTTTCGAGTGAAACAGGAGTAATTGTAGATGACACTGATCCTAGTAAATGGACAAAACATCTGTTAGGTCTAGTTGACAATAATAACAAAAATGAATCCCAACAGGCGTCACGGGAATTCGTTCAAGAGAACTTTTCCAATGAAGTTTGCGTAGAAAAGATCATTCAAGTTTATCAAGATGTTCAAGGAATATAATCTTCCAGAAAAGGGCTTATTTGTCTCAGCATTATTAATGATGTTGACATTGATTATTCGCGATCAATTAATTCCACCTTTTATTTTGCTGTTTTTTGCTGCATCAATTCCATTTTGGAAAGGTCCAAAACGATTTAAAGAAAAGAAAATACTTTATCCATTAATCGGTCTGTTTATTTTGTACGGCCTGTCAATTCTTTTTGTATCACGATCAGTTTTTGCAATTCCTTTCCTCACAACGAAGCTATCCTTCTTGCTATTCCCATTAGTTGGAATTCTAATGACCAATGGTTATTCAATTGCTCTAAAAGGTTTGAAGTGGGGGTTAATTGCTGGCAGTGCATTCTCAATGGTATTTGCACTTGTAAGAGCAATCATAATTGAGAAAGGAATTTCAGGCAACGCTTTTCATGCAAATGTCTATGGCTTGAATATGCATCCTTCTTATCTCGCCCTTATCTTTTTGATCTCGTGTGCCTTACTATGGAGTGAAAAATCAACTTTGAAATCAATACTTATTGCAAAGTGGACATACCTAGTAGTAATGATTATTTCCCTCTTCTATTTGAGATCACTCGGAGCATTTGTTTGTGTTGCTGCAATTTTTGTTGCATTTCCAATTTGGAAATCTCTTCAATCTAAAAATTGGATGTGGCTCTTAACATTCCCCGTTTTCGCGCTGATATTTTTTGTTGGATTAAAGTCATCAGCGCGAATCTCAAATGATGTAAATGCAAGTATTGAAAAAGTATCTGAGTGGTCATCTTCTCCTAACGAATACGTTAAAAACAACGTCAACATTGTAGAATCCAACACCGTGCGCCTTGTTGTTTGGACAATTTCAGCAAAAATGATCATCGATAATCCATTCGGAGTTGGATTAGGAAGTGAAATTGATTTATTGACACGAGAATATGACAAAAATGGGTACTCTTCCTATCTCGAAAGACGACTTAACCCGCATAATCAATTTTTACAAACCGGAATTTCCATTGGGTGGGTTGGAATGATATTATTGTTCATCCTATTTATCAGTATGCTCCTTAAAACATTTCGCATTAAAAGTCTTGCGCTATTTATTGCCGTCTTGTGCATCTTCGTATCATGCCTCTTCGAATCTATGTTAGAGCGACAAGTAGGAGTAATTATTCTTAGTGTAACGATGTTGTTGTTGTTGTTTACGAGTCTTGAAAATCAGAAAAATACTGAGACATGAGACTTACCGTAGTAATTCCATGTCGAAATGAGGTTGGCTATATCAAAGAATGTATCAATGCAATTTATGCGTGTGATCTCCCAATTGATACAAACTTAAATGTAATGATCGTCGATGGAATGAGTAACGATGGAACCCGTGAATTGATCAAGGAAATCATGGCTAATTTCGAAGGGCTTCACCTCGTTAATAATCAAAAGCAATTAACACCCTTTGCCTTCAATCTAGGTATCTACACAGGTGGCGAAGCTGATTTCGTTCAAATAGTAGGTGCTCGACATATTTTAAGTCCGAACTACCTGTTAAACGCGATTAAGCATTTGAATGAGAATCCGAATACATGGTGTGTTGGTGGTAGAATAATAAATGAATACTTAGACGACACCAGTGAAGTTATTGCAAAAGCGATGCAGACTTCTTTCGGAATGGGAATGGGGAACTTTAGAACCTTATCAAAATCAGGTTTTACTGATACAGTAACAAGTCCAATGTACCGCTATGATGTTTTCAATCAAGTAGGTTTTTTTGATGAAGAATTGATCCGCAATCAAGATGATGAGTTTAATTTTCGAATCACCAATCAAGGGAAGCTGATTTATTATGATCACGACATTTCTCTGAAATATTATGTTCGGGGATCATTCACTGGACTTTGGCGCCAATTTTTCCAGTATGGTTATTGGAAAGTGTATGTCAACAAAAAACACCGTACGGTTACGACATCGCGACAGCTTATACCACCATTATTTGTACTCTATTTACTCACCCTACCAATTACATTACTCTTTGGATGGATAATTACCTTAATTGCGTGTGTTCCACTCGTTCTATACACAACTCTACTTGTGTATTTTTCTGTCAAATCAGCAAGTTCGCTTCTAGAAGTATTTAAACTTATGAAAGCGTATCTTTTTGTTCATTTCAGCTATGGTCTTGGTTATATTAAGGGAATGATTGAGTTCGTGATGCTTGGAAAAAAACCATCCGATAAACAAAAACGATTATCACGCTAATATCCTTAATTTCGCATAACTAAGACGTAGCTAATGATGATTCCTTTTTCCCCCCCAAGAATTGATGATAAAATCATTGCTGAAGTTACTGCAGCCTTGAAATCCGGATGGATAACAACAGGTCCACGTACCAAGCAATTTGAGAAAAACATTACAGAATACTGCGGATGTAAAACAACCGTTGCTGTGAATTCGTGGACAATGGGAATGCAGGTTTTCTTGAATTACTGGGGAATCAAGGCTGGCGACGAAGTAATTATTCCAGCCTACACTTATTGTGCAAGCGCAAATGTAATTGTTCATGCTGGCGCAACACCTGTGATGGTTGATCTGAATGAGAGCGATTTCAACTTAAATGTTGAAAAAGTTAGAGCTGCAATTACCCCAAAAACGAAAGCAATTATGGCAGTGGATATTTCAGGATTCCCTGCCGACTATGATTTGTTAATGAATTTGGTAAATGAACACGAAATCAAATCCCAATTCAGTGCAAATAATGATTCCCAAGAGAAACTAGGTCGAATTATTGTGATTAGTGACTCAGCACACAGTTTTGGCGCTATAATGAATGGCAAACGCTCAGGATCTCTGACGGATGTGTCATCTTTCTCATTTCATGCAGTTAAAAATTTGACAACTGCGGAAGGCGGAGCACTTTGTTTCAATCTTCCTGACAATTTTAATCACGATGAGATTTACACCGAATTTTGCATTAAAATATTGCATGGACAAAACAAAGACGCACTAGCAAAAACGAAAAAAGGTAATTGGAAATATGATGTAGAGGAACCAGGTTTTAAATGCAACATGACAGATCTTCAAGCTGCAATTGGACTTGTAGAACTGGAGCGATATCAAGAGAGTTTGAATCGTAGAAAAGTGATTTTTCATCGCTATGCGAGTGCTTTTTCAAACTATAATTGGTCAATTGAACCAGCCTTTGAAACTGACACTAAAACATCAAGTTATCACCTATACTTACTAAGAATTAATGGAGCAACAGAATCTCAACGAGACGAAATCATTCAAGAAATATTCGAGTACGATGTTTCGGTGAATGTGCATTTCCAGCCATTACCTCTTCTCACTGCATACAAGAAGCGAGGATACAAAATGGAGGACTACCCAGAGGCCTATTCAAAATTCGCTAATGAAATCAGTCTACCTGTCTATTATGATTTATCCAACGAGAATGCCGACCGTGTAATCGCAGCAGTAGTTGCCTCAGTGAAAAAAGTGCTTTCGTGAAATGTGCTTTTGATATAGTTGTTTCTAGCATCATCTTGCTATTCTTTCTTCCATTTGGAATAATTATATCGCTCATCATTCTCTTTACTAGTCGCGGCGGAGTATTTTACATCCAAGAACGTATTGGAAAGCTTGGAGTTCCATTTGGTGTTATTAAGTTTCGGACAATGAAACAAAATGCCGATAAAGCAGGAAAAATTACGGTTGGAATGCGAGATCCTAGAATCACACGTATTGGATACTTCTTACGAAAGTTCAAATTAGATGAATTTCCGCAATTTATTAATGTCCTTGGTGGAACAATGAGTATCGTAGGTCCACGCCCCGAAGTTCAAGAGTACGTCAGTTTATACACCGAGAAACAGATGGAAACATTAACCATCAAGCCAGGAATTACAGACTATGCATCGCTTGAATATTTCAATGAGAATGAGATTTTAGGCAAATCAGAAGCCCCACAGAAGACCTACATTGAAGTAGTTATGCCCGCTAAACTAAAACTCAATCGTAAGTATTTGGAAAACCCAAGTGTTAAACATGATATCAAGATTATTTGGCGGACATTTTTGAGGATGATCAAATAGACTTACGACATCTAATAGTAAGATTCATTACCCTAAAGATTATTCTGCCTCGTCAAATTAACTTTCAATGGCAAAGCCTTGACAAACCAATAAGAGAGCATAAAGCAAATCAAACCTAACCCTGCACCAGCAACAACATCTTCCAAAAAGTGTTGGGAAAGATACATTCGCGAATAACCAATCAAAGCTGCAGTTAGTACACACACAATTTGAATCCAGTTTTTTGGATATAGAAAGGCAACAAGAGCGAAAAATGAAAATGCAGCAGTCGTATGACCAGATGGAAACGAATTCGCTAAATTGATAAACGCATCAGGAACTAAATACAATTTATCACGACCAATAAAAGCAATTGGACGAGCAGCATCAGCATAAACAACTTGTTTAAAAAAAGCAACAAGAGCTCCAACAATTATCAAATTAACAGATGACATAATCACAATTGAATACTTATACTTCTTCCAAAAAAGAATTGACAGAAGTAGGATGCCAGCAATAACGAAAAGACCGTCTCCACAGTGAGTAATCCAATAAAACATTTCATCTTGAAATGGAGTATGTGTAGAATTAACAACTAAGTGCCCACCTATTTTAGTAGATAACAGCAAAATAACACCGCCAATGAGCATCAACAACAGTGTGAGAATGAAAAATATTGGAATACGTTTTAGTACTGATTTCAATTTTGATTATTCGTTAATGAATTAAAAATGCCAATACACCGCCTCCAACAATGGTTAAAAGTTTGATGAAATTGAACTTATGATTCTCGCTAGTTTCGAAGATGATCGTTGTCGAAATATGCAAAAACATACCAACAACAACCGATAAGATAATATCAAAATCAAACTGGAAAGCATTTGCGCTAGTCAACCCAATCAATATCCCAACTGGTGTCGTAATTGCAAAAACACCTAACAATAACCAAACCTTTCGCTTCTCAATTTTTGAGGCAATTAATACTGTTGCTAGTGCAATTGCAACAGGTATGCGATGAAATAATATTCCGAGTAACATTCCATGGTCAGCACCGTGATCATGACTAATAGCAATTGTTGCACCACCGAATTGTGTCCCAAGTGGAATTCCTTCTAACAATGCATGTGCGCTTAACGCAATAACAAGAGCAACTGGAATTTTTGCTCCTTTCGTTGCGTGTGTGTGTCCATGTTCAATTCCACCAGAGAAGAATTCAAGGAACAGTTGAACTAAAAACCCGATTAAGATGTAAAATCCTACATGAACTTTACTATTCTCATAGAGTTCAGGGATAAAATGAATAAATGCTAACGACAGCAAAAAACCACCACTAAATGCAAGCAATAATTTGATTAATTGATCATTCTTAGACTTCTCAACGAATAAAACCAACAAGCCTCCAAGCGGAACTGCAACAATGAGTGCGATGATTGTAAGTGTTAATCCCATGTTTATTTCTTCGCGACAATGATCAATCGGTCTGATTTCTCTTCATCAAATTCATTTAAATCGAAGTCGCCAAAAGTACGAAGAATTTGGAAATCTTCAGCTTTTAACATAGAAGTGAAATCATCTAATTTTAAAGCTTGAACTCGCTCTGTATGTTTATGACTTTTACCATCAGCATCGAAAGATATGTGCTTAAAGATGTGCGACCCGTCAAATTCTCGTGTAATATTAAACGTAATACCATCAAGCACTTTTGATTCCTCAGCAACTAAGTTAGTTAACACACGGTTAGCATTCATAAAGTCAATAACCAAAATTCCTTTGGGAATAAGCATTTTAGACATTGCCGAGACAACAGATGCATTATCATCTAACGAATCAAAATATCCGAAACTGGTAAACAAATTAAAAACAGCATCAAATTTCTCGTCACGGATCACTTGACGCATATCGTGAACCGCAAATTCCAATCCATTACGAGCGCAAATAGATGCACATGAAATACTATGTTGTGATAGATCAACCCCAAGCACATCAAAGCCAAGTTCATTCAATGTAATTGCATGACGGCCTTTCCCACAAGCCAAATCGAGAATCCTTGCTCCTTCTTTTAAGGGCAGCTCACCAACCAAACGAGTAATAAATTGCTTGGCTTCAGCATCATTTCGGTTTTGATACAACGTATGATAGTAAGTGGTATCAAACCATTCCTCGAACCATTCCTTCTTCTCATCAATCATGCGATAAAGATACATATCTTTTGTGCTTCCATTGGTTTGATTCTTTAGAGGATTGATTATATTTGGGTACTTATCTATCTATGGCACTCTCAGATGTTTATGATTTTTATCGCCGAATGGAAGACGAAAATGTGATTTTGTCTTTCAAAGGAGAGTTTACATCCGAGCTTTTGACTTCGATTCTTCATATTATGGAAACCAAAATGGTTACAATGGGTATCTCACCTAAAATGAAGAAACGAGTATTTAATGTGCTAGTAGAATGTTTTCAGAATTTATACCACCACATTGAAGCAACCGGAGATAGTCCAAAGCAGATTGCTCTTCAGAAATCGGCTTTGATTATGGTGATACATGAAAACGAAAAGATTATAGTTCGAACCGGAAATTACATTCCAAGTAATGGAATTGAGAAACTGAAAGAGCGATTATCATTTGTGAATGGGCTTACAGAAGAAAAATTAAGAGAACTTTATCAGAATCGATTATTGAAAAATAAACTCTCCTCAAAAGGTACAGCTGGATTAGGATTAATAGATATAGCACGCAAATCGAAGAATAAACTGGGCTTCGAGTTCATTGAAATCAATGAGAATACCAGTTTTTTCTGTCTAGATGTGGTTATTGAATAACAAATAGAATGAATATGGAAATATTACTACTTGAAGGATCAGCAAAAACACCAGAAATCAACTTTAATCAAGATACAGGTGTTCTTGAATTACGAGGAAGATCTATCCCTGAAAACTCAATCGAATTTTTTAAACCACTTAACGATTGGGTGGATATTTATGGTTCTTCCCCTAAAGAAACAACTCAAATTGAGGTACGATTAGAATATTTTAATACTTCATCTTCAAAGTGCATCCTTGATCTTTTCAAAAGATTAGAACAGTTGGATGGGAACTCTACTGAAGTGAAAGTGAATTGGTATTTCGAGAAAGACGATGAAGACATGGAGGAAGCTGGAGTTGATTACGAAGCAATTGTAGACCTTCCATTTAAAATCATTGAGGTAGAAGAAATTTAATCAATGCTGAAGGTTGGTATTACAGGTGGTATTGGCTCTGGAAAGAGTTTAGTCTGTAAAATTATAGAATCGATAGGCTATCCTGTCTTTTATTCGGATGATTCAGCGAAATTAATAATCGCAGATGACCCCAATGTTCGAGTTGCCTTAATTTCTCGCTATGGTAACGAAATTTATTCTGAAAATGAGTTAAACCGTGTCTTACTATCTTCGAAAATATTTGAGAACGAATGTGAACGCTCATTTGTAAATGAACTTATTCACCCAAAAGTTCGAGAAGCATTCAATAATTTCGCTAATTTCCACACAAAATCAATTGTTTTTAATGAAGCTGCCATCCTCTTTGAAACAGGTTCATATAAACATTTTGACCGCACAATTCTAATTACTGCACCTCAAGATATACGCATAGCTCGTGTTATAAAACGGGATAATTGCACAAAAAAATCAGTGCTAAAACGAATGAATAGTCAGTGGACTGATGAAAAGAAACAAGTACTTGCTCATAGCATAATTATCAATGATGGAACACAAGCACTCTTGATTCAAATTGAGCAATTAATAGCAGATTTAGAAAAAATAAATCAAGACTCATCAACCTCCTCATAATCAACAAACTCATTATCATTATTTTGTTGATCTTCCTTACCAAATGGATTTTGGACTTGTCTACCACCTTGAATTTTACCTCCACTCAAAAGGAAAGTGATTCCATTCATCATCTTGACAATCAAGTTCAGTAAGAAGAAGAAACCTATGACTTTAAAGATAAATCCAAAGAATGGTGTATCCTCTATGTTAAGAATACTATCGTGAAACCATCTTGATATTGGATTTGTTGCGAATTCAGGAAAGAACCAAAACAGCACAAAAAACGCCAGAGAAGCCACGATTAATATGACTTCTAATTTTAGGTTAAATGCTGCATTCGGCATTTGAGGAAGACCGCGCCCTCCCATCATAGTAAACAGTACCGATTTATTCTGTGACTTCTTGAACTTCCCGATAAAATAAGTTAATAGAATAATTCCAGCGATGATAACTTGATTTACAACCACAAGATTTACACTCGTATCATCAAAGCAGAAGAGAAAAGTAACATCAACAAGGAAGAAATATTTTACTATTTTTAGAAGATATGTCTCAGGCATTGATCTTGGTCGAGTACCTGTTAGCATTCTGATTCCTAAATCGAAAATTCCCCACAGGAATCCGTATATCGCGAACACTACACCTAGTCTAAAGACAAAATCAAAAATTTCCACGGCACAAAGGTAAACAATTTCACAGCTTAGGTCTCAAGTCTTACGAGAACTCAAGTTGAATTGGTATCTTTAGCGAGCTAATAAAAAATAAACAATGAAAAGATTAAGCTTAGTAGTCATAATAGTGATTTCAACATTCTTCAATGCAACTGCGGAAGAAGGAATGCTCATTCCATCACTCATTAAAGCATTTGAAAACGATATGCAAGCAATGGGAATGAAACTCTCTGCCGAAGATATTTACAGCGTAAATAGTTCGAGTATTAAGGATGCTGTTCTTCATTTTGGTGGAGGATGTACCGCAGAATTAGTTTCATCTCAAGGATTATTATTAACAAATCACCATTGCGGATTTTCACAAGTTCAGTCTCATTCATCACTGGAAAATGATTACATCAAATATGGTTTCTGGGCAAAATCAATGAATCAAGAATTAACAAATCCAGGATTAACCGCTGCACGAATCGTCCGAATTGAGGACATGACTAAACTTGTTTTTAACGGTACAGAAGGATTATCCGGCGAAAAATATTACAGCAGAATTGAGAGCAATATTAAAACACTCGCACGAGATGCAACAACTGGAAATCATTACGAAGCAGAAATCAAGGCATTTAATTATGGAAATGATTACTACATGATCGTGAAAGAAGTTTTCAAAGACATCAGACTCGTTGGTGCACCACCAAGTAGCATTGGTAAATTCGGCGGCGATACAGATAATTGGGTTTGGCCACGTCACACTGGAGATTTTTCCGTTTTCAGAATTTACGCTGATGCAAATAACAACCCCGCTGAATATAACAAGGACAACAAACCATACACCCCACTTCATTACCTTCCTGTTTCAATGAACGACCGTGTTCCTGGAGAGTTTACGATGGTTTACGGGTTCCCAGGATCTACTGAGCAACATTTATCATCCGATCATCTTCAATATATCATGGATACAGAACGACCTGCTAGAATTGCAATGCGTGAACAGTCTTTAGGTATTATAGACGCTGGAATGCGCTCTTCTGACTTAATTAGAATCAAATACGCCTCGAAACAGGCTAGAATCGCGAATGGTTGGAAGAAATGGATTGGACAGATTGGAGGATTACAAACTGTGAATGCAATACAAATCAAACTGGATCGAGAGAAAAAATACAACGACATGGCTGCTACAAAAACGGAATGGCAGACGAAATACGGAGGAATTGTCTCTACAATGAATGAGCTAGTCGCTGAATACAAAGAAAGTGATTTCGCGTATGCGATGGCGGTAGAGTACATGTATGTTGGGCCCGAAGTTTTCAAACGAACGCGTGGAATGGATAAATTCGTTGGTGAATTCGAAGCAATTCCACCAAACGAAATGGAAGAGGAGATCGAGAAACTGCGTGCTTCAGCGAAAGGTTTCTTTAAAAACTATGATGTTGGAATCGACCGAAGTGTTTTCCTCAAAGTAACGGAAGAATATATCGCACGAATGCAGAATATTGGAGTCATTGATCTTCTAAACGAATCTCCTGAAGCACTCACGAAGCGAATATTTGGAAACTCAATTCTAATCGATGAAACACGTTTCGAGAGCTTTTTGCAAAATTTGTCAGATTCGACATTGAATGACTTTAGAGAAAATGATCCAGCCTACGTTTTATGGACTGCACTTAGCGAAAACTTCGGTCAAGAAGTGATTCCCTTGGTTCGTAATTTCAAAGGACAAATGAATGGACTTCTCGCTGTTTACGTGGAAGGAAAACTAGAAATGTTTCCAGATGCCAAACACTGGCCAGATGCAAATTCAACAATGCGCATTAGTTATGGGAAATTGGAAGGGTCCGCTCCACATGACGGAATGGCGTACACAGAGCATACCACACTTGAAGGAATTTTAACGAAAAACAACTCTGGGAATGCCGATTTTGAGTTACTACCAGAGTTTAGAACACTTGCAGAATCGAAAGATTACGGGAATTACAGTCAAGATGGTGAACTTTGGATTTGCTTTACAAGTTCTAATCATACAACTGGTGGGAATTCAGGATCTCCAGTTATTGATGCGGAAGGAAATCTTATGGGATTGAATTTTGATCGATCATGGGAAAGTACAATGAGTGACTTCATGTTTGATGCTGATCGTTGTAGAAATATTACAGTTGATATTCGTTATGTTCTCTGGATCATGGACAAATATGCAGGAGCAACAAATCTAGTTGATGAAATGACACTTGTTAAAAGTAAAAAGAAGAGAAAGAAAAAATGCAAGCAGAAAAAGTCTAAGAAATAGATTTACTTTAGGCATGAAGATTGCGTTAATTGAAACAAAAACATCCTATGTTTAAACTCATTACATTTTTTACTGTTAGCCTATTTTTATCAGTTCAAGTTCTGGCTCAAGAAGAGGCAATTGAGAACAAAAGCTTCTTAATCATTCATTCTACAAAAAACTATAACAAAGCGCTAAAAAAGGCCCAACTAGCATGTAATAAATTGGGCTACACATTAGATTTACGAAGTCTATATAGAAACAAAGACGGTTATCTTACAACTAGTGAAATATGCGGGTGTGGAGAACAGCATGGATATATACCCCGTGGCCGATATGATGATGGGAACTACGTTAGCATTGAGTACTCATCAGACTACACAACCTTCAGAACTGGTTTTTATATTGTTATCGTTTCAAGTGGAAATAGAGAAGGCGTAACAAAGGAATTAGCAAAAACAAGAGAGTATTTTAAAGACGCATATATCAAAGATGCTCCTATTTACATGGGGTGTATGCACTAAACAGTGAGATTCCCTAGAAGAACATAAAGTATACCATGAAAACCCTAAACAGGAATCAACTTGGCTAGCTAAATATGCAAAGGTCGATTATCAGTTGCAGCCAAAGCAGCTTCTTTCACACCTTCCGAATAAGTTGGGTGAGGATGACAAATTCGTGCAATATCTTCTGCGGATGCTCTATACTCCATCGCCACAACAGCTTCCATAATTAAATCAGCAGCGCGAGGAGCAATCATGTGAACTCCTAAAACTTCATCTGTATGAGCATCAGCGATAATCTTGATAGTACCAAGAATATCCATGCTTGCGCGAGCACGCCCTAGAGCCTTTATGGGGAACTGTCCAATTTTAATTTCTTTTCCAGCTTCGATAAGTTCATCTTCTGTCTTTCCAACTGAAGCAACTTCTGGCCAAGTATAGACAACTCCAGGGATAAGATTATAATTAATATGGGGTTTCTGTCCGGCTAATAGTTCTGCAACATAAACACCCTCATCTTCAGCTTTATGTGCCAACATAGCCCCTCTCACAACATCACCAATTGCATAGACATTAGGAACGGAAGTTTGAAGATGATCATTCACATCAATTTGACCGCTACTATTTACAGAAATACCGACCTTATCTAATCCGAGGCCATCTGTGAAAGGTTTTCTTCCAACAGCAACTAAGCAATAATCCGCTTCCATGATTACTTCTTCTCCTTTTTTATTCAACGCAGTCAATTTGACACCTGTTCCTGTACTATCAACATTTTTCACCTGGTGTTGAAGATGAAACTTGAATCCTTCCTTCTTTAGCACTTTGGTTAATTCTTTAGACATTGTTTTGTCCATTGTTGGAATGATTGTCTTTGCAAATTCAACAACCTCAACCTTTGTTCCTAGGCGACTAAAAACTGACCCAAGCTCTAGTCCTATTACACCACCACCAATTACAAGGAGTTTTTTAGGTATTTCTTCAAGATTTAATGCTTCTGTTGAAGTAATAATTCGTTTTTTATCCGGTTCCATTCCAGGGAAGTAATTCGGTTTTGAACCCGTTGCAATGAGTACATTTTTTGAAGATAAGATCATTTCTTTTCCATCTGAAGCAATCACTTTAACTGTATTCTTATCCACAAATGATCCTTCACCATGAAAAACCTCGATGTCATTTTTATCCATCAAGAATTTCACTCCATTACATGTTTGCGCAACGACATCATTCTTACGCTGAATCATTTGTTTTAAGTTTGCTTTAACATCTTTAACATCAATTCCATGTTCTGCAAAATTGTGCGTCGCATTATGAAAGTGTTCAGTAGAGTCCAAAAGAGCTTTTGACGGAATACACCCAACATTGAGACAAGTTCCTCCTAGTGTATCGTACTTCTCTATTATTGCTGTTTTCATGCCGAGTTGTGCACAACGTATTGCTGCAACGTATCCACCTGGTCCTGAACCAATAATTGTCATATCGAAAGTACTCATCTATTATCTATTTTGTAATGTATAATCGAGATTAGTACGGCATTACACTTGCTCTAATCTCACGCATACAAATGTATAACTTCTCTTGAAATAAGCGCAGAGAAAATCATACGAGATTTGGACACAAAAAAGCCTTGAGCGTAAACTCAAGGCTTAAAATATTATGGGATGTCAATTACATCTTAATAAACTTAGTTGTAGCTTTATGTTGTCCGGAATTAAACTTAACAATGTAAGTTCCTCTTGATAAATCTTCAACACCCAACTCAATCACATTAGATCCTTTAGTCATATTTTTTCTATTGACTGTTTTCATCAATCTACCTGCTAGATTATATACTCGAATTGTAACATTCGCTGTGGCATCAAGATTAAAAGAAAGCGAGCTAGTAGAAGCCGTTGGATTCGGGAATGAAAGTAAATTCAACTTGAATTCATCACCAATAATTGAACTAAATGGATTGGTATCATCCACTCCTAAATATGAAGATGAACTCCAAATACCACGTCCAAATGTTCCGATATAAATTTCACCTGGTCTAAAGTTTCCTTCATTCCAAGTTCTCCATGACTGACGAACTTCATAGACTGGTGTTCCACTGAATCCAGTTGAAGCATCTGTCCATGTTGCACCACCATCTTCTGTAACAAAAACACCATGAGATGTTCCTACAACAATAATATTAGGATCATTTCTATCGATAATTGCATCATAAGATGCAGGGTTTGGAGAACCAATAGATCCGATTGTAGTAAAAGTTGGAGTAGCACTTGTGGCATTTGATGAACGGCGATTGTTTCCGAATCCACCTAAGACAAGAATATCATCTGGATCACTTGGATTTACACAAATTCCTTGCGCAGAAACTCCAGAAGAAAAAGATGATATTGTCGTGCCTGTTGGAACTCCAGTTTTATAGAATGCTTTAGTCTCAAAATCTGGATCCGAGGTATAGAGACTGCCTAGTCCATCTACTCTTCTAATTGTTCCACTTCCTGTTGCAATGTACAAATTATTCAAATCTTTAGAAAATTCAACATCAACATTACCGAACAAGCCTCCTCCGATTCCTTGCGCTACTACTCCCCACTGAGGGTCTGGTGTTGCAAATCTTAAAGCTGAACGGGTACCCCACAATTCTCCTCCGTTCGCATTTACGTACATTAAATACCATGACTGAAACGGATCTTGAACCATCGTTGGATTCCAAGATATTCCAAAGGATATCGAATCAATTCCCAAATCCCAAACTTGTCCACTTGTTACGTGTTGTGCATAATAATGAGTATATGTTCCTACACTTTGTACTACAACTGTATCTGGACCTGTACCAGGAAATGTTACAATCAATGAATCGCCAACCAATGGAGGGAACAATCCAGAGCCAGATGTTCCGTGATGAACATAAGGGTATAGATCTAAGAAGACGTTTTGACCAGTTATGGCATTTACCACTGATGTTTCTGTAACAGAAAGTCCAGGTGAATAATGTACAGTGTCATCATAATATAGTGCCGTTGGTGTTACATAAGCAATAGTGTCGCCGGTAGAAGTACTAGGCACCAAAATAGTTGAGTTAGCAGCATAATTTTGATTCGGTACTAATAATACAGAATCTTGTGAGTTTAAATCATAGTACTCAGCTAAGAATATTTTTGTGTGAAAAGGATGCTCATTTGCAGAAGTTCCAAATGGACTAGTCGCAGAAAAAGTAGTTGAATCTGGCACAAAAAGTCCGAGACTTTGTCCTCCATCAGCAGACCGAAGAACCTGACCAAACTGAACGCTTGTGAAAAGTACGTCGCTATTAAAGAAAGAAATTTCACATTGGAATCCATCCCCTCCCGATACTTCTCTAAATTCTAACCAAGAAGTTAGCGAATGATCATTTCTAACGGTTCCATTATCTTGAGCGCCACCCATAACACTACCATGCTTATCAAATGCGATACCATAAAACTGAGTAACGTTGTAACCTCTGTTGGCAGGATACCAAGAATCATCAGGATCATTAGTAACTCCAACACCACCATCATTCCCAAGGTACAATCTATTACCTGACCATTTCATCTCGTGCTGATCAGCATGTGCATACTTTGCAGAAGTTGGAGCTAGAAACCATTGCGTTAAAGTATAAAACCCACCAAAAACAGGATTAGAAGTTGCTTGATCCCATTTCCAGACATCAATTCCACCAATTAAAATTCTTTCAGGACTAGAAGGTCTAACTGACACCACAGAATTGTATGTACCCTGACCTCTATATACATCAAAAATACTAGGTGATCCTGAAGCTCCTACAAATTGCGACCAAGTATTACCACTATCGTGAGACACATGCATACCCAACAAGTTACTATTCGTTCGAACAGCATAAATAGAGTAGTTCCCTGAAGAATTCATCGTATGAGATATAGCGTACTCTATTCTCGGAGCACTTCCAGGTACTTTATTGTTGGATACAGTTCCTGAAAGGTCATTAAATGTAACTCCAGAATCATTTGACACATACGTTCTATTTGCTCCTATACCGACAACAAAAACTGACCCATCAGCTGAACATTTAAGAGCGGTACATGCTCCAGACCCAGTTGTAACTGAAGTAAGTGAAGCAGCACCAAAGTCCCATTTCCGAAGACCCGTTGAACTTGTTAGCCATAAGGTAGTACCATTCTCAGGAGCGACTATTTCAGTAACAGTATTAAGAGTAGAAGTACCTGGAACATTGGTCCAAGTTATACCTTGATCTTGTGTATACCATACACCGTCACCATTCCATCCTTCTTGATTTGACCCTGTAGCAACAAATAATGTTCCGTCAGAAAATTGACACATTGAAGAAATAAATGGTGAACTCAGTACATCATAAGATGTTACTTGTTGCCAAGTATTAGCAGCATCCATTGATTTGAATAAGCCGCCAGAAACACCTCCAGCCCAGATCACATTACTATTTAACTTATCAACTTGAATGGCACGTGTACGTCCACCAATATTATCAGGACCTTGTTCAATAAAGGAAACGGCTCTACTTTTTGGCATTTCTCTCATCGCTTGATCAATCTGACGCAATAACTTCTCATCAATTCTTTGACCTGTTGAATGATCAATATAACGAGCCTCAAGCCATAATTGAGCATCAGTAGCTGACTTAGGAGTCAATGCTGATAATATTTTTTGTGTGTACGCTCCTTCAGAATCAGCTGACCCCCAAGGAGAAACGATAAATACGGCCGCAGTAGCGATTAGACCAACAGCACCTAGTATTAAATTGTTACGCTTCATAGTATTATAATTATCAAGTAGTTTAATAGTTTCTCGCGACCGCCAAATTACAAATAAATATTGAAATACTAATATATGTTAATGCACTAATTTTCCGGCTATCTATCTGTAAAAATAAAGCATTCAAAAGGATTGACATTCAGATTTAGGTGAATTTCATACTAGAATATACACGTCTATAATTTAAAATAGATGCTTCTCAGCATGATAAGACGATCTAACCAGCGGTCCACTCTCCACATATCGAAACCCCATATTAAGTCCTACTTGTTTATAAACGGCAAATTGTTCGGGGGTTACAAACTCATGAATTGGTAGATGCTTTGCAGTAGGTTGAAGATATTGCCCTAACGTTAATACATCAACACTGACACTCCTTAAATCCTCCATAGATTCGATCACTTCCTCTGGAGTTTCTCCTAACCCAAGCATTAATCCCGACTTTGTGTTCATCCCACCTTTCTTCAACCTAAATAAAACTTCTAAGCTTCGATCGTATTTTGCTTGAATTCTGACTTCTTTGGTTAATCTACGGATCGTTTCAAGATTGTGACTCACAATTTCTGGGGCAACATCAATAATAACTTGTAAATTCTCCCATTTACCAGCGAAGTCAGGAATGAGGGTTTCCATTGTTGTACTTGGAGACTGTTTGCGAATTGCACGAATTGTTTGCGCCCAAATTTCAGAACCTCCATCTTTTAGATCATCACGATCTACAGAAGTAATTACCGCATGCTTCACCCCCATAGTTTTCACACTATGTGCTACTCGTCCAGGTTCAAATTCATCAACCTCATCAGGTCGTCCCGTTTTAACAGCACAAAATCCACAAGATCGTGTACAGATATTTCCAAGAATCATAAATGTTGCGGTTCCCTCTCCCCAACATTCTCCCATATTAGGACAATTACCACTTTCACAGATTGTATGAAGCTTATGCTCATCCACTAATCCGCGTACTCGTTTGTAATTTTCTCCAGTAGGTAATTTAACACGAAGCCATTTTGGTTTCTTGATTCTTACCTTGTTTTCTCCATCTAAGAGTTCACTCATCTTAAAATAGTTAATCAAATCAACAGACTAACGGCAAATAAAACGCTAATTTTACCGCTGAATATAAGAGCAAAGATACTCAAAATACAAATGAAATGGCAACAGTAATAGTTGAATATTTAGGAGGACTGAGAACAAAGTGCACTCATGTGAAATCGGGTGTTGAACTAATTACTGATGCGCCTGCGGATAATAATGGGAAAGGAGAATCATTTTCCCCAACAGACTTGCTTGCAGCATCTTACGCTGCATGCATATTGACAATTGTCGGAATTTACTGTGATCAACACGAAATTTCATTTAAAGATGCTCGTGCAGAAATCATTAAGAATATGGAATCCATGCCAAGAAGAATCAGCTCGCTTGAAATATCAATTGACTTCAGTGGAAATAACTGGAAAGAAAGGATACAAAAACGAATCATTTCTACTGCTGAATCTTGCCCTGTGGCAAAATCGGTGCATGAAGGAATGGAAATAAAAACGACTTATACATTTTAGATTATGGGAAGATATAATAGAGAAGGTTTTGGTGAACGAGAGAAAGTTGGAGATAAAGAGAACCGAAGAAACGAGGGCACTTACATATTTGGTGTTCGAGCGGTAATTGAAGCAATTAAGGCGGAACGTGAGATTAACAAAATTTTCATCCAAAAAGGAATGAACAAGGAGTTGTTCATGGAATTGAAATCAGCTATCGCCGGAGCAAATCATCAACTTCAATTTGTACCACCTGAAAAGCTTGATGGGATTACAGATCAAAATCATCAAGGCGTCATTGCATTTGTATCTCCAATCACTTATTACAAAGTTGAAGATGTTGTCGAAAAACTCATCGAGGAAGGTAAAAAACCTTTCATTCTTGCTTTAGACAGAATTACTGATGTTCGCAATTTCGGTGCCATAGCAAGAACTGCTGAATGTGAAGGTGTTGATGCCATTTTGATTCCTTCGAAAGGTTCAGTTCAAGTAACTCCAGACGCTGTTAAAACATCTGCGGGAGCATTAAACAGAATAAAAATCTGTCGTACAGATGATTTGAAAGATTCGCTTTACTATATCCAACAATGCGGACTGAGAATAATTGGATGCACAGAAAAATCCAATACTATGTTACATAAAACAAACTTGAGAGGAGCAGTTGCAGTAATAATGGGTTCTGAAGAAAATGGAATCACATCGGATTTATTGAACTTAGCAGATGTCAATTGTACAATTCCAATGAAAGGAGAAATAGCGTCATTGAATGTTGGTGTTGCAACTGGCATGGTTTTGTATGAGAAAATGCGACAAGAACTTAATACATAACAGCACTATGAAGTATTCAATAATAATCCTTTTAGTACTTTTTGCTTCTAAAAATAGTTATGCGCAATTACCCTCTAAATCCAAGAAATTAGTTGGAACTTGGGCATATAAAGAAGGCTCTGGGTTTGAAACTTGGGAATTGAACAATGAAGAACTTGTAGGTAGTGCTTATCGAATAAATAACAAAACTAAAGATACTTCTAAGGTTGAGGAAATGCATGTTAGAAGACCAAACAAAAAGTTACTTTATATTACGGAGACTTATAATATTATGAGTGATTCACTGATAACTCGCAAACAAAACTTCGTTGCCGATGGGCGGAAAATGAAATTTTTCAATCTTGAGAATCAAACTCCTCATAGCATTGAGTACAAATTTGGTTTTTTCTCTAAGAATAAATTGAAAGTGAAAATTCATTACGGTCCTTATGACAAACCTATTACCTTGATTCTTTTTCGGCATCCTCCCTTTTTCTAAGGTTACATCCACGATAGCATTTCAGGGATTTGGTCTAACTTGTGTATGTGCCATTTATGAGCGCCCTCTCGGTGGATTTTTTCTGGGTCGAATAAAATTGCTTTCATCCCTGCGTTTTCAGCACCTTTGATATCAGCTTCGTAACTATCTCCTATCATCACGCTTTTTGGAATTGTTGCATTTGCCATGTCTAAAGCAGTATCGAAAACAATTCGAGCGGGCTTACTCTGCCCAACCTCTTCTGAGCATAAAATAACATCGAAGAAGGGCAAGAGGCCACTCTTCTCCAGTTTGATGAATTGAACTTCTTTGAATCCATTGGTGATAATATGGAGTTCAAAGTCATTATCCTTCAACTTTTGCAAGGTCTCAATCGTGTTTGGAAAGAGTTGTGTCTGATAAGGCGAGAGATTCACATAACCATCCGACATTTTTACTGTCAACTCATCACTTTCCACTTCAAAATGAGCAAGAGTATCCTTAAATCGTTTAGTCCTCAATATGTCTTTTGTGATCCTTCCTTTCGAATACTGATACCACAAATCGGCATTTATTTTCTTGTACTTCGTATGAAATGAACGAAAAGATCTCAAGTAATTGTGAAGATCTAATTCATTGAATAGAATTTCAAGAGCAGTTTCAGAATTCTTTTCAAAATCCCAAAGAGTACGATCTAAATCAAAAAATAAATGCTTCATGAGAACAAAAGAAATGCGATTCCGGTTGTAAGGATTCCATTTATGAACATCCCTGCGACTATCAGCGGATACGTTCGTCGATCGTGACCATAGAACTTGGCTGTAATTATAGTCCCTATTGGTACAGAAAGTAAAAATGGGATCCAAAATGAGATTCCAACAATTCCTAGTCTTGATTTCATTCTGATAATGAAGCGGTTTGTCTTAGTGAATTTCTTCTTCAATTTAAACGGTGTTCCATCTTTATGAGATTTGGCTTTCTTAGCTTCATACTTTGCTTCAGCGCGATTAATGAAATAGCTTCCAGAATAGAAAAATATTGCTGATCCAAATATCCCTCCTGCTACACAAGAAAAATAAGTTTCAAAAAATGTTAATCCAGCCGCAGGTCCACCCAAAGGGGTAAACATGAACTTAATCGTCGATAGGAGAAAAAATCCAGAGAGTAGTGCCCAGTTCATGCGTTAACACTTTACACCATAAGCAAGATCACCTGCATCTCCTAGACCTGGCACAATATAAGATTGAGCTGTAAGCTCAGTATCAATCGCGCCGATAAAATATTCAGTTGTAGGAGGTAAATGCATCTTACAATAGTCCAACGCATCAGGAGTTGCAATTGCTGCTACCACATAAGTTTTAATTGGGATTCCCTGTTGCAAGATTGCTTTATATACTGTGACCATAGATCCACCTGTAGCCAACATTGGGTCGCTAATTATTAGAATTTTATTATCAATTCGAGGTGCTGCAATGTACTCAACGTAGATTTCGAAATCTTCAGCAGTGGTGTGCTTTCTGTACGCCGAAACAAATGCACTTTCAGCTCGATCAAAATAATTCAACAAGCCTTGATGCATTCCTAGTCCTGCTCGCAATATAGTTGCCAAAACAGGTTGAGATTCTAATACAGGAATATTTGTCTGTCCTAGTGGAGTTGTTACTTCTCGATCCACATAAGGCAACTCTTTTGATAACTCGTATCCAATTACTTCGGCTATGCGTTCAAGATTTCTACGGAAACGCATTGGGTCGTCTTGAATTTCAACATCTCTGATCTCAGCCAAAAAAGTAGATAAGATTGAGTTGGTCTTGGAAAAATTATGAATCATTGCCGTTCTTTTGGGTAAAGTTAGTTGAATTTTGGGAGATTTCTTTACGTTGATTTGTGTTTTTTTATCGACAATACTCGTAAGACCTTCTGTACTTTTTCGTTTAAAATAATGAAAGAAGAAGATTCAAGAATATATCTGCTCAATTTTATATTCGTAGGATTCAGTAAATCGTTACTTTTGCTTGGATGGCAAAAAAGAATAAGTTAAATATGATAGTTTTCAAACGGCTCTTGTCGTATTGGAAAAACTATCGACGGCTCTTCATTATTGCTGTTGCTTGCACCTTGATTTTAGCAATTTTAGGTCCAATAAGACCAATGCTAATAGGGTATATGGTTAACAAATACATCACCCCAGAAAGTGGTGTAAATGAAAGTATGCTATTGACTTGGAGTTTAATCATTGCAGGGTTACTTGTAATGGAGTCTCTTTTTCAATTTATTGCAGCCTATTTTTCGAACCTATTCGCCCAATCAATCATTCGGGATATTCGCAAACAACTCATGCGAAAGATCCTCACATTTAAAATGCATTATTTTGATCGAACGCCAATTGGAGCTCTTGTAACAAGAGTAGTTCCTGATTTAGAAGCAATTACTGAAGTGTTTTCTGCTGGATTCATGGCAATCATGGGAGATCTACTTGCATTGTTCGTTATCATTGGTGTAATGTTTTTCATAAATTGGGAATTGAGTTTAATGATTTTGATTCCTATTCCTATTTTGATCGTAGCTACGCGCATTTTCGCACGAGTAATTCGGAAAACATTACAACAAGAGTCCAAAGCAGTTACCAAGCTCAACACTTTTGTACAAGAACGCTTGTCTGGTATGTCCCTTGTTCAATTATTTAATCGTCAAAAAAAAGAATATACCAAATTCGAGAGTATCAATAGGGAACATCGCCAAGCACATGTAAATGCAATCTGGGCTTACTCAATATTCTTCCCAATTGTTGAAATTTTAAGTTCGCTTTCAATCGCACTAATGCTAGTATGGGTATCAATGTCAGCTATTGGTATTACCGGAGTGGAAATTAAAGAAAATTTTGGCGAAGTTGTATCTTTTACACTTTGGGTTTACATGCTTTATCGACCAGTACGACAAATGGCTGACAAATTCAACATTTTACAACGTGGAACAGTGCGCGCTGAACGAGTCTTTGAAATTCTCGATCTTGAAGAAAATATTCAAAATGAAGGGTCAATTACTGATTGTGACTTTAGTCAAAAAATCACCTTCAATAATGTTTATTTCGCTTATAAAAAAAACGACTGGGTTTTAAAGGAAATCAACCTTGAAATTGAACCTGGATCAACCGTGGCGTTTGTTGGAGCTACTGGTGCGGGGAAAAGTTCACTAGTTGGACTTCTTGGAAGATTCTACGAGTACCAAAGAGGTGAGATTAAAATAGGTTCTTCTCCACTTCGAGATATTGAACTTGATTTTTTACGAAAAAATATCGCGATCGTACTTCAAGATGTCTTTCTTTTTTCCGATAGCATACATAACAACATTACTCTTGGCAACATGTCAATTTCAAGAGAACAGGTTGAAAAAGCAGCAAAAGCAGTTGGGGCTCACGATTTTATTAGTAAACTACCTAATAGCTACGATTATCAAGTAGGTGAGCGAGGTGGAGTATTGTCCGTTGGACAGCGACAATTATTGGCTTTTATTCGTGCGTATGTTTACAATCCTCGCATTCTAATTTTAGATGAAGCAACTTCAAGCGTTGATAATGAGTCTGAAGAAGCAATTCAAAAAGCTACGGAAAAACTGACTAAAGGGAGAACGGCAATTGTGATTGCTCATCGACTTTCGACGATACAATCTGCTGACAAAATTGTTGTCCTCGATAAAGGAGAGATAAAAGAACAAGGAACACAATCTGAATTAATAAAATTGAATGGCTACTACAAAACATTGCACGATATGCAGTTTTCGGAGGAAATAGTCGATACAAAAATATAAGAACTATGCTAGGATTTAAAATTGGTGGCGTGCCTGAGCATTTCAATCTACCATGGCGCATGGGAATTGAAGAAGGGAAGTTCCAAGAAAAGGGAATTCAACTTCACTGGAGTGATATGGGAGGTGGAACAGGACAAATGATCCGTGGACTTGAGAATAAAACACTCGATGTTGCCATTGTTCTTACCGAAGGAATTACTCTCGCAATTTTACAAGGATTGGATGCTAAGTTGATTCGTATTTATGTCACCACACCTCTTCATTGGGGAGTACATGTGCCGTATAAATCTGACATCAACTCCATTCGTGATTTGGAAAATCAAACGTTCGCAATTTCAAGAGAAGGTTCCGGCTCGCACTTGATGAGCTATGTTTTGGCAAGCCAAGAAGGATGGGACACAACAAAATTGAAATTCAATATTATTGGAGACATTTATGGCGGTTTATGGGCACTCGAAAATAATGAAGCTCAAGGTTTCTTGTGGGAAAAATCAACGACGCATCCATACACTGAACAAGAAAAATGTCGCTATGTTGGTGAAGTTGTTACTCCATGGCCCTGTTTTGTTATTGCAGTTCGAACAGAAGTTTATGAAAAGCATAAAGATAAATTGGATGAAATGTGTGACATTGTTGCACAGAGAGCACTCGATTTAAAACACAATGAAAATGCAAGCGAGTTAATTAGCTGGAGATATAATCTTAGGCATCGACATGTAATTAATTGGTTAAGTGAAACTGAATGGAACTATGAAGGAATCAAATATCCATTGGCGTTCGATAAAACGGTATCGTATTTATTGAAGTTGGGATTATTGAAAGAGGATGAGGCAGATGATTGGCGAGAGAAGCTTTTTTAGAGAAAGATCGACTTTAAGATTAGAAGATATTAAGACTGAAAGATAAATCGAGTTTTTTCAGATGATGATGGAATGTGGAGGAGAGAGTTCAGCATAACTGCAAAAAAGACACGAGGGCATAAAAAAGAAGAATGAAGCAGAATAAAATGAACATGCGAACGGGTGTATTGATTGTGCAGCTTGGGACTCCTGATAGTCCGAAAACAAATGATGTACGCAGGTATTTGACAGAATTTCTAAATGACCCAAGAGTGATTGATTTACCTTGGTTAGGACGGAAATTGCTTGTAAATGGTGTCATTGTTCCTTTTCGATCACCGAAATCTGCTAAAATATATCGAGAATTATGGGATTTAGGAGGTGGAACATCACCTTTGATTTCACATACGGAAAATGTTGTTTTAAAACTCAAGAAACGATTCAATGATGAAGACATAGATGTACATCTAGCAATGCGTTATCAAAACCCATCGATGTATGATGTACTTGAACAAATGCGAATGCAAAGTTACGATCATATCATTATTGTTCCGATGTATCCACAATACGCAAGTGCTTCATCAGGGTCCACTGCAGAATTAGCCATGAAAATCATGCAAAAATGGTGGGCAGTTCCAAACTTAAGTATTGTAGGTCAATTTTGGAATCGAAATGGTTTTATTGACTCAATAATAGAGCGAGCAAAAGAATTTGACCTTGCCAATTACGACCATATTTTATTTTCTTATCATGGATTGCCAATTCGGCATGTGGATAAGGCGCACCCTGAAGGTAAACTTTGTTCTGACGGTTCATGTGAAATAGAAATCAATGAAGATAGCACAATGTGCTACAAGGCTGCGTGCTATGGAACAACAAGGTTATTAGTCAAAAAACTAGACTTGAAAGAGGGCGATTATACTGTTTGCTTTCAATCACGCTTAAATAAAAAGTGGTTAACACCTTTCGCCGACGAAGTAGTTCAAGAACTTGGAGTTAAAGGTTCAAAACGACTCTTAGTCTTCAGTCCTGCATTTGTTGCTGACTGCCTTGAAACACTTGTGGAAATAGGCGGAGAATATCAAGAATTATTCGAAGAAAAAGGCGGAAATCATGTCCAATTAGTGCCAAGTTCAAATGATCATTCACGCTTTATTGATTGTCTGGAAGAAATCATTCGTGAAAAACTATAATCTTCGCGTTAATGATGGTAGCGACATCCTTTTTTTGCAAAAAAGATACAGTGGACAGCATGCAGGATCACTTTTTCAGTGGAACTGAACGCCCAAAACATTGATAAATTACAGAAATCTAATCGATTACAGTTTATCAAGAATCACTACATCCACTGACGAGCCACCCCTCAATTCAATGATCATACGATCCTTTGTACATTCAGTGAAAGTCCAATCGGCATTGAGGTGATAAAACGGAAAAAATGGAGTGATTGTCATACTGAGAAAGGTAGGATTCTTCTCAACCCCTGCTTCCCAGCGACCAAAAACGGTTGAATCCCCACTAATTTCGATCGACCCAGTTTCGTTAAATTTGAACTGATAATCGCTGTATTCACTAGTAATGTCAACATTATCAATAAATGCTGACGAAATAGTCCAAGTTCCCGGTGTCAATAAACGCTCAACCTTCCTAGGACTAGAATATTTAGAACAACTCAAAAAAGAGGTTATGACAAAAATCATCATCAGTGCTCCAAAGACGTAATCACGCTTAGTAGATTCCCCCATACTTTTCTAACGCAAAAATTACGCTTGTGTTGTGGGTGTACCGAAGTTCATTGGTGGCATCGGAGGAATGTTTCCGTCATCAATTGTACCATGGATCTGTTCAAATTTCTGAACATTTTCAACAAGTGCTTTCATTAAACGCTTCGTATTTTGAGGTGTCATTATTACTCTTGATCGAACTTTTCCTTTAGGCATTCCAGGCATCATTTGAATAAAATCAGTTACAAATTCCGTTGGAGAATGTGTGATAATTGCGAGGTTGGAATAAATTCCTGTCGCAATATCTTCGGGTAGTTCTATGTTAACTTGTTGTTCGTTTTTCGTGTTGTTCTTGTCCATGGTATTCAATGTTACTTTCTCAATTGTAAATATAGTAAATCGTTCTAAAAAAATGTTTGATTTTTGATTCTCTATGATTTTGGCTTGAACTTCATAACTCGATTTCTATACAAATCCCGACCTACTTCGATGACCATTTCACTAATGTCAAGGTTCATATTTCAATAATATAACATGTGATTTACAGCGTGATTTCTTTGGAAGTCGCGCTTATTTTGTCGAGAAACTAAAGGATCATTCCGGCAGCAACGGTTGCATTTGTCCTTTTATCGATTAGAATAAAACTTCCTGTCGCTTGATTATCAGAATAGGCATCGAAGGCAATTTCCTTAACCAAACTGATCTCAACCTTACAAATATCATTCATACTCAGTGGCTTTTTGTCCACATAGGACTTAAATGAGTTGACATCAATTTTATGATGAATTTGCTGAATGGAAGCACTTTCGTTAGTTGTACCCAGTTGCAAATCATACGTCGTTTCAATACTTGAATCAACATCACTCAACCAGCAAAGCATTGCATCAAATTTATCGCTCAAGCGCAATAATTTTGATGAATGAGTCAAAATATCGCCTCTCTGCACGTCCATTTCACGGCTCAAACCTATAGAGATCGACATTCGTCCAGAAGCACTAAGAATCTCTATTCCATCAATGTTGATTGACTCAATGATTCCAGTTGATCCTGATGGTGATGCTGTAATTTCATCTCCAACAAAAAGTAAACCACCCTCCACTCGACCAGCGACAACCTTTCTATCTCCAGCATCAAGTAATAACTGAATTGGAAACCGTGCAGGAACATTGCACAATTTTGAATCTAGTGGTAAGGTTTCCAATAAACTTATAAGCGTGCTCCCAGAATACCAGTTCATTTGATCAGACCCATTCACCACATTATCACCCTTTAGTGCGGAGATTGGAATAAACTGAAGATTAGGAAGTTGCAACTGTGAAGTTAGCTTATAAAAATCAGTTAGTATTGATTTATATACACCCTCATTCCAATCCACAAGATCCATCTTATTAACACAAACAACTACGTTCGACAAGTTTAGCAGTGATGCAATAAATGTATGCCTCTTAGTTTGTTCAGTGATTCCCTGTTTCGCATCCACAATTATCAAGATCGTATCTGTTGTTGAAGCTGCTGTAACCATATTTCGTGTGAACTCAATATGACCTGGAGCATCAGCAATAATAAATTTCCGATGCGGAGTGGCAAAATAACGATATGCGACATCTATAGTGATTCCCGCTTCAACTTCATCACGTAGCCCATCCGTAAAGAGGGCCAAGTTTAAATCCCCTCCAGCAGTTCTTCGGCTGATTTCCTCCACAGATTTGAGTTGATCCTCGAAAATTGATTTACTATCATAGAGCAACCGACCGATGAGAGTACTCTTTCCATTATCCACACTACCTGCAGTAGTAAACCTGAGTAATTGACTTTCCATGCTAAAAATATCCTAGTCGTTTTCGATCCTCCATTGCGGTTTCAGATCGTTTATCATCAATCCTATTTCCTCTTTCAGTTTGACGCATAGCAGCAACTTCTTGCACAATTTCCTCAACAGTATCAGCATTTGATTCAATCCCTCCAGTGATAGTAATATCGCCTAATGTCCGGAATCGAATTTTTTTTCGCTCGATCTTTTCATCTGCTCCAAGTTTAATAAAATCTGAAAAAGGTATCCATGAATTATTTCGTTTTACAACCTCTCTTTCATGTGCGAAATAAAGAGATGGTAGCTGAATTTTCTCTCTTTCAATGTATTGCCAAATATCTAATTCAGTCCAATTACTAATTGGAAATACCCTAAAATGTTCTCCTTGATGGTAAGCCCCATTAAATAGATTCCATAATTCTGGTCGTTGATTCTTAGGATCCCACTCTCCATTTCTATTTCTATGAGAGAAAAATCGTTCTTTGGCACGTGATTTCTCTTCATCACGTCTTGCCCCTCCAATCGCACAGTCAATATCACGATCTTTGATAGCATCCAAAAGTGTTCGGATTTGCAATGAATTTCGGGTTGCATTCTCTCCTTGCTCCTCCTTTACACGACCCAAATCAATAGTATTCTGAACCTTTGCAACAATAAGGTCGACTTCCAATTCATCGACTAAACTATCTCGACGACAAATTGCTTCAGGGAAATTATGTCCCGTATCAACATGAAGTAGTGTAAACGGAATCTTTTGCGGGTAAAAAGCTTTTTTTGCAAGATGAATCAGCGTAATCGAGTCTTTTCCTCCCGAAAACATGATAGTGGGATTCTTGAATTTTGCAGATACCTCCCTTAGAATATATATAGCTTCAGATTCTAGTTCATCTATAAAAGTCAAAGAAGAATCACTCATTCTATTATGAATTTAACATTAATTGAACAGCACTCACGATTTTAAGAGCAGCATCACTTGCTGAAATCTTGTCTGTTTGGACTTCAATATCTGGTTTTTCTGGAGCTTCATAAGGAGATGATATCCCTGTGAATTCTGTAATCGTACCTTCCCTCACCTTCTTGTAAAGCCCTTTCGGATCTCTTTGCTCACACACCTCAAGTGGCGCATTGATGAATACTTCAATAAATTTATCTTTGCCAACAACTGCTGCTGCAATATCTCGATCTACTTGAAATGGTGAAATAAATGACGATATCACAACAACACCAGCATCAACAAAAAGCGCTGACACTTCCCCAATTCTACGAATATTTTCAGTTCGATCTTCATTGGAGAAACCTAAATCACTATTCAATCCTTTACGAATATTATCTCCATCTAGAATGTAAGTGTGAATTCTTTGTTTCATTAATTCTTGCTCGACTAGATCTGCAATTGTCGACTTACCAGAGCCAGATAAACCAGTAAACCATAATACAAATGAATTATGGTTGTTATGGCGTGTACGATCACTGCGTGAGATCATAAATGATGGCGACTGGTTATTTTTGGTCATGTTAGTAAACTCCAATTAATGGTACTAAAGATAATAGAATCGCATGAAATTATGAAAACTGAGATAATAAAAAAGGTCGCCACAAATGTGACGACCTTAAATCTATTATCAAAACTGATTACTCAGCTAATGCTTCAAGTTCAGCTAGTTTTTCTTTCGAACCAACTAACATTTTTTGAAATTTACGAACTCCTGTTCCAGCAGGGATCAAGTGACCAACAATAACGTTTTCTTTCAGTCCAAGAAGATTATCTTGTTTTCCTGAAATTGCCGCTTCATTCAACACTTTTGTAGTCTCCTGGAAGGATGCTGCCGAAATAAACGACTGAGTTTGAAGTGATGCTCTTGTAATTCCTTGCAACAATGGTGTTGATGTTGCTGGAACTGCATCTCTTGCTTCAACCGCTTTCTTATCCGTACGTTTCATCTGTGAATTCTCATCGCGAAGTCTACGTGCAGAAACAATCATACCTGATTTCAACTCAGCTGAACCTCCATCTTCCGTAACAACTTTCATTCCGTAGATAGCATCGTTCTCCTCATTGATATCTGCTTTATGCACAGATTGCCCTTCAAGGAAACGTGTGTCTCCTGGATCAACAATAATAGCTTTCAACATCATTTGACGAACAATTACCTCAAAGTGCTTATCATTAATCTTCACACCTTGTAGGCGATATACCTCTTGAATTTCATTCACTAAGTATTCCTGAACTTTCGTAGGTCCTTCAATGTTCAAGATATCATTTGGCGTAATTGCACCAACTGATAGCGCTTGGCCAGCACGAACGAAATCGTTCTCTTGTACAAGAATGTGTTTTGACAAAGGAACTAAGTACTTACGTACTTCACCTGTTTTCGAAGTGATTTGAATTTCACGATTACCACGTTTAATTTTACCGTATTCAGCAACACCATCAATTTCAGATACTACTGCTGGATTCGATGGGTTACGTGCCTCAAAGAGTTCAGTTACACGAGGTAGCCCCCCTGTAATATCTCCCGATTTACCAGCTTTACGTGGAATTTTCACAAGAATCTCACCTGCCTCAATTGAATCACCTTCTTTTACCGATATATGTGATTCAACAGGTAAACTGTACTCACGTAAGACTTCTTTCGACTTAGGATCGATAATATGTATTGCAGGGTTCTTCTTCTTATCTCTCGTTTCAATAATTACTTTCTCAGTAAATCCAGTTTGTTCATCAACTTCTTCACGGAAAGTAAATCCTTCATCAACATTATCAAAAACGATTTTACCTTTGACTTCTGTAATGATTACGGCGTTGTATGGATCCCATTTACAGATTACATCACCTTTCTTAAGTTTGTCACCACTGCTCACCAATATTTCTGAACCATAAGGAATGTTCGCATTCATTGTTACGATTCCTTTCGAATCCGTAATTTTTAATTCAGCAGCACGACCTAAAACAACCGTTGACTTAACACCATCTTTTGATTTTCTATCAATAGTACGAAGTTCATCAATCTCAAGTGTTCCTGAAGTTTTCGCTTTCAAATCATTCTCATCTGCAATATTTGATGCTGTACCCCCAACGTGGAAAGTACGAAGCGTCAATTGCGTTCCTGGCTCACCGATTGACTGAGCGGCAATAACACCAACTGCGTCACCTCTTTGAGCTTGACGATGCGTTGCCAAGTTACGACCATAGCACTTAGAACAAACACCTCTTCTGATCTCACATGTAAGAACCGAACGAATTTCAACTTCTTCGATTCCAGCATCTTCAATTGCTTGAGCTATATTTTCAGAAATCAACACTCCAGACTCTACTATTAACTCATCAGATTCTGGTTTATAAACATCTGCGACTGTTGTTCTTCCCAAAATACGATCGTACAATGGTTCAACAACTTCATCATTCTTTCTCAATGCAGTAGCTGTAAGTCCACGCAATGTTCCACAATCATCTAGGTTAATTACAACATCCTGTGCAACATCAACCAAACGACGTGTAAGGTAACCTGCATCGGCTGTTTTCAAGGCAGTATCGGCAAGTCCTTTACGTGCACCGTGAGTAGAGATAAAGTACTCAAGAATCGACAGACCTTCCTTAAAGTTTGAAAGAATCGGATTCTCAATAATATCTTGAGCAGAAGCTCCAGATTTTTGTGGTTTCGCCATCAATCCACGCATTCCAGACAGCTGACGAATTTGCTCTTTCGAACCACGCGCACCAGAATCAAACATCATATAAATGGAGTTAAAACCTTGCTGATCCTTTTGAAGTTGATCCATCAATGTGTTTGTCAAACGCGAGTTAGTGTGCGTCCAAATATCAATGATTTGATTGTAACGCTCGTTGTTGGTGATGAGTCCCACGTTATAGTTATCCATCACTTCCTTCACCTTACCTTCAGCTTTTTCAACCAACTCGACTTTCTCTTTTGGTACGATAATATCGTCCAAGTTGAAAGATAATCCACCAATAAATGCCATGTGGTAACCAAGTTCCTTAATATCATCAAGGAATTGTACTGTACGTGAAGTTCCACATACTTTCAATACATGTCCGATCATATCACGAAGCGCTTTCTTTGTCATTACACCTTCGATGTAACCTGCTTCTTCAGGAACTTTCTCGTTGAAGAGAACACGACCACATGTAGTTTCAATCATTTTTGTAATGATATCACCATTCTCATCTATGTCATTCGTCTTAACTTTAATACTCGCGTGAATATCTAGTTTACCTTCATTATTCGCAATGATCACTTCACCTGGAGAGTAGAAAATACCACCTTCTCCTTTAACGATATCATCTTTAAGAGATTTCTTAGGTTTAGTAAGGTAGTAAAGCCCCAAGACCATATCCTGAGAAGGTACAGCAATAGGAGCTCCATTTGCAGGATTCAAAATATTGTGCGACGCAAGCATTAATAATTGAGCTTCAAGGATTGCAGCATTACCTAGTGGTAAGTGAACTGCCATTTGATCCCCATCAAAATCGGCGTTGAATGCCGTTGTTACCAATGGGTGAAGACGAATTGCTTTCCCTTCAATAAGTTTAGGTTGAAATGCTTGAATACCCAATCTGTGAAGAGTTGGTGCACGATTCAGAAGAACAGGATGTCCTTTCAGAATATTTTCAAGAATATCCCAAACAACTGGTTCTTTTTTATCAACGATTTTCTTTGCTGATTTCACTGTTTTCACAATTCCACGCTCGATCATCTTACGGATGATGAATGGTTTGTAAAGTTCAGCAGCCATTCCTTTTGGAAGACCACATTCATGCAATTTCAAATCTGGTCCAACAACAATTACCGAACGTGCAGAATAGTCAACACGTTTACCAAGTAAGTTTTGACGGAATCGACCTTGTTTCCCTTTCAACGAATCAGAAAGTGACTTTAACGGACGATTTGATTCTGTTTTTACTGCTGATGACTTACGAGAGTTATCAAACAATGAATCAACAGACTCTTGAAGCATACGCTTCTCATTACGGAGAATTACTTCAGGAGCTTTAATTTCAATCAATCGTTTCAAACGGTTATTACGGATAATCACACGACGGTACAGATCATTCAAATCTGAAGTCGCAAATCTACCACCATCCAATGGAACCAATGGACGTAATTCAGGTGGAATTACCGGAACAACTTTAACAATCATCCATTCAGGACGATTTTCAATACGATTTTGAGAATCACGCATTGCCTCTACAACTTGCAAACGTTTCAATGCTTCGTTCTTACGTTGAACTGAAGTTTCTGTGTTTGCTTTATGACGCAATTCGTAAGAAGTTTCCTCTAAATCCATTGTTCTAAGAAGGTCGTAGATAGCTTCTGCTCCCATCTTCGCGATGAACTTATTAGGATCTGCATCCTCTAAGTATTGGTTCTCCTTCGGAATTACATCTAGAATATCTAGGTACTCTTCCTCGGTGATGAACTGCATACGTGTCAATTCTTCATCCTCCGCAGATCTTGCGATACCTGGTTGAATAACAACATAGCGTTCGTAATAAATAATTTGGTCTAACTTTTTGGTTGGTAAACCAAGTAAGTAACCAATTTTGTTTGGCAAAGAACGGAAGTACCAAATATGTGCAACAGGAACAACCAATGAGATATGTCCCATACGCTCACGACGTACTTTTTTCTCCGTAACTTCTACTCCACAGCGATCACAAACGATTCCTTTGTAACGGATTCTTTTGTATTTACCACAGTGACATTCGTAATCCTTTACAGGACCGAAGATGCGTTCACAGAACAATCCATCTCTTTCCGGCTTGTACGTGCGGTAATTGATCGTTTCAGGCTTTAGTACTTCACCACTTGATCTTTCAAGAATCATCTCTGGAGATGACAACGAGATTGTGATCTGATTGAAGTTAGTCTGCTTCTTTTGTGTATCTTTTCTGTAAGCCATAATCTTACTATTTCTTTATTATCTGATAAGCCCGAAGGCTCGATTCAACAACTCTAGATTACTTCAATGTGATGTTAAGACACAATCCTCTCAACTCGTGCAATAATACATTGAACGATTCAGGAATACCTGGTGCTGGAATATTGTCGCCTTTAACAATTGCCTCGTATGCTTTCGCACGACCAATTACATCATCCGACTTCACTGTCAAGATCTCTTGCAAAATGTTTGCAGCTCCAAACGCCTCAAGCGCCCAAACCTCCATTTCACCAAATCTTTGACCTCCAAACTGCGCCTTACCTCCAAGAGGTTGTTGCGTAATTAATGAATACGGTCCGATTGAACGAGCGTGCATTTTATCATCAACCATGTGAGATAATTTCAGCATGTAGATAATCCCAACAGTTGCAGTTTGATGGAAGCGTTCTCCAGTTCCGCCGTCATACAAGTATGTCTTTCCAGATCTCGGAATACCAGCTTTCGCCGAATATTCATCAATTTCAAGTGGGTGAGCACCATCAAAAATCGGCGTTGCGAATTTTATTCCAAGTTTCTCACCAGCCCATCCAAGAACAGTTTCATAGATCTGTCCTAGGTTCATCCGAGAAGGAACCCCTAACGGATTCAAAACGATATCAACAGGAGTTCCATCAGCAAGGAAAGGCATATCTTCAGCACGAACAATGTTCGCAACGATTCCTTTATTTCCGTGACGACCTGCCATCTTATCACCCACCTTTAGTTTACGTTTCTTAGCGATGTATATTTTTGCCATTTTAACGATTCCTGCAGGTAATTCATCTCCGACAGAGATATGGAATTTTTTACGTTTGTATGTTCCCAGAAGATCATTTGCTCGGATATTGAAGTTGTGAATCACGCGTCCAACAAGAACATTTACACTTTCTTCTGCTGTCCATTCAGTAGGATTAACAATTGAGTAGTCAATCACAGATAGGCTACGTGAAGAAAATTTAGTTCCTTTTTTAATGATTTCCTCTTTGAAGTTATTAAATACACCTGATGATTTTTTATCCTCAACGATATCTAGTAACTTCTCAACCAATCGAACTTTCAATGCTGCAAACTCCTTATCGTAATCTGCATCTAAATTCTCAAGTATTGGCTTATCTTGTGCTTTCGCTTTTCTATCCTTAACAGCTCTTGAGAATAATTTTTTCTCAACAACAACACCACGAAGTGAAGGTCCAGCTTTCAAGGAAGCATCTTTAACGTCTCCAGCTTTATCACCGAAAATTGCACGAAGCAGTTTCTCCTCTGGAGATGGATCTGTTTCACCTTTAGGCGTAATCTTCCCAATCAAGATATCTCCCTCTTTGATTTCAGCACCAATACGAATCAATCCGTTTTCGTCAAGATCTTTTGTTGCTTCTTCACTTACGTTAGGAATATCAGAAGTAAGTTCCTCCATTCCACGTTTTGTATCACGAACATCAACAGAGTACTCATCGATATGGATTGACGTAAATACATCATCACGTACTACACGTTCAGAAATTACAATCGCATCCTCAAAGTTATATCCTTTCCATGGCATGAATGCCACTTTCAAGTTTTGACCAAGAGCTAATTCTCCAGCTTGTGTTGCATAACCTTCACAAAGTACTTGACCTTCTTCTACTTTATCACCTTTGACAACAATAGGTTTCAAGTTGATACAAGTCCCTTGATTCGTTTTCGCAAACTTCACCAATGGATATTCTTTCACTTCTCCTTCGAAGCTAACTAATTTATCTTCTTTCGACCAGTTATATTTGATGGTGATTTGGTTAGAATCAACATATTCAACAACTCCGTCACCTTCAGCATTTATTAAAACGCGCGAATCTTTCGCTACCAATTCTTCAATTCCAGTTCCCACAATTGGTGAGTTAGGACGAAGTAAAGGAACTGCTTGACGCTGCATGTTTGATCCCATTAGAGCCCGGTTGGCATCATCATGTTCCAAGAATGGAATAGATGAGGCTGCAATCGATGCAATTTGATTTGTTCCAACATCCATCAAATTTAAATCCTTTGGCGCAACAACTGGGAAGTCACCTTGTGATCTTGCTTTCACAACATCAGTAAGGAAATTTCCTTTATCATCTACCTGTGCATTTGCTTGGGCGATTGTTTTAGAATCCTCTTCTTCCGCTGATAGGTATATTGGTTCCGTTTTAGTGTCCACCTTACCATTAATTACTGCGCGGTATGGCGTTTCAATAAATCCAAGTTTGTTTACTTTGGCGAATACACACAAAGAAGAAATCAAACCAATGTTTGGTCCCTCTGGCGTTTCAATCGTACAAAGACGACCATAATGAGTGTAGTGAACATCACGCACCTCAAATCCTGCTCTTTCACGTGAAAGTCCACCAGGCCCTAGAGCTGAAAGTCGACGTTAATGTGTTACCTCAGAAAGTGGAGTCGTTTGATCCATGAACTGAGAGAGCTGATTAGTTCCAAAGAATGAATTAATCACCGATGACAATGTCTTGGCATTAATTAAATCAATTGGAGTAAAGACTTCGTTATCACGAACATTCATTCGCTCACGAATTGTACGAGCCATTCTTGCTAGACCAACTCCAAACTGAGAATACAATTGCTCACCAACAGTTCTAACGCGACGGTTAGAAAGGTGATCAATATCATCAACATCAGCTTTCGAGTTTACTAATTCAATCAAGTACTTGATGATTGAAATCATGTCTGTTTTCGTCAATACACGAGACGTTTCGTCCATGTTGTCGCCCAATTTTTTATTCAATCGGAAACGCCCCACTTCACCTAAGTCATAACGTGTATCGGAGAAGAATAATTTCTCAAATACTCCTTTTGCCGTTTCATAATCTGGTGGTTCAGCATTACGAAGTTGACGGTAAATATGTTCAACGGCCTCTTTTTCAGAGTTCGACGTATCTTTTTGTAGCGTGTTGTAGATGATTGTAAAATCAGCGCTATTAATATCTTCTTTGTGGAGAATGATAGTTTTCGCTCCAGCATCGATAATCAATTCAATATGCTCTTCTTCCAAAATCGTTTCACGATCAAGTAATACTTCATTACGTTCGATCGAAACAACTTCACCAGTATCCTCATCAACAAAATCCTCTACCCATGATTTAAGAACTCTTGCCGCTAGTTTACGACCAAGTGCCTTTTTCAAGTTAGCTTTTGTTGTCTTCAACTCATCAGCGAGGTCGAAAATTTCAAGGATATCCTTATCACTCTCGTATCCGATTGCGCGGAACAAAGTAGTAACTGGTAATTTTTTCTTACGGTCGATATACGCGTACATGACACTATTAATGTCAGTTGCGAACTCGATCCATGATCCTTTAAAGGGAATAACACGGGCGGAGTACAATTTAGTACCATTTGCGTGTCGAGATTGACCAAAGAACACACCAGGTGATCTATGAAGTTGAGAAACGATAACACGTTCCGCTCCATTTACCACGAACGATCCTTTTGGGGTCATATAAGGAATTGTACCTAAGTAAACATCCTGTACGATTGTTTCAAAATCTTCATGTTCAGGATCTGTACAATACAATTTCAATTTCGCTTTTAGAGGGACACTATATGTCAATCCACGATCGATACATTCAGAGATGCTGTATCTTGGGGGATCCACAAAGTAATCCAGAAATTCCAATACGAATTGGTTTCTAGTATCTGTAATTGGGAAATTTTCAGCGAAAACTCTAAAGAGTCCTTCACTGTCCCGGTTATCTGGAGTTGTTTCTAATTGGAAAAACTCTTGAAACGATTTTAGTTGTATATCCAAAAAGTCAGGATACGCGAACTGATTTTTGCTGGACGCAAAATTCACTCGTTTTGATAATTTGCTAGCTGTTGCCAAGGCCAAACGTTTTTTAGTGAAAATAAATGTGCGTTTCCGCACCACATGCGAAAAAACAGGAATAGGTGTCCGCAAAAAACGGACACCTTTCCTATAAAATTGTATTGAGATTACTTGATCTCAACTTCAGCCCCTGCTTCTTCAAGAGAAGTTTTAAGACCTTCAGCTTCGTCTTTAGAAACTCCAGCTTTCAAAGTTGCTGGTGCACTATCAACCATTCCTTTTGCTTCTTTCAAACCAGCTCCAGTTAATTCTTTCACTAGTTTTACTACTGCAAGTTTAGCTCCACCTGCAGCTATAAGCACAACATCGAACTCAGTTTGTTCTTCAGCAGCTTCGCCACCTCCGCCGCCTCCAGCAGCAACTGCTACAGCCGCAGCTGCAGGTTCGATTCCGTATTCATCTTTTAAAATGTTAGCTAGTTCGTTTACATCTTTTACTGTAAGATTTACTAACGATTCTGCCATTACTTTCAAATCAGCCATTTTATTCTATTTTTAAAAAAGTTCTAAATAATTAATTTAATTCTTTGCTCTTTGCTCGAGCGTTTTAAGGATCCCAGCGAGTTTTCCACCAGCTCCTTTAAGTCCAGAAACAACGTTCTTAGCAGGACTTTGAAGTATACCGATAATTTCCCCAATCATTTCCTCCTTGCTCTTAAGTTCAGCTAGCATTTTCAGTTGGTCATCTCCAACGTAAACACTTGCATCAATATAAGCGCCTTTCAGAATAGGCTTATCTGCTTTCTTACGAAAATCTTTGATAAGTCTTGCAGGTCCATTAGCAGTTTCAGCAAACATAATTGAAGTTGCTCCTTTAAGTGTTCCTTTAAGATCACCAAAGTCTTTATCTTCAACACGATCCATTGCTTTAGCAAGAAGCGTATTTTTAACAACACGCATCGAGACGTTAGCATTGAATGCTTTTCTTCTCAGACTGTTTACTACTTCTACTGTTAATTCCGCTGTATCCGTTAAATAGATAACATTATTTTCTGTTAACTGAACAGTTAAGTCATCTACGTATTTTGCTTTTTCCTCTTTTGTCATTTCAATTAGTTTTAAGCAATTAGAGACTTACCGTCTACTTGAATACTAGGGCTCATGGTAGAACTGATGTAAATTGACTTGATATATATTCCTTTCGCCGAAGATGGCTTAAGTTTAACGATTGTTTGCAACAATTCGTCAACATTATCTGCAATTTTATCACCATCGAAGCTAGCTTTCGCAACCCCTGCATGGATGATACCATATTTATCAACTTTAAAGTCGATTTTTCCGGCTTTCACTTCAGTTACTGCCTTACCGACATCCATTGTTACTGTACCAGTTTTAGGATTAGGCATTAACCCACGTGGACCAAGAATTCGTCCTAGAGCTCCTACTTTACCCATTACTGCAGGCATCGTAATAATCACATCGATATCAGTCCAACCTCCTTTGATTTTTTGAATGTATTCATCCAAGCCAACATGATCGGCACCTGCTGCTTTTGCTTCATCCTCCTTGTCAGGAGTACACAAGACAAGAACTTTAATGTCCTTACCTGTACCATGAGGCAATGCAACTGTCCCTCTCACCATTTGATTTGCCTTTCTAGGATCAACTCCTAGACGAACACATACATCAACTGAGGCATCAAACTTAGTGGTCGATACTTCTTTCACTAAACTACATGCTTCTGTTAAGCTGTACACTTTTTCCGAATCAATCTTAGAAAGTGCTTCTTTTCTCTTTTTAGATACTCTCGCCATAACAAAAACTATTTAGTTACTGGTGCATCACCACCTTTAACATTTACTCCCATACTACGAGCAGTACCGGCAACCATGCGCATTGCAGAGTCAACAGTAAAGCAGTTCATATCTTGCAGTTTATCCTCAGCGATGATACGCACTTTATCCCAAGATATTGTACCGACTTTCATACGGTTAGATTCCGGAGAACCTTTCTTGAGTTTCGTTTGTTCCAAAATTTGGACTGCTGCTGGTGGAGTTTTAATTACAAAATCGAACGATTTATCACTGTAAACAGTAATAACTGCTGGTAGAACTTTACCTGGTTTATCCTGCGTACGAGCATTAAACTGCTTGCAGAATTCCATGATGTTCACCCCTTTTGCACCAAGTGCGGGACCAACAGGAGGTGCAGGGTTAGCAGCACCGCCTCGAATTTGTAATTTGATCAAACCTGCTACTTCTTTAGCCATTTGTTTTCAAATTGTGTAGTCAAACATGAATACTTGCGGGAAGCTTTAATCGCTTTCTTCACTTCTACGGGTTAATATACTCTTTAAACTTCTTTTTCAACTTGCATGTAACTTAACTCTAGCAAGTTTTTTCTTCCAAATATCTTCACCATTACTTTTAGTTTTTTCTTATCCTCATTGATTTCATCAACGATTCCGCTAAAGTTATTGAATGGACCGTCAATTACTTTAACAGCTTCACCCACAACGAATGGAATTTTCATTTCTTCTTCTAATTCTGAAAGTTCATCTACCTTACCAAGGATTCGATTGACTTCAGAGGTTCTCATTGGATGCGGTTCTCCGCCCTTCTCAGCACCAAGGAATCCAATCACATTTGGAATACCTTTAATAACGTGAGGAACTTCACCAACAAGACAAGCTTCAACGAGAACATAACCTGGTAGGTATGCCTTTTCTTTGCTTACTTTTTTTCCATTTCTAATTTGGAAAACCTTTTCAGTAGGAATAAGTACTTGACCTACATAGTCGTTAAGCTTAAGTCGAGAAATCTCCATATCGAGATACTCCTTAACTTTCTGCTCCTTACCACTGATAGCTCTTACCACATACCAACGTTGTTTGATTTCAGCCATTAGATGTGACGATTAAAACATTTTATAAATAAATCCAAGAGCACCCTGCCAAAAAGAATCATTATTCCCAGTAATACCGAATGCAAAGTCCATCACAAAAATAGCTAGAGATATAAGCACAGATGCAACAACGACAATAATCGTGTTACTTTGCAACTCTCTCCATGTCGGCCAAGTGACTCTATGCAGCATTTCTGTTGCAGTTTCACTAAAGTATTCAATTATTTTTGCCATATTTCCTCTTTTTGCACGGGCGGTAGGATTCGAACCCACGACCGACGGATTTGGAATCCGCAACTCTACCAACTGAGCTACACCCGTTTAAAAAGGGGAGCTCGCTCCCCCTTAAATTAATTATGTTGTGCTGCTTACGCGATGATCTCAGTCACCTGACCAGCACCTACTGTTCTACCTCCCTCACGGATTGCAAAACGTAGTCCTTTATGCATCGCAATTGCAACGATTAACTTAACGTTAATGTAACATTATCTCCAGGCATAACCATTTCACGTCCGTCAGTCAAGAAGATTTCTCCTGTAACATCTGTTGTTCTAAAGTAGAATTGTGGACGGTACTTATTATGGAAAGGAGTGTGACGACCACCTTCTTCTTTCTTCAATACGTAGATTTCAGCTTTAAACTCAGCATGAGGAGTTGTAGAACCTGGTTTACAGATTACCATTCCACGTTTGAGTTGAGCTTTATCAATACCACGTAGTAGAAGACCAACATTATCACCAGCTTCTCCACGATCCAAAATCTTGCGGAACATCTCAACTCCAGTACAAGTAGAAGACAATTTCTCAGCTCCCATTCCCAGGATATCTAATGGATCTCCAGTATTAACAACACCTGTTTCGATACGTCCTGTTGCAACAGTACCACGACCTGTAATCGTAAACACATCTTCAACTGGCATCAAGAAATCCTTATCAATTTCACGAGGCGGAATTTCAATATATGTATCAACTGCCTCCATCAATTCATCGATTTTAGCACACCACTCAGCTTCACCGTTCAAAGCACCAAGCGCTGAACCTTGAATAATAGGAGTGTTATCACCATCATAATCGTAGAAAGAAAGCAATTCTCTGATTTCCATCTCAACTAATTCTAGTAGCTCCTCATCATCAACCATATCCACTTTATTCATAAATACAACCATTCTTGGAACACCAACTTGGCGTCCTAAAAGGATGTGCTCACGAGTTTGTGGCATTGGTCCATCTGTAGCAGCAACTACTAAGATAGCACCATCCATTTGTGCAGCTCCTGTAACCATGTTTTTTACGTAATCCGCGTGACCTGGACAATCAACATGAGCATAGTGACGGTTTTTTGTAGAATACTCAATGTGAGAAGTATTAATTGTAATACCACGTTCTTTTTCTTCAGGTGCATTATCAATTGAAGAGAAATCACGAGTTTCTGCCAATCCTTGACTTGCCAATACGCTAGAGATAGCTGCAGTCAAGGTAGTTTTTCCATGATCGACGTGTCCAATAGTCCCGATATTCACGTGAGGTTTGGAACGATCAAAATTTTCCTTAGCCATTGTTCTGTTTTTTTTGTTACTTATTTATTTAATAAAACCTTATTACATACAAAAATCACCCCCTAAAGGTGAAACGTTATCTACACTCTGCCGCCTTGAGCCAATGACGAGAATTGAACTCGTGACCTCTTACTTACCAAGCAAGTGCTCTACCACTGAGCTACACCGGCAACAAAATTCTTTCAAAAAATAAGAGCGGGAGACGAGATTCGAACTCGCGACCCTCAGCTTGGAAGGCTGACGCTCTACCAACTGAGCTACTCCCGCTTATTTAAAACTAATGTTGAAAAAACATACTGTGGGGAGAGCAGGATTCGAACCTGCGAAGGTAAAACCAACAGATTTACAGTCTGTCCTCGTTGGCCGCTTGAGTATCTCCCCTCAAGAGCCGATGGAGGGACTCGAACCCCCGACCTGCTGATTACAAATCAGCTGCTCTAGCCAGCTGAGCTACATCGGCCTTAGTATTATTTTCTTCAATATTTGAAAGAACTTTTAAAGTGTCCCCTCCGTTTAGGGAGTGCAAATGTATGAAACTATTCTTATGTAACCATGCTTTTCAAAAACTTTTTTCAAAAAAAATGAGAGTGAAATTAAATCACCCTCATTTTCAGCTTTTTATTATTTACTAACTTGTCTTTGATTTGTATTTTTCGACTTGTTTTTTTAATGCTTGCACAGCTGCATCGGTTGCTTCTTCAAAACTCTTACATTGCTTACGTGCAAATAACTCGTTTCCTGGCAGCAACAATTTGACTTCAGCAACCTTGTTTTCTTTATCACCGTTTTTATCTAATTTCAGATATACCTCACTAGCAATGATTTGATCTGCCATCATTTCTAGTTTCTTGACTTTTCCATGGACATAATCCAACAATTTCTGATCTGCTGAAAAATGCACTGCGTTCACTTTAAAATCCATAGCGTATTATTTTTTTGTCCTCTTGGATGGGACTGTGAGTATATTGATGTCAGCTCGGTAAACGAATTATGCGTATAAATTTGAGTTGCCGACAGGTTTGCATGCCCAAGGAGCTCTTTTAATACCTCTAATCCCGCGCCATTATTTAGCATGTGCGTTGCAAAGGTGTGTCTAAGCACATGCGGACTCTTTTTCTTCATATCCGTTGCACTAGAAAGATAACTATTTATTCTCCTATAAACAAACTTGGGGTATAGTTTTTTGTCCGTTTTCAACACAAAAAAGGAAGTATCAGTTAACTCTAGTTCGATTCGTGCTTTTTTATAGTGAGATATGAGCTCATTTAAATCCTTCGATATTGGGATGAGTCGTTCTTTATTTCTTTTTCCTAGCACCTTAATTTTGTCGATTGACACGTCATTCAACTTCAGCCCGATCAATTCACTTAATCGGATTCCAGTTTGATAAAAGAACTCGAACATGAGTCTATCACGCACACCTTCAAAATCATTTGAGAAAAGAATATCGAGTCGTTCAGGCGCTAATTCCTTTTTTTGAGCAAAAGATGGAAGACGCTTTGAATTTTTAGGCCCCTTAACAAGCTGCATCGGATTTGATTCAACGATACTGTTTCTGCGCAACCACTTAAAGTAAGTACGAAGAGTAGAAAGTTTCCGGTTGACACTTTGAGGAGCAAGTCCTTTTTCCATGAGCTCGACGATCCAGCCACGAATCACTTTTGAGGTCACTTCTTTTAGATCATCCTCACTCTCAATACCAGAATACTCAATAAATTGCTCAAGGTCTTTTCGATAAGCCACGCATGTGTGTTCAGAGAAGCGCTTTTCAGCGATAAGGTACTCTAAGAAACTATCGTGCATAAAAAAAGGAACCATACAGCTCCTTTTACGTACTATTTTAGAAATATGTTACGGTCTATATTTCAGCAGACGCCATGCGTTGCTTGTAACCAGCGCGAATTCTTTCCTGCCGCTTACTTACTGAAGGTTTAGTGAATTCTCTACGAGAACGAAGTTGACGCATAACTTTGGTCTTCTCGAATTTCTTCTTATACTTCTTAATTGCTCTTTCGATGTTTTCGCCTTCTTTGACTGGAATAATCAACATATCTTTTCTTCTTTCTTTTAATCTATTCGCACATACTTTATTGATGTACGGGCGACAAATATACTACTAATAATTATAATTACAATTATTGCTTTAAAATTTCTCTTGAGATGACAATTTTTTGAATTTCAGAAGTTCCCTCACCGATCGTCATTAACTTCGAGTCTCTTAAAAACTTCTCAGCTGGATACTCTTTTGTATAACCATATCCGCCCATTATTTGAACAGCTTCATTACCACATCTTACAGCAACTTCACTTGCGAAATACTTAGCAAAAGCTCCTTCTTTTGTCATTGGAAGTTTATTATTTTTCAATTCAGCTGCTTGCATTGTAAGCAATTCAGCTGCATTAACCTCAGTAGCCATGTCGGCCAACTTAAACCCAATTGCTTGAAATTGTGCTATAGGTTTACCAAACTGCTCACGCTCTTTAGCGTATTTTAATGAAGCCTCATAAGCACCACGAGCTACACCACAACTTAATGCAGCGATGGAAATTCTACCACCATCCAGAACCTGCATTGATTGAATGAATCCCATTCCAACTTCACCAATAACATTTTCTTTAGGAACTCGAACATTGTCGAAAATTAGTTCTGCTGTCTCACTGGCTCTTACCCCTAATTTATCTTTGATCTTTACAGCAGAAAAACCTGGAGTACCTTTTTCAATAATGAATGCCGTAATTCCACGACTATCGAGAAGTTCTCCAGTACGAACAAGAATCACTGCAACATCACCAGATAAACCGTGAGTTATCCATGTTTTCGCACCATTAATTATCCATTCATTTCCATCCTTAACAGCGGTTGTTTCCATGCGCATGGCATCCGAACCAGTATTAGGTTCTGTTAACCCCCATGCACCGATAAATTCACCAGAAGATAACTTCGGGAGGTACTTCATTTTTTGTTCTTCAGAACCATGATAATAAATATGTCCAGTACATAAAGAGTTATGGGCAGCAACGCTTAAACCAATACCCCCACAAACTTTCCCAATTTCAATTAGGGCAGTAACATATTCTGAGTAGCTAAAACCACTTCCACCATATTGCTCAGGAACATAAATCCCAAGGAGTCCAAGCTCTCCCATTTTCCGCATCAGGTCAACAGGGAAATATTCATCGGCATCCCACTGATTGCGATTAGGTAGAATTTCTTTTTCTGCAAAATCGCGCACCATTTGGGCGATCATACGTTGATTTTCATTTAGCTCAAAATCCATCCTTAATGTAATTGTAAGTTTCCTACCAGTTTAGTAGGCTACGAAATTAGTAATATTGTTAGTAAATCCGTTTAGTTTTTCTTGACCATTTAAAAAATCGAGTGAAACTAAGAAATTAAATCCTGCCACCTCACCACCGCTTTTATCAATTAATTGAGCTGCTGCATTCGCTGAACCACCAGTTGCAAGAAGATCGTCATGAATTAATACACGCTGTTTATGACCAACAGCATCTGTGTGCATTTCAATTGTTGCACTGCCGTACTCAAGATCATAGTCATAGCTAATTTTATCGTATGGAAGTTTTCCTTTTTTGCGAATAAGAACAAAAGGCAGGCCAAGTTTCATCGCTAATGGATATCCGAACAGAAATCCTCGACTTTCTATTCCTGCAACAATGTCGATATTCTGATCCTTATATTGTTCGTATAATGCATCAACGATTTCATTCGATAATTTCGGATTCATCATAATAGGAGTAATGTCTTTGAAAACAATTCCTTTTTTGGGAAAATCGACTACGTCTCTAATTGAGTTTCTTATTTTTTCTTCAAGATTCATCTTACAAGGATATGTAGGGTTTAATTTTTTGGAATACTATTTCATCGATAAGAACTGACCTCTTAACATCATCTAAGGTTTCATAGCTCCCAATTTGAGCTCGAATTTTAACTATTGAGTTTGCCATATTGTAGTTTATATATGGATGCTTTTTCAACTCGGAAATTGAAGCGGAGTTAATCGAAATAGTTTTAAGTTTCACATCATCAACTTCAATGTAATTTCGTATTTCTTGATATTTCTCCAAATCAAATTTCCATATTTCAAGTAATTGTTCCTTATTCGAATAGCCACCTAAAACCTCACGGTAATAAATAATTTTGGATGCGAAATATGAGCCAATACCTTTAATTTTTTTCAGTTCCTCTTCATTTGCTGAATTTAGCGAAACGAGTAATTGGGATTGATCCTCTTCAGTTAGCGCATCTTTTTCGCGAACATAAATATATCCATCAGGATAATAGGTTGAGTCGGCAATTGTAGTGATAAATTCATCTGATAAGACATAAATCTTGCGAAGGTCATCATTTGATTTCAACCCACGCTTTGCGAATTTCACGACAACTTGCGCTTGCTTTATTGATAGTCCTAGTTTAGTCCAATCCGTCTCAGAATATTGATTTGGATCAAATCGACGAGCGGGAATTGAATACCGATTCTTATATTTGCTTTTCTTATTCTTCGTTTTTTGCCATGTCCGCTTCTGCTTAACAATTTCGCTTTCAACGATCTTTGCTTCCTTGAATGAAATCAATGATTTCTCTGAAGTCAATACACTGGATAAAATTCTTGGTGTAAATGAAATGGCAACTCCAATCAGAAGTAATGCAAGCACCCCTCTTCTATTTCGTTTGGAGATTGGCATAGAACTTACGCTTTTGCTTTTGCCTTAATCGCTGTTTTAAAACGAACGAGCTCCTCTTTCACTCGTGGTGCTAATAAGAATAGCCCTATCATATTAGGGACAAGCATAGCAAAAATCATGGCGTCAGAAAAGTTTATTACCGAACCAAGCTTCGCAGCTGCGCCGATAATCACGAATACACAGAACAAAGCTTTGTAAATGTATTCAACTCTTTTCGATCTTCCAAACAAGTAAGACCATGCTTGATACCCATAGTAAGACCAGGAAATCATTGTCGAAAATGCGAATAGCACTACTGCGATAGTAAGTATTATTGGGAACCATGAAATGTTAGATGCAAATGCTTTTGAAGTAACCTCAACTCCTTGTTTTACTTCTTGCCCATAAGTCATAATCGAACCATCACCATTACTAATGATTAACACAAGAGCCGTCATAGTACAAACAAGAACTGTATCAATAAAAGGTTCTAATAATGCTACCAACCCTTCACTTGCAGCATATTTAGTTTTCACTGCCGAATGGGCAATAGAAGCAGATCCAATACCAGCTTCGTTTGAGAAGGCCGCCCTTTTAAATCCTTGGATCAGAACACCAAACACACCACCTGCAATTCCTAATCCAGTAAATGCACCTGAGAAAATTTGACCGAATGCGCTTGGGATTTCTGAAAAGTGCATTCCTAAAATTATCAAAGAAGCAAGAACATAGGTTCCAACCATGAATGGAACAATTTTATCAGTAACCTTTGCAATTTTTTTAATCCCACCAATAATAACTACTCCCACCAGTGCTGCCATGATCAAACCAAACAACCATCCGTTTCCAGATAAAGGTGTAGTTCTAGAGTTTCCAATAAAACTTTCTGATGCAACCGTCATTTGAATTGAGCCATTATCCAATGAAACCGAATCACCTTCAATATTTTTCACAAATCCCTGATATGTTTCTGGTCTCGCATAATCAATTTGCATACCAACCAAATCTTCATTAATCATTCCTTCAGTGATGACATTCATTCCATCCGTCAGATTAACCGAATCTTTAATTAAATCTGATATAGCAAGTGAAATCACCTTTCCCTTCACCGATGGTTTAACCAATACAGAGTCTTTACTCACCTTAACAACATCATAGTTCGTAGTCACATGATAGTCATAGAAAACTTGAGAATCCTTTGATTCGTTTAACTTTTCTTTTGTATTTATTTCATCTTGAGCGTATGATTCAAGCATTGCAAACGCTTGGTTGGATTGAAACATATTTCCACCACCAAATGATCCTCCAATACACATTATTGCAAACACAATCGCTAATCCTTTTCCAATTTTAACTAGCCCTTTTTCTCTAAGTCCTTTTGAGAGATAATACATTGGACCACCATAAACGGTACCATTTTCATCTATTTCCCTATACCGAACACCTAATGTACATTCAGCAAACTTAGATGCCATACCTATCAAGCCAGTAATGATCATCCAGAACGTAGCGCCAGGCCCACCAATTGAGATTGCTACCGCAACACCAGCAATATTCCCTAATCCAACTGTAGCGGACAAAGCTGCGGTCAGTGCTTGGAAATGCGACACTTCTCCATGATGATCCTCGTTTTGCTCAACCCGGATTGTATCAACGATATCACCATCAACAGTATGCACACTATCAGATGCCTCAATATGATCATCTCCACCAGATTCAATGTCATCGTATTTACCTCGAACTATATTAATAGCAGTAAAAAAACCTCTGAAATTTATGAGTCTGAAATAAATTGTGAAAAATAATGCCCCTACCACTAGTACTATTAGCACCCATGGAATTTGAACCTCATCAGTAAATGGTATTGCATAAAATATAGCATCAACAAACCAACCTGTAGCACTCCCAAATCCTTCATCGATTTTTTCATCGAGTCCCTTATCTGCTGCAAATTGAATAAATGGTAAAAGCGTGGCCATGGTCCCAAGTAGAAATTTCATAAATAGTTTTTTATACTTAATTTTCAGTGTAGACAAATATAAGAATATTATGCATTACTGTTAGCTACTGACTACCAATGAAGTAGCGAAACAACTATTCGAATAGTGAGTCAAGAGTCTCTTCAAGTGTATGTGGATTGTAGCCAACTTTTGATCTGGACTTGGTCAGATCAAAACCTGTTTTGGGTGGTCGTTTTGCTGCTTGATTTAAAGTTGAACTAGAAATTCTTGTAATTTGATCTGTTGGATAACCAAAATGCACTGCAATTCGCGTGATAAGTTCATGGATGGACATTGTTTTTGGTCCACTCATGTGAAAAATGCCAGATTCATTTCGCTCGACGATTGCCATGCATCCTTTTGCGAGATCTTCTGCCCATGTTGGTGCTCTGAATTGATCATCGACAATTGACAAAGGATCACCTTTTTCAAGCACAGATTTTGCCCAAAGAATAATATTTGATTTTGAGAGATTTTCTGCTTTCCCGTAAACGATAATTGTCCTTACAATTGACCATTTACAAGTTGCATTATTCTGAACTAGCTTTTCAGCTTTTGCCTTCGAACGTGCATATTCACTCAACGGGTTTATTACATCTTCCTCTGAATAATTTCCTTTTTCACCATCAAAGACAAAATCGGTAGAGAGTAATTGAAAGTGGCACCCGATTTTATTACATGCATCTACTAAATAAGAAGTCGCTGTGACGTTTATCAGTTCGCATCCTTCCTTTTCCTTTTCACACTGATCAACATTTGTCATTGCTGCTGTATGAATCAAGTGAGTTGGTGTGAGATCTTTTAACACTCTATTTACGTCTTCGTTAATTGTAATATCAAGCTCATTATATTTCAAGTTTGGGCAATTACTATTTCGATTATCGCCTTTAGAAGTAGCGAAATACTCAATATTATGAGTTTGGCAATAATCAACTATTTTTTGACCGAGTAGACCATTGCTGCCAGTAATGAGAATAATCATTCACGCTCCAATTTGAAATGAGTAATTAGTTTTTGAATTTGATCCACGTTTCCTAGAACAAATACTTTTGATTCTTCATCAACGATTGTGTCCATTGATGGATTAATTGTGTATTCACCATTTTCCGATTTGAATCCAACTATTGTAGACCCCGTAATTCTTCGAGACTCTAACTCGCCAATAGTTTTACCCCTGAGATTCTTTGGTAATTCACTGTAAGAGATCGTCTCTACGTTTGTGTCTGAATTTCCTCTTAATCGAATAGAATCCAAGAATTCCATAATGTCAGGGTCAGCAATTAAAGAAGCCATGTGAGAACCACCAACAGCATCTGGCATAATTACATTATTCGCTCCTGCCAATTTCAATTTCGAAACTGAAGATGGTGATGATGCGCGACTTACAATTGTTAGTTCCTTTCTAAATTGGCGAGTTGTAAGAACGACATATAGATTATCAGCATCCTTAGGGAGACAAGTGATTACAGCACGGGCTGTTTCAACTGAAGCACGCCGAAGTACTTCATCATCTGTACTATCCCCTTCAATAAACATAAGTTGATCCTCATCTTGATGAGCTATTAAGTGTTCATCTTTCTCAACAATTACGAATTCAACATTATTTGCTTTCAAATCCTCTGCCACTTGTCTTCCGACACGACCAAAACCGCATACAATAACGTGATCTTTCATTTTCTTAAGTTGCTTCATCATCTTGTGTTCTCTAAGGTGTTTTCTATATTGTCCCCCTACAACGTAAGTGGTTATTGTACTAATCGCGTAGGCAAAACTACCAAAGCTTGAAATAATTAGGAATGCTGTGAAAAACTTACCGTACACAGACAGTTCTTCAACTTCACGAAATCCGACTGTAGATACTGTGATAATTGTCATGTAGAATGAATCAACAAATCCCCATCCTTCAATCAGCATATAGCCGATTGTTCCGCCAGTAATAATAACCGTAAGAATAAGGATGAAAAAATAGATCCTGCTGAACAATTTAGACTCGAACATTCCTCTCACAGTTCCCAAATTGAATTTTTTCTTCTTGCATGAAGCTTGAAATAATGTTTATGATCTAGCACCCAAGCCATTGCTAAGTATATAATCAACGGAGACCCAAACGCGATAAACGATGCATAAATAAATCCTAAACGAACTTTAGAAATACTAATACCAAGTTTACGAGCCCACCATTTACAAACCCCAAAAGATTTCATTTCAAAAAAGAAGATTGTTTTTTGAATCATACTAATCGATCAAGTGATTTTAATCCCACCTCGCAAGATAGACATTTTTTATGAGTACAAAAGTACCTGTTTAATGCCAATAAACCTTGTGAATCGAGAGCTGATTTCACCTTTACGTTCAACCTACTCCATCGCCTAATTATTCCATTTTTCTCATGTGGGAGTTGATTCAATATATCCATGGCTTTTTCTTGATAGGAGTAGTTCAATCTAAATTCACTCAATCGCCAAAGGAACGGTACAAACGCATTGATTAGTATCGAATCAATTAGTTCTCGAGATAAATGAACACTATTCTTTGATTGATTTCGTTCTTTTAATAGAAGATGGAACTGATCCAAAAAATCGTTACATTCTAGCAATTTTACAAGCTCATTTATTTCAAACATTGCAATGAATGCAGCAAATTGCGGAATTCTCTTTGTCGGGAAATTTGAAGGACGAGTTCCACGAAAGTGCCATCTTGTGTTCGTTCCAGCACCATGATCATAATTATTATTCATCCAACCACTACTTACTAAGATTAACTGGACTCTTTGATCTCCCGTTAGTTCAACTAATTGCGACCAAGGAATAATTCTCGCTAACTCCTCAAAAGGTTTCTTGTTCACTCCCATTCCGAAAGATGAAGCAATGAGAACATAGAGTGCCTGTTCATCAGATAGAGTTTCAAGTGGCTGGGTTTTCTCATTCCACTTATGGATGAGAGCTTTTGTTTTCATTGAATTCCAATAAACATCATCCACTTTATCAACGACACTTTTACACGGAAAAATAATTTTTTTCTTCGATGCAAAATCAAATTGAATGATTTCTGTTGGATCAAGGAAAGGTTTTAATTCAAGAGTTGGTAATTTAAGTCCATTTTGAACGACTGAGACATCATTATTGTAAACAACATGAAGTATAACGCTGTTGAATGATTCATCCAAGTGGTGTTTATGCTTATACCAATCTGAGCTATTCACATGAATTTCAATCGCACCATGAAATTCAAGATCATCAAATTGAATACAAGCATTATAAAAATCGGGACCACTAAATTGCATATTATGGTCACCTGTTTTCTTGACAACAAGTTGTTTCCCATTGGTTAATTTCAGCTGTGGAATCGGTAATCGCGCACGATTCCAGATCAGTTGTAGGTATTCCTCATTCATAATAGATCGGTTAGGCATCTACTTTAAGGTACAAAAAAATCCGCTCACCAATAAGATGAGCGGACTAACTATTTTTTTTTTTAGTTTCTAATTATGGATACGCAACATATTCAGAATAAGCTGGATTTGCAGCTGGTGCAGTTTCAGGATCAAAATCAAGTGAATGAACATCACCTTCTGCACGTCTATTTAACTGGTGGAGTTTATCAAATGTTCTCCGATTTCTTCTTCTAAATGAATTGATATACTTTTCTGTAAGCACGATTGTTTCGTACTCCCCATCTTTAGGCTCCCGAACAACATACACTCCATCTTTCAAATAAATAGTACGTGGAGTTTCCTCTCCTTTTCCAACAGGAATGATTCGCCTTGGATCAATACCTTTCTCATCAACAAGGTATTTGTAAATTGCAATTGCTCTATTGATAGATAGTTTCTTATTCATTGAATTCTTACCACGTGAATCGGTATGAGAACTAAGTTCAATAACTAACTCTGGTCTTGCTTCAAGTAAATCATACACAAAAAGTAAAGAATCAAGAGAATTGATTGTTGAATCGACAACGAAAGTCCATTTATTCAAATGATACTGAACTTCTGGCAAACGAATTGGTCGTTTAGGAAAAAGTCCCATGTCGACCACAAAATCTTGATCGTAATCCAAACCTTCTGTTGAAATTTCATAAGGATTAGGATTTTCATAATATCCTTCCATTGCGATATTCATCGTGTATCCTTCCTCCTCGTTGATATAACGGTCACCTGTTGGTTTCTTATCCCAATATACAGAACCATTCTCATCCGTAATTCCTGTCCAAGAACCTTCTGGTCCAGTTACCGTAACAGTAGCACCCTCGATTATTTCACCTTCAGCAAGGTCAGTAACATTTAATTTCAAGCTAAATACGTTCGGTGGTATTACATAAGAATAGATATCTGGTTTATTTTCACCGTTTCCACTTTTACGCTCTGAAGTAAAATAACCGAGACGCTTATCTTTTTCAATGAGTGAGTAATCGTTATTTTCACTATTGATTGGAGACCCCATGTTAGTAGGGTTTTCCCATTTATTCTCTTCTCCAATTTTTTTAGCTTTAAAAATATCAAGCCCACCAAGTCCAGCCATTCCATCTGAAGCGTAGATCAATCCACCATCTAACCCAAAAGATGGAAACAATTCATTTCCTTTAGTATTGATTTCAGGTCCCATGTTTTTGGGAGCAGACCATGATTTAGATTTACGATCGTACTGCGTGTACCATAAATCACGTCCTCCATATCCACCAGGCATATCTGACGCAAAAATCAGAAATTTACCATCAGCAGTACATGGATGACCTACTGAAATAGAATCATGCATTTTAAGAGGGAGTTTAGTTGGAATATTCCAAGCCGTTTTCCCTTTAGCTGTTGAAACCCAGATATCGCATCCAAGATTTTGTTTTTTTAACGTTGGACAACGCGTGAAGAACATTTTCTTCATGCGATCATCAAAACAAACAGTTCCTTCGTTTGCTTCCGTATTGATACTATCACCTTTAACTAAGTATGGTTTAGTCCAGTTTCCTTTTTTATCAAGATCAGAAACCCAGATATCCATATATGCCTCACACGACCTAGGATCTATTTTCTTACCCGTAGATCCAGGACGAGAAGAGCCGAAATACATTTTTGTTTGCTTTCTGTCACCAAATGCTGGAGACATATCAAACTCGACCTTGTTAATCGTTCCTTGATTCTCAATAATGTGACGTGTTTTATCCGCTTTATATCGATCGTAGTTTTCACAAGACTCAATTCCTGTATTTGCACGATCATCTCCAGGAACCATTGTTTTGTACAACTTATAATCTATAATTGCTTTATCGAATTCACGCATTTTACGCAAGACATCAGCATTATACAAAAGGACTTCTGGCTTTACTTGTTCATATTCAAGAAGTTTCGCTCTTTCATACCATTCGTTTGCGTCACGGTATTGTTCAGTCATTCGATAACTCTCAGCAGTTTTAAAGGCCATATCACCTTTAGTTGTTTGAGCTCCACCTCCTTTACGAGTTAATTTGGTATATGCCATAGCACACTTTTCAGAGGCATCGCAGTAATCTTCTCGCACGTAGGATTCATTTGCTTCTGTTACATATTTCATGTAACCACATGACAGAACAGTAAATGTCAATGCAGCAAATGCTATAATACTTCTCACCTTCATAGATCTTGTCTTTTCAAGTAGTTATTAAATCGTTAAAAATGGACATCCTTTTAATATATGGTTAGATTTCCACACGTAAAAGTAACATAAAAAAGTAAATCTTAACATGTCCATTTAACTTATATGTTCAAATCAAGTAAAGGTTAACAGTCTTACCCGATATATTTCTCCCATTTATCAAGTACTCCTTGGAATCCTAGAGGTAGGGTTGAATTTAATTGGATAAACTCTTTTGTTACAGGGTGTGTAAATCCAAGCGTCTTAGCATGTAACGCTTGGCCTGATAGAAGTTCAAAACAATTCTCAATAAATCGTTTGTATTTCGCGCTTGTTGTCCCCTTTAGAATTCGATCTCCGCCGTATTCAAAATCATTAAAAAGTGGATGCCCAAGACTCTTCATGTGCACACGAATCTGATGGGTTCTTCCCGTTTCTAATTTGCACTCAACAAGGGTGACATAACCATACCTTTTCAAGACTTTATAATGAGTTACGGCATGCTTGCCATAGTCACCCTCAGGAAACATAGTCATCACCTTTCGATTCTTTAGAGATCGGCCGATATGCCCTGTAATTGTTCCATCTTCATCAACATCTCCCCAGACCAATGCCCAATAGCGACGTTCTGTGGTACGATCAAAGAATTGTTTTGCCAAATTAGTCAATGCTCCTTCGGTTTTAGCCACAACCATAAGCCCTGTTGTATGTTTATCAAGTCGGTGAACAATTCCTGGTCGACCAGAAAATTCATTTGGTCCAACTGGTAGATTCTCGAAGTGAAATGCAAGTGCATTTGCAAGAGTACCTGTGTAATTTCCGTACCCTTGATGCACAACCATATTAGCTTCCTTATTGACAACAATTAATTGTTCATCCTCATAATTAATATCGATTGGAATCTCTTCTGGCAACAGTTCTAGGCTTCTCACAGGAAAAGGGAGTACGATTGAGACATCATCACCAGGCTTGATCTTATAATTTTGCTTAACCACAATTGAATTCACAAGGATACTTCCGTTTTTAGCAGCTAGTTGAATTTTATTCCTTGATGTATTTGGAATTCGTGTCATTAGAAATTTATCTATCCTAACCACCTCTTGACCTGGATCAGCAATCACTCTATGATGCTCAAATAATTCTTCGTTGTTTGATTCATCAGAATCTAGCCCTTCTTGTTCGCTCATTATCGCTTAATTACTTTCACGATTTTATTGATCCCTGCCAACTTAAAGATGTAAACCCCATCAGGATTTCCAGATAAATCAACTTGATTAGAATCCGTACCAACAATCATTCTTCCCATTAGATCAAATACTTGAACTCCAGTGTAAAGTCCATTTTCAACTTTAACTGTTACAATATCCGATGTTGGATTTGGGAAAACAGTCACTTCCGAACTCACACTTGAAATTTCATCTCGCAAACCAAGAGAAGCATCCATTTCTGTAGAGAAAATCGGACGAATCATGATACTTCCAGGTATCCCTGAGCTAGCCCATGATGCACCTCCATCCAAACTATAGAAGGTCTTGGATGAATTATCAATATTTGCATCTAAACCAACATTCAATCGATCCGAATCAAACTGTCTCCAGCCAACATAAAATCTACCTGTAATTGGTAATTTCATTGTATCTGCAAGATAATAAGTAGTGAATAAATTCCGATCAAATTCATATTTAGGTTGACGTGGGAAGAAGAAATCATCTTGATAAATCACATTTCCAGGAACCCCTCCGTTATCCCCCCAAACAGTAAGTAAAAATAACTTGTTTGACACGTCATTTACTGAAGGCACCCAATGAATATTAACTCCGATAAGTGAATCTGCTTCATAGGCATCATATTGGATCGCTAATCGACCTTGAGCGACAGTAACTCCATAAGCCTTCTCAGCTGAACCATCATCATAGGCATAATAATTCTCGAAGACTTGTTGCGTAAATGTTGAATCATTTCCCGTAAATGTTGGGAATTGAGCAGCAACAATTGTCGTCACATCAAAACTTTGATTTGGGCCAGTTTTCGTTTCATCAAAATGGTATCCACTGCTGAAATTGTGTATTGATGCATAAAAGCTCTTGGCCGCGTAATTGATTTGTCCGCCCGATAGGATTCCTCCAGTGAGCACAAATGGGGTCGCCTCAGAAACACCTCCATAAAAAACTTCAGATGAGCCATCAAGATTGTTCTCTGCATTATTACTACTATTCCGAACAGTCATTAAAACAGCATCCGACATCTTACCTGTGAAATTATTTTTCCAATGATCCCAGGGGACAGAAGTAAAGTCTTTAATTAGTGTGTTTACTGGGTATACAATCGCAAAATCTTTGAAGAGTGTATCTTGAAAGCCTGAAAGTGTTCTCAAATTCACATAATCGATATGGAAATGATCCAAACTACCTGAGAGTCCTCCATAATTTTTAAATCTAAATTGAAATCCTTTTTTGAAATAATCAGGATTATCTAATCGAATGTGAGCAATTCTGAAGCTATCCAAAGCCGAACCTCCAACACTCCAAATTTGATTCCACTGGAGCAAGTCTTTCGCATAAAACTCAAGGATTAATGAATCCACTTCTTCTGGCACATCTCCAAAACCTTCTGCTTCGTACAAAAAGCTAAAGTATATTGAATCTGAAGCAGTTACAGCAGACATATCGATTGGTTTAGATGTAAGATGATCTGCAAAATTTGAAGTCGCACTGCCAAAGTCATACGGGAAACCAAATTCGTCTAAACCGTCAAAGGTTGCCACACCGAGAGACCATGGATTTACGGCAAATCGATAATTATGATATGCCTCACTATCGATCCAGATTTTAGTCAAATCATTTACTGGTGCGAAAAACTGTGTTGCAGATTGTTGAACAAGATCGGGTCCAACAATCCAAACTGTATCGGGCGACAAGTCAGTATCTGATGGAGTATTAATCGTATCATAAATATAATAAGGCGGATATGCATTAGTTGTTACGTGTGCCACAGGATAACTTGAGAGGTCACCAACCTGAATTGAAGTTGTTGCAAAATCAACGTTGATTGCATTAGAAGTAGAAATCACATAAGTAGTTCGGAAAGTAACTTGAGTAGTAAATGCAGCATTTGCAGCTAGAGGTATATTTAAAGGGTCAAGCAATGCGAATACTTGATCAAAAGTCACTCCAACATCAGTAAAATTGGCATTATAACTCTGAAACTTATTAGAGCTAAAATCATCAAATATTGGTAATGAAATTGTGTCTTGCGTATAGATAAATGTACTATCAAAAGTGCCAGCATTCACTTTCACCACATTAACTTTCAATTGAAGAAGTTGAGGATTCCCAGTTAAAGGTCCTACCTCCTCACCTTGCGTCCAACCAATAACAGCAGAACACAGAAAAGCAAGAAGAATCATGTACTTATTCATCATTACATTTACAATTTAAGGTTCTTGTTCAATTGCTACTTTCGTGGCAAAGATCAAGATTGTTGAGCCAGAAGCAACCCTTCCGTCTTCAGAATAATCAGGAGATTGAGTTTCTACGCGAGAGGACAATGAATCCGCGCTAGTATATCCTTCTGGACAAGCCACTTGGAAGTCCATATCAATCATATTTGCAACACGCACTCTTGCTTCTTCGATTGTAAGCCCAATCAAATTTGGCAATGCTTGTGGCACTCCAGCTTGATCTCGTCCGATTATTAATTTAATTTTTGAGCCAATAGGAATGCGGATTCCTTCTGCTATTAATTTATTCTTATAGAGTTGTTCTAACACGGCTCCATGAGCTTCTTTCGAAGGCTTGTATTCGAGTGTATATCTAAAGCCTCTACTTTTTAAGATTGTTTCTGCGAATCGTTGAGATTTATCTACCAACTTGGGCATTTCAATCATTTGCGTTCTCTTCGAGACACGTACTTTGATTTTCCGTCCACTTTTGACGTATATATCAGTCACTGAAGTAGCTTTCGGGTCTTGGCTCAAGATTGTTCCTTCCACTTTAGATGGATCGTAAATTGAACCCAGAACTTCAAATTCGAGGGAATCACCTAAAATTTTCTTTAAGTTATTTTGGTTCTTTCCAATTAAGTTTGGAACCTCTATTTTTTCACCCCATTTTGTTTTTTCAGCTAGGCATTTATTCAGAATTATGAAGCCAACGATATATATCACAATAATAATCCCGAGATTAATCCCGAATTGTTTGCTCCAAATATAATTCCCTAATTTCTTCAGTAATTCCATGGAAGATTGTGATTAGAAGTTCGGTGCCATTTGATTTGACTTGTAGAAGTCATCAATATAAGTAAATGCTTCCTCTGCAGTATCCACAAGTGCGAATAAATTGAGATCTTTCTCTGAAATATTTGCTTCATCATTGAGCATTGCAGATTTAATCCAGTCAAGTAATCCTTCCCAATATGCTCTCCCTATTAAAACAACAGGTCGCTTACTAATTTTATTTGTTTGAATCAATGTTAATGCTTCAAAAAGTTCATCCAAGGTGCCAAATCCACCAGGCAATACAACAAATCCTTGTGCGTATTTCACAAACATTACCTTTCTTACAAAGAAGTAATCAAATTCAAGGTTGTGCTCTTGGTCAATGTACGGATTATGGTTTTGCTCAAATGGAAGATCGATGTTTAATCCAACAGACTTACCTCCACCTTGTTGTGCACCTTTGTTTCCAGCCTCCATGATTCCTGGTCCACCACCCGTAATGACTCCATACCCTCCTTCAGCTAACAATTCAGAAACGTGAATTGCCATTTTGTAATATTGATTATCGAATTTTGTACGGGCTGATCCAAACACAGAGATGCAAGGGCCAATTTTCGCCATACGGTCATACCCTTCAACAAACTCAGCCATTATTTTAAAAATCGCCCAACTGTCGTTAATTTTTATTTCGTTCCAATCTTTTATGACTTTACTATTCATTCAATTTCATTTTCTTCACAAACAGTCCTAATTATAAATTCTAACGTAATAGGTTATTCAAAGGTTGAGTTGTATGTGATACGTAAATATTAAGCAGCAAATGTAGCATAATTATAGGCTATAACGCAGATTTGAATTCAAAATTGTAATCGTTTTAGGGATTGTTATGATATAACCATAGATTCACCATTTGAGCGGTATTTACTCCTAGATTTAAAACTTTCCAATTGCTCAATTCAACGATTTGACGTAATTTCGACTTATGCGAATATTCATTGTAATCATTTCACTACTCACAATTTCCTCGACTGGGTATTCGCAGCGATCCTTCTTCAATCGCCCTGACAGTCTAAATAAAGGTAGATTTATTGGCATTTCAACTGGAACTGGTGCATTTTGGGCAGGAAGCATGATTGGTTTATCTCAAGTTTGGTACAGTAAAGTTGAAAAATCGAAATGGCACACATTTGATGATTCTAAGAATTGGTTGCAAATGGATAAGGTTGGTCATTTTTACATCGCCTATAAAGAGAGTCAATTTACAGCTGACCTTTTCCGATGGACAGGTTTGGAAGACGATAAATGCATTTGGCTGGGAGCAGGAGTAAGCTTCGGTTACCAAACAACCTTTGAACTGTTCGATGCCTTTAGTGCCGATTGGGGCTTTTCTTGGAGTGATGTGGCAGCAAACACTTTGGGAACCACATCATATTCTTTACAATCTTACTTTTGGGGTGAAGAGCGGATCATTCCAAAATTCTCTTACTCACCTACTGAGTTCGCTGCGATTCGTCCAGAAGTACTAGGGGGCACATTTGCTGAATCATTCTTCAAGGACTATAATGGACAAACTTACTGGTTAAGTTTTAGTCCCAGAACATTCTTTAAGAATAGTCGGATTCCGGAATGGGCATGTTTTTCAGTTGGATATAGCGCACATGCTAAACTTGTGGGAGATCAAGAATATTATTTGGATCCAGCAACAAACATTGGCTACAATTCACAAAGAGAATTAATTTTCTCATTAGATATCGATTTCAGTAAGTTACCGATCAAGAAGCCATGGCTAAAGGCAATCGTGAAGCATTTTAACTACTTTAAATTTCCGTTTCCGGCATTGATTATTCGGAATACCGGAGTGAGTGGGAGAGGGCTTTATTATTAGATTTTAAGACGTGAAAACAATAAGATACGAAGATTTTAAGATGGGCAGACTGATATTGATTGCTAAATTAAAGAGCTCAAGATTGTAAGTTTAGATGAGTTTTACTTTGAATTCGAAGGAGACAACATTTCCCTGCCTTGAGTCTGGAGTCATTCCGAATTCTGTTCGATCAATTGATCCTTTTCCGATTAGAATTTTATCTACAGAATTATCTACCCTCATAATTATCACTGTTACTTCTTTTGTCACTCCGAGCAAGGTAAATTCACCGACAATCTCGTATTCATTTTCAGCACTTGTTTCTTTCAAGGATTTTCCTGTAAAAATCATCTTCTTAAACGCCTTCGAATTGAAATATTCACGACCGTTCAATGCATCATCTCGCATTTTATTAAAGGTAGTTAATGCTTTAATTGGCATCTCAATATTAAATGAAGACGCTAGTATATCTTCCTTGATTTCAATCGACCCAGAGAAATTTTTAATTGCTCCTTTTGTAACACCTCCTTTAGGTCCAAGTTTGAATGAGATAAGCGAAGATTCAATATCCACCTCATACTTCCCAATAATTCCCACAAGAGGAAGTGTTTTGATTTCTTCTACTTCTTCGGTTGATTTTTTAGGATTACCAAATATTTCCAGTTCTTTTTCAATTGCTTGCTGCTCTTGATTGATTAGATAAGCTGGAAAATACAACCCTATTGCTATAATTATTGCCAAGACACTCATTCCTACAAATGGCTTTCCGATTAATGCATTGGTGAGTGCGAACCCTACAACAACACCAATGAAAGCTTCCATTCCACCAAATGCGTTGTGCTGCAATTGCATTAGAAGCATCATCAAAATAAGTCCGAATCCGATAACAGAAGCAATTATCACTAACAAATATTTCCGCTTTTTTGCACTCCAAGAAAATTGAATCATTGCTAAAGTAAAGGCACCAATAAAAAGCCCTGTGAGTGTTTTTCCAAGTCCTAAATCAGCCTCAGTAGTATCTGACACATTAGAGAACATCCAAATTAACGATAATGCCAATAGTGTATTGGTTAGTTGTTTACTTTCTGAAGATCGATAAAAACTAGCCGATAAATAACCAGCAGCAATAAGTAAAACTCCAAATCCACCAGCATTAAAAACAGCTATTAATACTGATACTCCAATTACTAGTAATGCAATACTGTTGGCTAAATTCTCATTCGAATCAAATAGTTTTTTAATCAAAATAGATTTAATACTCCCAATTTCATAGGCTAAAACTCCTAGAAATGGAATCGACATAAGAGCAATTCCACTCAAGCTAACAGAACTCGACAAATAAGTCAATTCTCCTTGTCCAAAAAATATCCAGAATGCTACAAAAGTGATCAAAGGGGGAAGTACACGTAATAACGGACGATGGTAGCCTTTCCATTTAGATATTACTAGGTTAATTGCCACAACTCCGATCAAGCCATACGTAATTTGACTAGGAAACTCATTATGATCGGTTGAAGATAAGTCATTCTTGATTAACAACGCTACACTTGCAAAAAACATTAATTGCAGAAAATCAATCAAATTCTTTCGGTTATATGCCTTAAATATAGCAGCAGCCAATCCTAACAAGAGAAAAGTAATTAGTTCAATTGAATCCATCGCTCAGTGATTTTAATATAGAGTATAATACTAAAATTAAAGTATGTCAGTAAAAGTACTATTAAATACCCTGGTATTTACTTTTCAAGTAAGTAAATCTCGATTCTTAAGGTTAAGATCGGCAAGCTTATGCATATAACTACTACTTAGATTACTTTCAAGAATCATTAGATGTTCGATTCGATGGCAATCACTCACAGCATAATCGACAAGTTTAGCATCGATGAGCATTTCCGCCTGTTTTTTTACTTCAGGTCCATAGTGACCTGAAAGCGAGTTTAAATTCATTTGAATTTCAACACCTTTTTCTCTCCATTCGCGCGCTTTATCTACGGATCCCAAAAAGTACGTGTAACGTTCAAAATGGGCAAGAACAGGCGTGTAATTTTGAGTGAAAAACTCAAATAGAAGTTCTTCGACTTGATCTGGTTTTGAAAGCATTGAAAATTCAAATAACACTTTATTATCTCCAAAGGTCAATAGTTGTTCCTTTGATTTCAATCTGCTCATTAAACTTTCATCGAAGTAATATTCAGCTGCGGCACCAATTTCAATTTTCAATCCAAGTTTTTTGGCCGTTTTCCTAACCTCATCTAATCCACCTAGGATAATCTCGGGTGTATTTCGATAGAAGTCTCCCATAATGTGTGGAGTTGTAATCAACTTTGAATATCCAAGATTTTCAAACTTCGCCATCATTGCGATTGTTTGATCCATCGATTTGGAACCATCATCAATTCCTGGGATTAAATGACTGTGCATGTCGGCACCGAGAATAGACAAATCAAACGGAGGAAGAGTTGCTTCACGTTTTCGTTCTTTTCTTCGTCCAAATAAACCCATTATCTATCTTGATACATTTTCTGGTAATAGTCGCGATAACTGCCGCTGGTAACTTCTTGAATCCAATCTTCATTGGCCAAGTACCAATCTACTGTTTTTTCCAGTCCTTCTTCGAATTTGAGTGAAGGTTTCCAATTTAATTCCCCTTCTAACTTACTTGCATTGATGGCATAACGCATATCGTGTCCCGCTCGATCGGTAACGTAGATGATTAATTTCTCACTCTCACCTTCTGCTCTATCAAGTTTTTGATCCATCAATCGACATAAGTAAAGTACAAGGTCAAGGTTCGTCCATTCATTCAATCCACCGACATTGTATGATTCGCCGACTCGACCTCCGTGAAATATAGTATCAATCGCACTCGCGTGATCTTCCACCCAAAGCCAATCACGAATGTTGTCACCTTTACCATAGATTGGGAGCGGCTTTTTTTGGAGAATATTGTTAATCATCAATGGAATTAATTTCTCTGGGAATTGATGACTTCCGTAGTTATTTGAACAGTTTGATATTTTAATTGGCAATTTATATGTATGATGAAACGCTCTTACGAAGTGATCTGAAGATGCCTTAGACGATGAATATGGACTCCGGGGATCGTACGAAGTAACTTCTTCAAATAAACCTTCAGTTCCAAGCGATCCATACACCTCATCTGTAGAAACGTGGTGAAATACATGATCATCACCTTTCCAGTTATCCTTTGCTTGTTGCAATAAGTTAACGGTTCCAACCACGTTAGTCATTACAAATTCCATTGGACCTTCGATCGATCGATCTACGTGAGATTCAGCTGCTAAATGAATAACATCAGAAATTTCGTATGTTGAGAACACATCAGTAAGTGCTTTTTGATCACAAATGTCAGCTTTCACAAAAACATAGTTAGGTGCATCTTCCAAATCTTTGAGATTCTTCAAATTTCCTGCGTAAGTCAATTTATCAAGATTAATAATCCGATAAGTTGGGTATTTATTGACCAAAAGTCGAGCGAGATGAGATCCAATAAATCCAGCACCACCTGTAAGCAATATATTTTTTGTGTAAGTCATCTTGTTAAATCGAATTTAAAGACTCCAGTATTCAAGTTCTTTGATCATCCCTTTGTAAAGACCTTTCACGTCAACAAGTACACCATCACCATTCTTCATCATTACTTTGAAATCAGCCTCAGTCATGTCAATATACTGACGATGATTCACTGCTACAATAATTGCATCATAGTTATTCGCTGGTTTTTCTACGAGTGACACACCATATTCTTCTTTCATTTCATCAGAAGAAGCATGCGGGTCAACCAAATCAACATTAACTTGGAAAGAGTGAAGTTCTTTGATTATATCAATCACCTTCGAATTACGAATATCAGTTACATCCTCTTTAAAAGTTGCTCCCATCACAAGAACACGTGCATTTTTAATATTACTCCCTCTAGCAAGAATTTTCTTAACAGTCTGCTTTCCTATGTAGAATCCCATTGAATCATTCACATAACGACCGCTTGTGATTACTTTAGAATGATAACCCGCTTGCATCGCTTTGTGTGTCAAATAGTAAGGATCAACACCAATACAATGACCACCAACAAGTCCCGGTGAAAACTTTAAGAAATTCCATTTAGTTCCAGCTGCTTCCAGCACATCATAGGTATTAATTCCTAATCGATCAAAGATGATTGAAAGTTCATTTATCAAGGCAATATTGACATCACGTTGAGTGTTTTCGATGATTTTAGCAGCTTCTGCCACTTTAATTGTTGCTGCACGATGCACTCCAGCATCAACAACTGTTTCGTACGTCTTTGCTATTTCTTCTAAAGATTCTGCACAACATCCTGAAACAACTTTGATCACATTCTGGAGTGTATGTTCCTTGTCTCCCGGATTAATTCGCTCTGGTGAATAACCAACTTTAAAATCATCTCTGAATTTCAACCCAGAAGCAGCTTCCAATACTGGAACACAATCCTCTTCTGTACATCCAGGATAAACTGTTGATTCAAAAACCACGTAATCATCTTTCTTCAAAGCGTTCCCTACCGTTTTTGTTGCTCCTAGAAGAGGTCTCAAATTCGGGAGATTAGCTTCATCAATTGGAGTTGGAACAGCAACGACGAAGAAGTTCACTTGTTCCAAGTCAGCTGGATCTGCACTAAATGTGATATCACATCCTTCAAATTCACTTGAATCGAGTTCCGAACTAGGATCAATGTTGTTCTTCATCATCTCAACGCGTTCTTCATTGATGTCAAATCCAACAACTTTCATTTTTTTTGCGAATTCCAAGGCGATTGGTAATCCGACATAGCCTAGTCCAATGACTCCAAGTATGGCTTCTTTATTTTGTAGTTTATCGTATATTGAGTTGTTCATTTCTCACTTTATAAATTCGTTCAATAATTTCAACAACCTTAAGACCCTCTAGGGCGTTTGTGGTTGCCGTTGTTCTACCCTTCAATGTATCAATCACGTTTTTGATTACATAATTGTGATTTGCGGCTGAACCTTTATAATTCCCATAATCATTTGCGGGGTTAGAATCTGGTAATTTTGGCATTTCATAATCAAGGATGTTACACACTTCGACTTCATTCATGTATTGCCCACCAATTTTCACACTTCCTTTACTCCCTATTATGGTCAACGAACTTTCGAGGTTCTGGTTGGCTACAGCAGTGGAATAATTTATACTTCCCATGCCCCCATCGCTAAAATCGAAGTTCACAAATCCAGAATCTTCAAAATCGGTGTTATCTTGGTGTGTGAAATCTGCAAAGCGTCCGTGGATATTCTCAATATCTCCAAAGAGCCAATACATGATATCAATAAAATGCGAAAACTGGGTGTATAGCGTTCCTCCGTCCAGATCTTTCGTTCCTTTCCAGCCACCAGTTTTATAATATCGTTCATCTCGATTCCAATAACAGTTAAGTTGTACCATGAAAATATCGCCTAGTAATTTATCATCAATTACAGACTTTATCCATTCCGATGGCGGTGAATATCTATTTTGCATCACACAAAAAACATGCTTTGATTTCTGCAGAGATTTATAGATTACTTTTTCACAACGCTCTTTTGAAAGCCCCATTGGTTTTTCACAAACAACATGATGACCTGCTTCTAATGCAAGAATACTTTGATCAGCATGAAGTCCATTTGGCGTACAAATATTAATGACATCAATAACTAGTCCAGATTCTAACAGTTCCTCTATTGAATTAAAAAATGGTACATCAAAATCATCAGCCCCACATTCTTCTCTTGTGCGAATATCAACCAGTGCAACTAATTCAGATTCTGGCTCACGACGAATCATTTCAGCATGACGATTTCCTATATGTCCAGTACCAATGACTGCAAATTTTATAGCCTGTTCAATAGTACTCATTAGCTTATTTTTTTTTGTACCATTCCATTTTCTAACACGTACTCATCTCCATTTCCAGGGCAAGTCGCGCTACCTTTAGAATCAAATTCTAAGCGGTAACCATGTTCGCTCATCCACCCCATTTGTCTTGCTGGATTACCGACAAAAACAGCATAGTCTGGAATCGTTTTCGTAACAACGGCACCTGCACCAATGAATGCAAACCTTCCGATATCGTGTCCACAAATTATAGTAGCATTCGCACCAATGCTCGCACCTTTTTTCACTCTAGTTAGAGTGTACTCGTCTCTCCGAATGACGGCACTTCTGGGATTAATCACATTCGTAAATACCATTGATGGGCCCAAGAAAACATCGTCTTCGCAAATCACTCCACTATAGATTGAAACATTGTTTTGAACCTTAACATTCTTGCCTAGAACAACTTTTGGTGAGATCACCACGTTTTGACCGATATTGCATCGTTCGCCAATGACGCAATCTGGCATAATATGTGAGAAATGCCATATTTTGGTACCGTCACCAATTTGACATCCATCATCAATCACAGCTGTATCGTGTGCGAAATAGCTCATTATCTTTTAATGTAGTTTTCAAAATTATGGTGCTCCGTCTCTCTGAGTTGCTCCTCAGTTAAAGTCTTAAAATAAGCATACGTGCGCTTCAATCCTTCTTCTCGATCAATTTTCGGTGTCCAATCCAATAATTTTTTCGCCAGCGTAATATCTGGCTGACGTTGCTTCGGATCATTCACAGGTAGATCACGGTAAACTACCTTTTGATCCGTACCGGTAAGCTCCATAATCTCTTCAGCAAATTGACTGATTGTTATCTCCGAAGGATTTCCAATATTGACAGGCATGTGATAATCACTCATAAGCAATCGATAGATTCCTTCGATAAGATCATCCACATAACAGAATGAACGCGTTTGAGAACCATCACCAAAAACAGTTAGGTCTTCACCGCGCAGTGCTTGACCAATAAAGGCAGGCAAAACACGACCATCATTTAGGCGCATTCTAGGTCCATAAGTATTAAATATTCGAACAATTCTTGTTTCCACACCATGAAAGGTGTGGTATGCCATAGTGATTGCTTCTTGGAAACGCTTTGCCTCATCGTACACTCCACGAGGTCCAACTGGGTTGACATTCCCGTAATAATCTTCAGGTTGGGGGTGTACATCAGGATCACCATAAACTTCAGAAGTAGAAGCGATCAGTAAACGTGCATTCTTAGCTTTGGCCAATCCGAGGCAATTGTGAATCCCTAAAGATCCAACTTTTAATGTCTGAATCGGTATTTTTAGGTAATCGATTGGACTTGCGGGTGACGCAAAGTGCAGAATGTAGTCAATATTACCTTCAATGCTAATATGCTCTGAAACGTCATGACTATGAAACTCAAAATTCTCAAGGTCATTCAAGTGTGAAATATTATCGAGGTTACCTGTAATTAGGTTATCCATGGCAATGACATGAAATCCTCTATCGATATAATAATCACAGAGATGAGACCCAAGGAATCCCGCAGCGCCGGTAATCAAAATTTTCTTAGGTGCTTCCATTTAGTTTCCCTTAGGTAAAATTGTTTTTCTTCCGATTGAACTATAAAAGAATCCTTCTCGCTCCATACGGTCAAGACTGTACATATTTCTTCCATCAAAGATTAGTGGTTCCTTAAGCAAAGATTTCATGCGATCAAAATCAGGGTTATTGAAAACACCCCATTCTGTTGCTATCAATAAAGCATCACATCCATCAAGGACAGAATATTGATCATCAACATAAGTTACTTTATCGCCAATCATATTTCGAACGTTATCAGTTGCTTCAGGATCAAATGCCAAGATGTTAGCTCCAGCAGATATTAAAGCGTCAATCATATACAGCGCCGAAGCCTCACGAATATCGTCTGTATCAGGTTTGAAAGCCAATCCCCAAAGAGCAAACGTTTTACCGCTCACATCTCCGAAATGACCTTTCACCTTCTCAACGAGTCGGAATTTTTGTTGATGATTCACTTCTAAGACACTATTGATGATCTCGAAATCATAACCAACTTGCTTACCACTTTTCACAAGTGCCTGAACGTCTTTTGGAAAACAACTTCCACCAAATCCAATTCCAGGGTAAAGAAAGCGAGGGCCAATTCTGGTATCTGTTCCAATTCCCATACGTACTTTATCAACGTCTGCTCCAACGAGTTCACAGAAATTTGCAATCTCATTCATAAAGGTAATCTTAGTCGCTAAAAATGAATTCGCAGCATATTTTGTCAACTCAGCAGATTTTTCATCCATGATTATTAGTGGACGGTCGTTTGTGACGAAAGGTTTATACAAATCGGTCATTGCTTGTACCGCTCTATCATCAGAAGTTCCGATAACAACTCGGTCAGGGTTCATAAAATCATCCACTGCAAATCCTTCCCGCAAAAACTCGGGGTTAGATACAACTGCAAATTCAACAGTTGCTTTCTCCTTAATTTTAGCTTCAACTTTCTCAGCAGTTCCAACAGGCACAGTTGATTTATCAACGATTACTTTAAAATCTGTCATGATCTCACCCAATTGCTCCGCCACATTGAGGATATAACTCAAATCAGCAGAACCATCCTCACCTGGAGGTGTAGGGAGAGCAAGAAAAATAATTTCCGCATCATCTACTGCTTCTTTCAAATTAGTAGTAAAGGAAATTCTTCCAGCTTTAATATTTCGTTGAAAAACAATATCGAGGTGTGGCTCATAAATTGGCACTTCACCTCTTCGCATGCATTCTACTTTTTCTTCATCTATATCTACGCAAACAACTTGGTTTCCCGTATCAGCGAAACATGTTCCAGTAACTAAGCCAACATAGCCCGTACCAACAACTGCAATTTTTTTCATCTAGGTAGTATCTTTATTGATTAAGGAAATCAGCAATTCCTCCACAAATGTGATTGAGTTGCTCTTCATCCATTTCAGTATGAATTGGCAATGAAAGCACGCGCTCTGTAAGCCAATTCGTAACTGGTAAATTAGTATCTGCACTTCCGTAAGCCTCGAACATTTTTTGTCGATGAGCGGGTACAGGGTAGTATATCATTGACGGAATGTCTCTTTCCGCTAAAAATTCATTTAATGCGTTACGATCTACACCTTCAAGAATCATCGTGTATTGATGAAACACATGTTTTGAATAAATATCTCGCTTAGGTGTTGTAATTTGAGAGAATTGAGCCAAGAAATCATCATAGTGATCTGCTACCGATCTTCTTGCCTCAACATAAGTATCGAGCTCCTTCAATTTTATTCGAAGAACTGCTGCTTGAATGCTATCCAATCGTGAGTTACACCCAACGACATCGTGGTAGTATCGCTTACTCTGTCCGTGATTCACAATTTGTCTCATTTGGGCAGCAAGTTCATCATCATTAGTGAAAATTGCACCCCCATCTCCATAACAACCGAGGTTTTTAGATGGAAAAAAGGAAGTACAACCAATGTGACCAATCGATCCAACTTTTTGAGTAGATTCATTTAAATTGTTGTAATCACTTCCGATTGCTTGCGCATTATCTTCAATTACAGCAATTCCATGCCTGTTTGCTACAGTCATTATTTCGTCCATATTGGCAGCTTGTCCATAAAGATGAACTGGTACAATTGCTTTTGTTTTTTCAGTAATTGCAGCTTCCAATTTTGCAGGATCGATACAGAAAGAATCTTTCTCGACATCTATAAAAACGGGTTTAAAACCGAGTAAGGCCACAACCTCTGTGGTTGCAATAAAGGTAAACGAAGGCGTGATCACTTCATCTCCAGGCTTCAACCCAAGAGCCATCATTGCGATCTGCAAAGCGTCAGTCCCATTTGCGCAAGGGATAACGTGCTTTACTCCTAAATAAGCCTCTAGCTCTTTTTGAAAACCTTGAACTTCAGGTCCATTTACGAACTGAGCGTTTTCAATAACATTCAAAATTGCCTTATCAACTTCAGGCTTTATTTTTTGATACTGGGCCATTAAATCGACCATCTGTATTTTTCTCATCTAAGATATAATCTTTAGGGGTGCTAAGATAATATATATTGTCTTAGTTCAATGTGTGAAACGATGAAATCAAACAAGTATTTTATGCCAAGTAGTAAGAATCGATATAAAGTTCAATTTCACAAAAAAAATCAAATTCTAATGCCAATCAAATAATTGATGCGTACTTTCGTTCTTTGTGCGTCACAAAGACAAAATTAGTACATGAAAACAATTTACATTTTCACCATTTGTTTGCTCGTAATCTTGACTTCTAATGAAGCTAATGCTCAACGAAATGCATCAGATTCAGCAATTGGAGCGACATGGTTCGGAATTCAATATGCGGGAGGCTTTACAGGTGGAGATTTAGCAGATCGCTACGGTTATTTCAACCATGTGGGAGTTATGGCTGGCTACAAGACAAAAAAGAATTGGGTTTTCGGGCTGGAGGCAAATTTCATGTTTGGTGATAGCGTTGCACTTACTGGTATATTTGATCACCTTGTTGATTCTAAAGGAAACATCACTGATGTCAATGGTGATATTGCAACTGTCCGAGTTGGAGGAAGAGGCTTATATGTTAATGCAGTTATAGGCAAGATCCTTCCTGTATTGAGTCCAAATCCAAATTCTGGAATATATGTCAACTTAGGACTTGGCTACTTTATCCACAAATTACGAATTGAAACGCAAGATCATGTAGTACCTCAAATTGAATTGGATTACAAAAAGGGGTATGATCGATTAAGTTCAGGAGCAAATGTGACCGAATTTATTGGCTATGCCTTTATGGCAGATCAAGGTGGCGTGAATTTTTACGGCGGACTTTATGCTCAACAAGGATTCACATATAATCGGAGAACAATTAATTTTGACAGACCCGAAACTCCAGTTTCTACCGATTTGAGAGTCGACCTTCAATTTGGGTTCAAAATTGGTTGGTTGATTCCAATTTATCAACG
>JAJRQK010000015.1 GCA_024280295.1 Bacteroidota bacterium
AACATTTTTTGAAGTAATCCGATACAAATCATTCATTGAACCAATCCAAATTGAAGAATCAGATGCATTATAAGTGTTGCACGTACTTCTTACTTTAAAGAAGTTATAATTGGAATAGGTAGAATCCTGACGTGTCTCAAAAACAAATTTCTTTTTAAGGTAGTCGAAATTAGTGGCAGTTTTGCTAAAAACAATTAGCTTACTTTCGTTTGTAGATGAACAAAGAATGTCTCCCTTAATAAAGGAAATTGCCTTGTTAGCAGAGGCTGAAATAGTAGAAACTACTTGTCCATTTGTGTCAATTTCAAGTAATTTACTGTCTAAGCGTAAATAAAAATGATTGTTCCATTTATTAAATTCGAAGATGGAGGAGTTTTGTTCTTTTTGAGGTGAAAAAAAAACTTTCAACTTATCATTTTCTAACACATATATAGTTCCCTTACTTGAAGCAGTATATATTTTATTGTTGACTGAGAGTAGCCTGAAAATTTTATTCTTCTGAGTTACATCTTCTGTATTAATCGTTGAAACATCTAATGACGGATAATAATACAAACCATTTTCTAGTGTAGATACCCAAAGTGATTGACCAATAAACAGCGCATTTGTAATACTATACTCTTTAAGTAGGTGCCTAATTGAACCGTCATTTTTTAAAATGAACAATCCGTTTTGAGTGCTTACAATCAAAAGATTGTTCTTAGAGTAAGCATTAATAATTTTGTTTGATTTCACTAATTGATTAATGCTATTTGACAGTGTTAGACTATCATTAGATATGCTGTAAAATTTATTTTCTCGGTTCTTCCATGTGTTTACAAAGTAAGGAATTGTATCATTTAGGAAATAAAATCCTACTGCGATATGATAGTCTGAAGCATTATTTCTTTTGATGATTTGAGTTGTTTTATTTTTTTTATGGTAAAATCCCATAAATATTTCATTATTCGAACACTGCACAGTAAAATACACTTTGTCTGAGGTTGCTAAATAGACATCTGTTTTTACAACCTTATTTTCAAATTTTGGCAGCGAAATCGAATCAATACTCTCCGAATTAAGATGAAAATTGTATAAATAATTGCTGTTTGAAGAAACCCATATATCATCTTCAAACGTATCAATCGTATAATCTATAAACCCAGTTGAGAAGTAATCTTGCCAGTCCAATACTAGTTTAACAGAATCACTTTCAATTCTAAGGATTTTGTTTGAAAAAGACATACAATATAAATTCCCTTTGCTGTCCTTAATAAACTTGGTAACTGATCCATTTTTCGACTGGTCATTGAATAAAGGGAATGTATTATACCCATCAAATCGAAAAATACCAATATCAGTAGCTAAATATAAATTACCATCCTCCATAGGAGCGATGTCGTAGGTAGTATTAGTAGGGAGTCCAGTATCTATGTTGAAATTTATTCTTTCGGAGTTTTGTGCGATACTATTCCCCCAAAAAAAAAGGAGAAAAGTAACGTGAAATATTAATTTTTCGACTAACATTTTATACTTCTCTTGATTTCAAAAAAAAGGTAAAATCTTTACGATAACTTTTCGCGATAGAAGCCGTGCATTTTTGTTCTAATTCAATAATACATTCTTTCCTCTTATAGTTTGTAACAAATTCTTTGTTTACAATAAAAGAGCGATTAGTCTTAAAAAACTTATTACTCTGCTCCAATAAAAACTCAAATTTATTAAGACTTTTACTTGCTAATATAGTTTTACGATTAGATAGAAATATTTTGCAATATGCCCGATCGGCTTGTAGCATTATAATGTCCTTACTATCTAGTATTATTTGACCTGAAATATGTGAAATACAAATTTTAGTTAAAGACTTCGCGCTCAAATTTTCTTTAAGAACTTTGATGTTATTGTAAACTCCAGCTCCCTTTCTCTTATAGATTTTATCAATTGCAGATTCTAGTCGATCAATTTGAACTGGCTTCAATAAATAATCAATCGCTGAAACCTCAAACGCTTTAATCGCATAATCTGAATAAGCTGTAATAAAGACAATTTCAAAATTTATATCCTCAAAATAATCTAATAGTTTAAAACCAGATTCTTTTGGCATTTCTATATCTAAAAAAACAATATCTGGTTGATAGTCATTTATTGCAGCAACAGCATCTTTAACATTGGCACATTCCTTTACAACCTCTACTTTTTTTGTGTGAAAACTAGAGAGACTATACCTGATAACATCTCTTGCATTCTTTTCATCATCTACTATTATCGCAGTAAGCATTCTACATGTTTATAAAAATGGAGGCGTTAGTTAATAATATTAAAAATAGAATTATTTTTTGAGTCAAAACTGTTTTTTTGCAAAACACCACAGTATTATTTTCCCTAGCAAGCAAGAATTTTCCCGAATACGATACTTTTAATTGAATTAAGTTACAAAAAATTCACTTGGGTTTCATGCTCACTATTCTGTTGATCGTTTGATAAAACATCAATTAGTTCAAAAAAACTTGCTAGAATCAAAACTATCCATATATTTGCATACGAAATACGCTGTATATTTAGTATGAGTTATTCTTTGTCCTTCACAAAATCAATCCTTGTAGTGATTTTTATCTCTGATAAGATTCGACAAAAACAATTCGAATTTGTTTCTACAGCAGATATTTCGAAGTATTTGAGTATCCCGAAGCCAACGCTAGTGAAAATACTTCAGAACTTAAATGCTGCAAATATTATTGAGACAAAAGAAGGAAAACTAGGAGGGATTCGCTTGATGAAAAAACCATCTGATATTACTGTCTTAGAGATCTTGAAAGCAATGGAGCAAGGAAAATCTTTGTTTCAGACATCATTTAATATTCTAGCAGAAGGGAAGCGGCCTAACTCAGCACAGAAGGCAATCAAATCGGTCTTATTTGATGCTGAACAGAAGTTGCATAATGAACTCTCCTGCAAAACCATCGAAGAAATGCTCATCGAAATGGATCAATAATTTTTTACTAAAACTAACCATACTTAATATACCGTTTAATAATATGTCTTTTTCAAAATTCTTCTCGCGAATACAAGAAACGCAATGGTATGACGAGCTTCTTCGTCCGGTTATTAAAACAGTTAACAAAGATTCTCGAATACTCGATATTGGCACTGGCCCAGCAAAATTACTCGAATTACTTGTTGAAGAAAAAAATGTTGATTGCACTGGCTTAGACACAAACAAAGACATGCTTCATGAAGCCAAATTAAAACTTGGAAAAACTGACATTGAACTCGTTCATGTTAATCCAGGCGATTCCTATCCGTTTAAAAATGAAACATTTGATGATGTGATACTGTGCAGTATTCTATTTAATTTGAAGGATGATGCCTTTGATCAGGTATTCGAAGAATCAATCCGTGTCACAAAACAAGGAGGGAGATTAATTATTCTTACACCAACCGGCAACGGCTCGACTCTTCGTTTAGCAACAAAATTTGCTCCATTTAAAAATCGGTCAATGTTTACTTGGCAGAAAGCGACAAAGAGCAATGCAAAAAAGTGGGCTAAGGCTGATCCGGTTGCAGCATACGCAAGTAAGAACAACATGGATTACTCTAAAGAAGCTATCTTATATGATTTTGCTCAACTAGAAACTTTACAAATTCCTGTAAAGTGATTAACTAAAAAAATTTACCTCAATCTATATAATAAACATATCTCGTATAGAGATTAAAACAAATCAAAAATGAAAACAAGTCGAATTAAAAAAGCTGCATTCGGTGTAGCATTCATCACATTGACTTCACTTGGTGCAATGGCTCAAATTGATGCTCCTGCAACAGAAGAAAGGAAAACAAAGTTCTCTGTTGAGGTTGATCCTTCAACTTTTGCCCTTAGAGGATATGGGTTACACCTTAGAGTTCAACCAAAAAACAGTGATCATTTCTTATTTGGTGCTGGAACGTATGCACTAGATTTCCCAAAGGTCCTTGTAAATCTTAATGAATTAAATCGCGACGCTGGGTGGTATACACGACTTAAACAAGGCTACGGATTATTTACAGAATACCATTTTTCTGAAGTGAATAGAAAATGGTATGTGGGAACTCAAGTTGCTCTCCAGCAGTATCAAATACAAAAGGATTACTACGACGGTGAATCAAAATTTTCGAACATTCTTGTAATGGGATTAGGCGGTTATACTCTACAACCCTTCGATTTTGATCTCTATTTTAAATTTTGGGGAGGAATTGGATATACAAAACAAATTGCTGGGGATAATTTTATAGGAAACGCTACATACGACGTATCACCAATACTTCTCTTTGGTGCACTTCATCTGGGATACACATTTTAACGCAATAGCTAAACAATAGAAAAATGAAAAATAACAAAATGAAAATAGTGATCACTCTTTTTGTGGCACTAATAGTAACAGTATCCTGTAAGAAACCCGTTGTCAAACCTCTTCCAGAGAATTATGCTTTATCGGAAACCTCATTGTATCCCGAAGGAATTGCTTTCAGTCAAACAACTGGATTCACTTATGTCGGCTCATATTACAAAGGGAAAGTTGTGAAGATGGATTTAGATGGAGTGGTAAGTGATTTTATTATTGACCCAAGTTTGGTTGCTGTAGTTGGAATTTTGATCGATGAGGAAAACAATAGGCTTTGGCTTTGCAATTCTGATGCTGGAATTTCTTTAAACTCTGGTGCTGCTACAACAGGAATTTTAGCGGAAGTAATCGCTTATGATTTAACAACTGGTGCTAAATTCAAAACGATTGATTTAAGTAGCCTGTATGCTGGTGGGCATTTCCTAAACGATATTGTTATGGATGGAAGTGGAAACCTCTACATTACAGATAGTTTTTCTCCTGTTGTTTACAAAATTGATGCAAATGATAATGCTTCAGTACTTGTAAGTGACCCGATATTTAATGTTCCACCACAAACATTTGGGTTAAACGGAATCGTTTATCATCCTGACAATTACCTTATCGTTGGAAAAGCATTCGATGGAACGTTGTACAAAATACCTCTTAACAATCCAACTTCTATTCAACAAATCACATTGAACTCTTCTGTGAACTCATTGGATGGAATGCTTCTAATTGACAATAATACATTGGCATTGGTGAGTAATAATTTCACAGGAGCTCCATTTATGGAAGCTGTTTACAAGATTGAAACTAGTAATTCTTGGACTACAGGAAGCATCACGAGTACTTTTACAGACCTTAAAGGTCAATACCCAACAACTATGACCGAGATTAATAATGGATTATTTGTAAGTTTTGGCTACTTTCCAGAATTGATTGATCCTACTTCAGCTCCTAATAGTGGATTTGAACTTCAGAAAATTACATTCTTATAGGTAGAAGTAGATGCTTTCGTTTTTTACTTTTATGAAACCTAGATTGAAATGCTAATGCAAGTTTTTAGTTTAAAAAATCCCTTGGTTGTAAAACTAAGGAAAAAGCTAAATAGTTGTATTTATGACAAAAAACATTTACTGATAAAATTCAAACCGATTAAATCATTACTTTTACAACAGTCAAACATAACAAGCCATGAAAAAAAAATCTACTGGACAGCTACGACTTTTTATTATCGTACTGATCTTGAGCTTAAACTCCTTACAATCCAGGGCAAACGAAGTCATTCCAATTGATAAAATCTCACCTTGTGAAACAATCGGTGAATGGACTCAAATGTCTCGGGAAAATGATATTTCCATTTTCTATTCAACAATTACATGTAATGGTGAAACGTTTTTAGCGATAAAATTCGAAAACACCAGTACGATAGAGCTTAAATTTATTTGGAGTTTATCTCAAAATTCAGAAAACCTTAGAATCACTGAAGATGAAATGCAAGAAACAATGCTTTACTTAGATTCAAATGAGAGTCACATATACAAAGGGACATACCTGATTGCTATAAACAACGAAGACGACTTTTCGAATTTTGAGGTCTCAGTTCAAACTATAAAAAACTAAGATCATGGCAAATTCTAGATTAAAAATTATAGTAGGAATACTTGTTTCATCATTCACCTTTTTAAGTTCTGCTCAATGTCCTGTTATTGAATGTCCTGTTGATGTTGTGAATAATAATGACTCATCCATGTGCGATGCGATCGTGATTTATTCTATGCCAACTGTAACAGATACTTGCGGGCTATTAAATACACAAGTGTTTAACTATACAGGCACGCAGGAAAGCTTTATTGTGCCTGCTGGCATAACAAATATTACCGTGGACGCCTATGGTGCTCAAGGTGGCACTAACTCTCCAGGTACAAATATTAATTATGGTGGTCATGTTCAGGCAGATATAGCTGTTACACCAGGGACAGTCATTTATGTGAATGTTGGTGAAAAACCAATGGGGCTTACTGGCGGCTGGAACGGTGGAGGAAATGGCGAAACTGCGGGGATCGGTGGTGGTGGTGCTTCCGATATTAGAATTGGAGGTACTACATTAACTGACCGAATGGTTGTTGCTGGTGGTGCTGGCGGCGGTGGTTTCTGGTCAGGACAAGAAGTACATGGCGGATTAGGTGGTGGACTTATTGGCGGAACTGGGTACCGTGTTTCGATTGCAAATATTGGAGGTGATCCAGGAACACAAACTTCCAGTGGAAATGGTACTTGCGGATCGTTTAACAATCCTATCTGTACGGGTGGATTTGGATTTGGGGGAGCTCCATCTGCTTGTGGATGTGAAGGTTATGGCGGCGGCGGCGGATGGTACGGTGGTGCGGGAAGCGGGAATTGTCGTGGCGGTGGCGGCGGAAGTAGTTATACGGATCCTTTAGCAACTAATGTAACACACAGTCAGGGAGTTCGCATTGGAAATGGTGAAATAACAATCTCATGGGTAGCAAGTATTACAACTCCAATAATTACTCAAATTGCAGGAATGGCAAGTGGTTCTACGTTTCCATTAGGGGTAACAGTGAATACTTTTGTGACTGAAAATCAAGGCGGCTTAGATACTTGTTCTTTCACAATCACAGTTGTAGACGCAGAAATTCCAACGATTAATTGTTTAAGTGACATAGAGGTTTGTGAAGGAACTTCGATAAATTCTCCATCTACTTCTGATAATTGTCCTGGAGAGGTTGTAAACTATACTTTATCTGGAGTTACAACAGGTTTAGGAGGTTCAAACATCAACAGTGTTATGTTCAATATAGGAACAACCCTTGTTGCTTTTGTTGTTACAGATGCCGCAGGAAATCAAGATTCATGCTCATTTAATGTTATTGTGAATCCTTTACCAACTGTTAATATATCTCCGTTTGCCATAGATTCAATATGCGATTACAATCAAGCAATTGTGCTACCTATGGGATCACCTGTTTCTGGAGTTTATTCTGGAACTGGTGTGAGTGGAACTAATTTTGATCCATCTCAAGCGAGTCAAGGAACTAATTGGATTACCTACACATATACGGATTCAATTGGCTGTGTTAATTCAGATTCAACCTCTATTTACGTCGATGGATGTGCTAACTTAGAAGAAGGGTTTCAATTAATTAAGATCTCTGCTTATCCAAACCCGACTAATGGATTAGTGACGATTTCATTTGCCAATTTTAATGATGTAGTGGATTTCACATTAACAACCTTAGATGGCAAAATTGTTCACCAAGAAATGGGTTATTCTGATTCCTCAATCAGCGTTGATTTAAGTCTTGAGCCAAAAGGTGTTTATCTTATCCAAATCGAAAGTGATCAAACACGACGCACATTGAAACTTATTAAAAACTAATAAGACCGATCTTAAAATCGGTAATGATTTAATTGACCCATTATTTGATATTTTATGACCTTGCGTCCAAAAGTTTTCCAAATACACTTAAAAAGTCGCTTTACGCCAACAAACACGTTTATCCAGAAAATAAGTCAATATCTAGCTTCATCTCGGTTTATTTGGACATCGAAACTCTTTTAACACCTTCCTTTACTTGATTACACACGTAATCCAATGACAAATAGTGGTACAAGTAGAATCTTATTTTTTCTAACAAATTTGAAAATGCTATGCTTCCTTTAACAATTGTACGTTTTATCAGTTTTAGAAGCAAATAGTTGATTAAGGCAATCATAAATCTGTTATTTTACTGCATTCTCACTTGTTCCCCAAAAAGGGTTTACTTGTAAATTCTGTTTTTAACGCTTTGAAAAACAATTCAATATCTCAACGTTTTTTGTAGAGTTACGCTATGGTATTATACTCCCAATCCAATTGGTTTGTGATGATTACTATTATCTTGTTTTCATCTTCTTTGTAAACATGTGCCAATTTCAATTTGTGTTCTGAGACACCTGTTTCTATTGCCTTATTTGAGGTCAGTTGTATAATCTCATCCTTTAATATGTTTTGGTCAATAATATCGGGCAAGCCTAATTCTTCAATGGTTTGATACTTGGTGTTACTTTTTATTCTGGTCACAAATACATTTTCTGCATTTATGCTGTTTAGCATTAATGAGAAGTAAAAATACGCTCTATCTTCAACAATTATGGTGTCTTTCGAGAAAATTAATTGTCCTAAACCGTGCCGATCATGAACTTTTGCTTCACTGATGTTAACTACTTGTGGGACCATTAATGTGTCGTCTCAGGCAGTGTGCAATTTAATTCTTAGCTGTCCGAAACTCTGCCCAGTCGAACATAGACAAACACAGTGATATGATTGAGCTGTCTGAAAGTTAAGGCTACAAACAGGTAGTATGTCTTATATTTAATACAGCCTTTATCTGTTTTGTATGTATTGGTGCAGCATTCAAGAAGCCAGTGAGGTACCAAATCTAAAATTTACCTAATAAGTGGTTTGTTGGTATTTTTGTTCCGTCGGAAGAGTCCCATATTTATAACATTTTTTGTCGAACTCAAAAATAAGGGATTCTAAAGATTTTTTAAAATTTCGACTTTCGGATGCTAATGTTAGAAAATAATAATTATAAACAAGCAGCATGATCTTAACCTAGTGTCCAGTTTTTTGTTGCAAGTCCAGTATGCCATGTCTCTATTTCTTGCAGGCAGAAATCAAGACATATTTCCATGATTTTGGAATAACAGGATTGATCAACCAATCGATTCTTGAAAGAAATTTACGCTGCCCTTCTGACCTTCCAAAGGTTGCAAAGAATCCAGTTGATTTCTTTTTATTTTTAGAAAATTTAGAAAGCATCGCATTCATTTCATTCCACTTTAGGTATCGCCAGCGATGTCCCCAATTGGTGAATTTATTTCGTGCATATTGATGTAACCTTGTAGCTTCCAAGTTTTCAGCAAAGAGCAAATATCCCCCTGGTTTCAAAATTCGATGCATTTCATCAAGTGCTTTTTGTTGTCTCTCTTTATTATTGAGCGTTCCAATAACAGATTTAAACATTACCACATCGAAATAATTATCTGGGAAAAGCGTAGACGTGATGTCTTGTTTGGAATAATTAATTGATTTTGAAACTGAATGTTTTACATGAAGTTCCAAGGGGGTTTCATCCAATGAATTGTAGTCCGAGCATTCTACATAACATCCATTTAATGCAAGCCAAAGTGATAATCCGCCTTCGCGTTCGCCAAAAGCTGCTGCTTTGCCGTTTTCCAAATTCTTCAAATATGGCTGCCAAAACGGAATTGCCTTTCCCCAATTCTTCACATCCCATTGAATAATATCTGTAAGTAAGTTGTTCTCCACTTGTAATATTTGTTGCTAAATTAATCAAAATCGAAGCTTCTGTCCTACATCCCAAGATTCTCCTTATTTTGTGGACACGAAAGGTTGATTTATGAGCGATACAATAATTGATAGCGAAGTAGCAAAAGAGAATTCTAGTGATTCAGGTCTAAAAAAGACGAATAATGGAGCATTAGCCACGCTCACCCTAGTTTTCTTCTTTTGGGGATTTATTGCTGCTGGAAATAGTGTTTTTATTCCGTTTTGCAAGGACTATTTTGGTCTTGATCAGTTTCAAAGTCAACTCATTGATTTCGCATTCTACGGTGCTTATTACTTAGGTGCCCTCGCATTATTTATTTTTGGTTCTCAGACAGGAAAAGACCTCGTTGGGAATTGGGGATATAAAAAGAGTATTGTTTTTGGCTTGTTATTTTCTGCTATTGGTGCAGCTGCAATGATTGTTTCAGTCTACTACAATCAATTCACTGGTATGCTTTTCGGGTTGTTTATTGTAGCACTAGGGTTTTCACTCCAACAGACTGCTGCCAATCCTTTTATGATTTCACTTGGTGATGAATCAACAGGAAGTAACCGGATTAACCTAGGTGGAGGAATTAACAGCCTCGGAACAACAATAGGACCGCTTGTTGTTGCATTGGCTCTTTTTGGAAGTGCGACTTATTCTCAAGAAGAATTGCAAAACATTGATCTATACAAAATAATGTTACTCTATGCTGGAGTAGGTATTCTCTTCATTGGAATAGCCGCGCTTTTCGGTTTTTCAAAAAGTGTCCCACATGGAAAAAATGATGGGAAACAAGAACCTGCTAAAAAGGCTGTAGTAGCGTTAATTGTCATTACTGGCTTACTCATTGCCTGTTTCGCACCCGTTTTTAGTAGTTATAGTTCTAAGGACGCACAAGAAATAGAGATATATGAAGAACAAGTTGCTCAATTCAATACTGAAAGAGATTCTGGTTTTGTTACCAGTGGAATGGATCAAAAAACAATACAAGGGATTGAAGACAAAATTGTTCACTTAAAAAAACCACTCGAAAATTGGAGAATGATGTGGCTATCAGCAGCGTTGTTAGTTATTCTTGTTGGGCTTCTATCTATCAATCGGATTGCGTCAAGAGCTAAAGAAGGTTGGGGAGCCATGCAATACCCTCAGCTTACTCTTGGTATGCTTGCTATCTTCGTTTATGTAGGAGTAGAAGTCGCCGTTGGAAGTAACATTAGTGAGTTACTTAGACAGAAAGAATTTGGAGGATATAGTTCTTCTGAGGTTGCACCGTTTGTAGCTATGTTCTGGGGAAGTTTGATGATTGGTCGTTGGGCAGGAGCAATAAATGCTTTTGATTTAAAAAATAATGCAAAACAAATTCTTCGGTTCATTGTTCCATTGATCGCTTTCGCAATTGTGCTATTATTTTCAACTCTTGCAGGGCACGATGTGCAACTCTTGTATTGGTATATTGTCTGCGTATTAATTCAAATTGGAGCTTTCTACCTAACAAAAGATAAACCCGCTCTTACACTTGGAGTCTTTGGAACTCTAGCATTGGTGGCAATGGTTATTGGACTTCTATCAACAGGAATGATCACTGTATATGCCTTTTTAAGTGCTGGACTCTTCTGCTCTATCATGTGGCCATGTATCTTTTCACTTTCGCTTGCAGGACTTGGGAAATATCAAACTCAAGGATCAGCATTTTTAGTGATGATGATTTTAGGCGGAGCGATTATTCCTCCAATTCAAGGGAAATTAATGGACTTTGTTGGAGTACAGGGATCTTTTATTGTAGGAGCACTTTGCTTTGTTTATCTAGCTCTTTTTGCCTTCTTTGTGAATCGAATGTTGAAGAAACGAGGAATAAATTTTGAATAATAACTAATGATTAAACTTCTACTTTTTCTTGCTACGTCCCTTTTTCTCCATTTTTAGGTAGTATTACTTGATGTTGACAATAAGGTTGAAGCAGATGCTTACAAGGACAATTAGAATTTCAAGACTAGAAGACTGCAAGGTTAGAGGGTTTTAAGACAGTAGACATGGGTGATTTTAGAACCTAACTCCTATGCGTTAGAGGTAACAGCGGAGATTCTTATTTTTAATTTACTTAGCTGAAATTCAAGAAAAAAGCGGTAGCACTTTTGATTGAATATTGAAGCTTGGAAAGCGAGAATAAGATTGGAGTGAAAAACGCGCTCGAACGCCCAAAAAAGATAGTTTATTGACCTAATTTAGATTCTTTGATTGTCTTTCCAATTCCACAGCTTTCACACTTTGTTTCCTTTGCGAAAAAACGCTTATAGATCTCCCAACCGATATAAGAAACGGCAATCGCGAGAACTACTATGACCAGAATTATTTGCATTAGGACAGAATTAAAAAGGTTATCCAAGCACCAAGATACGCGAGAACACCCATATATCCAAGTTGAATTAACGGCCATTTCCAACTTCGTGTTTCACGTTTTACAACTGCTAATGTTGACATACATTGCATCGCAAAAGCGAAGAACACCATTAAACTAGCTCCTGCTGCCAAGGTATAAATTGGAGTTCCATCGGGTCTTTTTGCTTGTTTCATTTTTGTAATCAATGGAAGATTTTCTGCGCCATCATCTCCAACCGCATAAATCGTAGCCATCGAGCCTACGAAAACTTCGCGTGCGGCAAAGGAAGTGATAAGCGAAATTCCAATTTTCCAGTCGTAACCAAGTGGTTCGATCACAGGTTCAATTGATTTACCCATGATCCCGATATAGGATTTCTCTAAACGCATGGAAGCAACCAATTGAGAAGACTCTGATTCTGACAACTCTTGCTTAATGGCCTGTTTCTTAGCCAATTTCTCTGCCTGATCCATCCGATTTCCTGGACCATAAGTTGCCAAAGCCCATAAAATGACAGATATTGCCAAGATCACTCGACCAGCATCCCACACAAATATTTTAACTTTTTCAAGTACTGTCATTCCAACATTTCCCCATCGAGGGGATTTGTAAGACGGCATTTCGAGCATCAAAAATCCTTTTTCTTTCGTTTTAATTATCCATTTCAAAATCAAGGCAACAAAAAGCGCACTGACTAAACCTAACGCATATAGTCCGAATAGAACTAAACCTTGAAGGTTCATTACACCACCGACTATTTCATTAGGAATAACAATGGCGATTAATAATGTATAAACTGGAATTCTTGCACTACAACTCATCAAAGGTGCCACCATAATGGTGATCATTCGTTCCTTCCAGTCAGAAATTGTTCTGGCAGCCATCACCCCTGGTATTGCACATGCAACACTTGACATTAACGGAACAACACTCTTTCCATTTAGTCCAAGTGGGCGCATAATTCGATCCATAATAAAAACAACTCGCGATAAATAGCCCGTTTCTTCCAAGATTGCGATAAAGAAAAATAACAAGGCTATCTGAGGAATAAAAATAGCAATTCCACCCAGCCCTGGTATGATGCCTTGAGTCAATAAATCAGTAAATATTCCTTCAGGCATTATAGAGGATGTCCAAGAACTTAAGGAAGCGAATGCTCCATCAATGAAATCCATTGGAATTGCAGCAAAGGCATAAATGAATTGAAAAACCACCATTAAAATCGTAGCAAAAATCAAATACCCAAAGATTGGATGGACTAATATTTTATCAAGTTTACTTGTAAATGATACTTCAGGTTCTTGTGTAGATTCTATCTGTTTTAATGCTCTTATGATTTTTCTAAATCTCATTTCAGCTTCCTCCTCTTGCCCTTCAATATCTGATTCTGCTAAAATTTTATCATCAAGAAAATAGTTGCTTGATCTTTTTTTAAAATGACTAAATGCTTCCAATATTCTAGCTTTCCCAGTTCGAACTCGAGCATTTGACTCCACGATTGTAGCCTCAGGAAATAGTTTTCTTAATCCATTAACATCATATTGTTTCTCATTTTTTAATGTGAGATCAGTCATGCTCAAAATCATAACAATAGGCAATTGCAGATCGTAAATTTGACTAAAAAACAAAAGATTGCGTTCTAAATTTGATGCGTCCACGACAACAGCAACCATATCAGGGTACAATTCATTTCCTTTATCAGAAAGAATTTCGTGGACGACCTTTTCATCGCTAGATCGAGGATAAAAACTGTACGTTCCTGGGAAATCGATGAGTTCATGTTTCTCATCATTAAATTCAATCTTACCAACTTTTTTATCGACGGTAATACCTGGAAAATTCCCAACGTGTTGTCGAAGTCCAGTTAGCAAATTGAACACAGAAGTTTTTCCAGTATTTGGATTACCGAGCAGGGCAATTTTCATACAACACTTGGAATTTGTTCCACTTCGATTAGTTCAGCTTCATCCTTACGAAGAGAAAGAATGTATCCGCCAACATCTACAGCTATTGGGTCGCCAAAAGGTGCACGAAAGAGAACCTTGAGTTGTTTCCCTTCCATGATGCCCATTTCGAGCAATTTCACTTTTAGAGTTGAAGCTGTGATCTTATTCACCACAACATCAGTCCCATTTGCTATTGTTTTCAACGATGTTTTCACTAGGAACAAAAATACGGCTTGCGCTTGGAATAATCACTCACCTTTTTAAGGTATTCTTCCCAAAAGTCAATCGACAGAATTCTGGACACTGAGTTAAGTCACGCTGCTTGGTTATAATTATTGTTTTCTAACTCAAATTCATTAATAGTTTTGTAATTCAAAGCGGAGTGTCTTCTTTCTCTATTGTACCAAGTTTCTATCCATTTAAAAATTGACATTTCAGCATCTGTTTTTCGAAGATACTCATTCTTGTAAACCCATTCTACTTTTAAATTTTTGAAAAAACTTTCAGCTACTGCGTTATCCCAATCCTTCAAAAGCAGTGCTTTTTCTTCCTTTCTTGACATACTTTGCAGGACTTCCTGATAACTTTTCAGGATGTTTCTGAACTTGGCACAAGCATATTGAGAACCTCTATCAGAATGAAAGATTAACTTCTGCTTGATTGGTCTATTTCCAACTGCCATGTACCAAGCTTTGATAACGGTAGATTCTGCTGACAAATCCTCACTCATTGACCATCCAATCACTTTTCTATCAAACAAATCGATAATTTCCGTCAGGTACAGCCATCCGTGGTGAACCATGACTTTGATGACTATCTTCAAAAATGGAATGTATCACTTCCATAATTTCTTGATTTTCTAGCCACAGTTTCGATGGCCCAACAGGTAGCCAGTTATAATAACCACTCTTACTTGCATTTAAAACATTATACATCAACTCAACAGGATATTTCAATTTATGTTGTTTCATAAATCTAAATTTCAGCTGCAATATCTTTTGCTTTTTCGAAAGTTAATCCTTTCTCATGTCGCTCGTGGAGAAGATGCTGATCGCCTTTTTTAAGATTTCAGTTTCCATTTGCGCATTCCGAAGTAATTTTTTTAATGAAGCAATCTCCCGCTGTTCATCTGTCATTTTCACTTTTCCATGATCAGGAAAGCTGTTATGAGAAAATTCTTCTTGTTCTCGTTTCCAACGATGAATTAATGATGGTTTTAATCCTAATTCTCGTGCTGCTTGCGCAACATTTTGTTTTTCTTCTCCCAACTTTATTGCGTTGAGCTTAAAATTTACTTCTTGACATAGTTTACTAACGTAATTTATGCAAACACACCCTTAACTCACTATCCATTTACTTATAGCACATCCAGTCGAATAGTTTGCTTTTTTGTTGACAACAATGGAACACCACCTTCTAGACTAATACTAAATACTCCTTGTCCATATACGAGTTGACTAAAACAAAGACCCAATAATAAAACTACTCCCCTCATCTGTGACAACCTTGGACTTGAATGCAGCACTGAATTTTCTTCTTGTCTTTTTCATATTTCAACTGTTAAATTTACACTTTAATCAGTTGTCTTAAATTTGGGGAGTACTATAGTATTCCTTGTAACCGAAGTTTAGATGCAGCTCTACAAGCTTTTCTCCCTTTTGGTACTTCTTTAATACGAAACTTTATCTAATTTACCCATAGATAAAGTTGTTAGTGCTAATTTTAGTGCTGAATAATATTGAATTTCAATGAACTCTATTGAATTCAATAAGTTTCAACCGCACTCTTAATACACGCATAACCCTTTATATATGGGGGGGGTAACAAAATTTGATGTTTATTGAAATAAGGTTTCAACCGAACTCAGGTTTAAAAGGCGGCACTAAATAATGACGACCTGAATCCAGCAAATTATGGTAAATAAACAAGACAATTTGACATAATATATCGTTTCGGAAAACAAATGGTCTGCCAAGGAAAATCATCATGAAACCAACATAAACAATTATGTAACTTGAGATTAAAAGCTGATATGAAAAATCCTATAATAGTCATTCTGATATTTTCAAGTGTTTGTTTTTCAAACGCTTTCGGGCAAACAGTGACAATTCCAGATACGTTATTCAAAAATTATTTACTTAATAACCCTACAATTAATTCAAACAGTGATACTGAAATTCAAGTTACTGAAGCAATCAGCTACAATGGAGGCATAGACATCATAGGGCTAGGTATTTCTGATTTAACAGGTATTGAAATGTTCACTCAGATTAATATTTTGCAAGCGCAATTAAATAATATTTCTACGGCAGACTTAAGTACAAATTTATTACTTACCTATATTTCTTTACAGGCAAATAATCTAACAAGTTTAACACTAGGGAATAATATAAATCTGTGGAAGCTATATTGTCACAATAACCTTTTAACAAATCTGAATGTTTCAGGGAACACTAATTTGGAATTAATTCGTTGTTTTAGCAATAATATCGATTCCTTAGATTTAAGCAATAACACTTTACTATATGATATATATAGCCACCATAATTCTTTGATTTATCTAAATTTAGCCAATAATAATTATGCAAGCTATTTAACATTCAACACGAATAATAATCCAAACCTGAATTGTATTATTGTTGATGATGTTCCTTTCATGGAAAACAATTTTTCAGCCCTTATGAATAAAGATTCTACAGCAACTTACAGTACTGATTGTAGTAACACGAATTCGATTTTAAAAAATGATTTATTCTCTTACTCCATTTATCCAAACCCAACTGAGGATGTCGTTACTTTTGCCTTTGAAACAACGAGACCCAAACTGACGATAAACCTGTACAATACTGTTGGAAAGGTAATTAAATCCTATACCACAACAAATAAGGATAAGATTGTATTAGAATTAAACGGCTTGAATAGTGGAATGTATTTTTATAAAATAATAGCGCTAGATAATCAGTATAGTTTAGGGAAAATTGTAAAAAAGTAACTGATTGCTCTTTTCTTGTATCTTTAACTTTCAAAATTATAGCAATGTCAGAATCGATTAAAGATTTACTCAATGGAAATGTTTCATGGGTGAACAACACATTAAGACACACACCCGACTTTTTTAATAAGTTAGCTACTGGACAATCACCAAAGTTTTTGTGGATTGGCTGTGCAGACAGTAGAGTTCCTGCAACAGAGATTACTAATGCCTTACCAGGGTCTATTTTCGTGCAAAGAAATATTGCCAACATTGTTGTTCATACGGATTCAAACTTACTGAGCGTTGTTAATTATGCGGTAAAGGTTTTAAAGGTGAAGCATATTATTGTTTGTGGCCATTATGGTTGTGGAGGAGTTCAAGCAGCAATGAGTAACGATAATTTTGGCTTTCTTGATAATTGGCTAATGCATATTAAGGATGTATACCGAATGCATAAAAGCGAATTGGATAGTATTGATGATGAAGGTAAGCGCATGGATCGCTATGTTGAATTAAATATCATCGAGCAGGTTAATAATTTGGCCGCTGTTTCATTTATTCAAGAAGAATGGGATGATGGCGAATTCCCACATATTCATGGGTGGGTATATAGTCTGAAAGATGGTCTATTGAGGGACTTAGATGTGAGCATCAACTCACATGATGAATTAGATCAAGTTTATCAATACAAAAAAAAATAGCACTACTTCGAAATAAGATTTATTCCTTTGTCTTGATCCAGAGTGCTAAGTTATCCTCATAAAGCAACCCTCTCAGTTCGTAAGATTCAGGGAAAATAAAACGCGGAGAATAATACGTTACTACTCTCGTTTTAATCGGAAGGTTTGCTAGTTGAAGGGTTATATAGGCTTCATATTCTACATATTTTTCTTCAGAAAATCTGATTGAGTCATCAATTGAATCTTTAAGTGAAATGTGTTCACAAAATGGGTTGTAGTAATAAAATGAATCGTAATTCTTGAAATTAACATCCTTGATATCTGAATGTAGGTAGGTCACCTCGTTAAGTCCCAACTTTTGATCTATGATTTTTGCTTCAAGAATTAAATCCTTTCTTATTTCAACGCCTGTAAATTTACCTTTGGAGACAAGACTGCCAATGGAACAAAATTTGCCGACACCCGATCCAATGTCAAGGACATGTGACTCTTTTTTAACATTCAACCACTCTAAAGCCTTAAATACGATCTCAATCGGAGTCCAATGAATAGATGAATGCTTACGGTACTGCTCACTGTACAAACGATCGAAATCATGGTCATCACAATCTAATATATCTTTCTGAAGTGCGTACATGAGTCTTCTTTATTGCGTCTTTCTGGAAAAATCAAAACTATGAATATAGTCTAATTTCAGCGTGTGATTATTTTCAATCCGAATTCCATCCGTCTTAGGAAAAAATTGATTCAGGTATCCGATTTTTACTGAAATTGACTTGTTGAATCTCCAACCAAAACCTGTATAGAACCAATTCTGATCAAAATATTTTGTGGAATTAATCACGTTCATGAAAATCTCATTATTGAAATTCATAAATAACGTCTTATCTTCTAATTGAGAATGATTCAAAGGTACAACGAGTCCAAATTTGTAGCGCAGACGATATTTTAACACAAACCCACTCTTATTTAGGTTTGCATCGAATTGCTCAATCACTCGGTTTTCAAACCTTAAACGCTGCAGAAAGGAAAACCGCTTTTCTTGAAACTTGGTGTTAAGATGAACCCAAGCCCTATGTTCATCTGTAACATGTGAAATAGGTTGGGCACCATACGGAAATGTTCTAATCCAATCATATCCTATTTGGGTTTTAATCTTCTTCGTTAACTTATAGCCAACACCAACCCTAAGAAGTGATTGTTGCCAATCTGCGACAAAATCGTGCCGTCTCATTGAATAAAGTGTATGGACATCCCACTTTTCAGTGAACTTGTGATTCCCTGAATAAGTTATCCAAGTATTAAATTGATCATTTATCTGCTTTTGAGCTAAAATAGGAGAAGTGAGAGTCAAGAATAAGATGAAAAGGGCTATTTGACGCATATTGTAAAGTTACTTAAATTACTATTTCAATTGAATGGGAGCCATCTTTTAGCATGTCGTCTATGATGATTCCTTTAATACTAATCTCACCTTTTGCCAATTTTCGTTTGATGAAACTTAGACGTGAGAGTTTATTCACTTGTTCCAAAAGATTCTGTTTAATCACTTGTCGCATCAGTGCCTTCTCTCCATTAATATCCTGAAATTCCAGCTTCATGTACAGTTCAATTTGATTTGCATTTAGCCGTAAGTTTTCGGTGCAACTATCATTTATGTATTTTAAAATTTCACATCCATAATGTCCCGAGATAATAATATTAGTTACTCTCTCAAACTTCACATGATGTTCAAACATCCCCACTTCGAATGGGTTGGAAGCGCTGAACATATTTCCGAAAAGTGTATGAACAGCTAGGTTAGGATTTGATGCAATTTGATTCGCAGCGTAACAATCGTTACAATAAATGAAAAGCGTTTTTTGCTCAAATCCGCCTAAATACCCCTTGAGTGATCTTGTCATAGTTATGAGTTTTGAAAAATCATGAGGGATTATCTATTTCATTTGTTTTGGCTAGAATAAGATCCTTTCCAATTTGTTCCGCAATTCCAACTAGAAGTCGAATTTTATCTGGATCGGCAAAACCATCATTTTGATGGATTAATAGATTTTTTCCGTCCCCCCCAAAGTAGGCTATATTTAATTTTTCAAAGTGATTGAGTAGTGTTTCATTGAAGAGTCCACGAACTCCTTTTTCATCTTGTGATCGTAGTTCGTATTTTTTAGAAAAAGTGGGATGCCTCTCGAAATTGATATCATCATTTCCCAGAGCTGTTTTCATTAAATCAATCATCCCTGTTTTTTGCATATAAAACTCAGGAACATTTTCTATACTAGAGAACCTCATAACGGTAATTTCATCGATGTCCTCTGTCGTTTGCGCTCCAGATGAAATGATTAAATCAGCAATTTGATAGTGTATATTTCCTTTTGTGAAGGAGACTAGGTTTGTAACAGATTTTATTTCTCTACGAATGGTTAAATTGTAGAAGTTCCAGTTATCCGTATTTGGGTCATTATTTTCAAATTTGAAGTTGTTCTCTTGCGCAAATTCGAGCATTTCGATTGTCCGAGAACTTAATATTGATTTCTTTTTTTGTTGACGCTCTCTCTTATCTCTAGCAGCAAGCGGGTGGCTTGAAACTGGGTTGAGCGAATCAACATTAACAATATAAACCTCTTTTCCTTTTAACTTCGCTTGCCTAGCATAATCTTCCAGGTGTTCCATTACTGTATGATCCACAAAAGTGACTTCGTTAAAATCTAGTTTGAGTTCATCATATTTTTGAACTCCACTATCCATCTTTTTCTTTAAGGACAAATAATTCGAAAAAATTTGTGATCCTTTTAGATGAATCGTTTTCACATTACCATTTATTTCAATAGAAACATGAGACTTAAATAATTCTTTGAATTTTGTCCCTTTAAAAACAACCAGTACATATTTAAATAGGATTCCTATGATAATTCCGATTATTAAATCTGTCGCCAATACTGCTACGAGCGTTACTACGAAAACTTCAAGTTCCATCAGCCCAACCTTGTACATGTGCTTAAATTCTTTTGGAGATGCTAATCTGAACCCTGTAAACACAAGCATCGCAGCAAGTGCAGATATTGGAATCATTTCAATGATGAAAACACCCACTAGGAGGTAAATAAGCAAAAATCCCCCATGGAAGAAGTTAGACCATTGTGTTTTTGCACCATTGTTAACATTTGCGGATGATCGAACAATTTCCGAAATCATTGGTAAACCTCCAATTGTTGCAGCTAATGAAGAACCAGCCCCCATCGAGATCAGATCTTTATTTAGGTTGGAATTTCGTTTGTAGGGATCTAAACTATCTACTGCTTTTGCGCTAAGTAAACTCTCAATCGCTGAAACTAAAGCAAATCCAGTCACGGCAATCCAAAAGGCGGATTCTCCAATTTTTTCGAAGGATGGTAATTCAAATCCACCCTCTCCGAATAGATCATGTGGCATTTTAACCATAGAAAGATGTTCAGTTCCTAAAATAGCAGCCAGTGGAATTGTGAACATTAGCACCCACATTGGCGCTGGGATCATTTTGATTACTTTTATTTTAAGCATTGGATGAATGATTAAGACAGTAAGCGAGACCAGTGCAATACCTAAAGCATAAGGGTTATATTCCAGAAACGCATAGGGCATTTCTGCAGCAACTTCTAAAATTTCGCCACTTGGAGATGATGCACCTATTGCTGGAAAGAATTGTTTAATGATGATGATGATTCCAATTGCTGCTAACATTCCATGAACGGCCGCCGAGGGGAAGAAGTCTCCAACCTTCCCGACTTTTAGCAGCCCAAAAACAGCCATGATTAGCCCTCCGATTACAATTGCACCTAATGCGTGTGGGTATCCCGCAAAACCAGATTCTGCACCGGCTCCTCCCATGGCTTCTGCCGCTCCTAGTGTGATAACGATCAACCCAGCAGCAGGACCACTTATTGTTACAAATGTTCCGGAAACACGGGATGCGATCATTCCTCCTACAATTGCCGTGATTAGACCTGCTAACGGTGGAACTCCAGATGCGATAGCAATTCCCAAGCAAAGTGGCAAAGCAATAAGCGAAACGCTAAAACCTGCGAGAAAATCGTCTTTAAAGTGAGCTTTCAATCCTGATAAGCCTCTTTTTGGTATGTTATTTTTATTCATGTTTACTTATATTAATGTGTTGCTTAGTAGAAATACAAACTGATTGATTATGAAGACCGGTAGGCAACTTCATGCGTTCCCGATTGATGTTGACCTAAAAAGATTCTTGAATATATTCTGAAGATGACAAGACCGTCGAGAACAAGATTTAGGATGATAAAGAAAAGTAGTCCAAACTGATCCTCGTGTACGTGAGCAAGCATTATATCCTCCCCTATAAAAGTTGGCGTGATGGGAGAACCAGCTAGTCCGAGACAGGCAAGGACAAAGATGAACGCAAGCCATGGGTGTTCGTAAGACAAACCTCCAAATTGATTTAGTGATACATCCAGGCCTTCTTTTTTAAGTCGCTGAATCACCCAAATACCAACAATACCTGATAGAATGATTCCACTGAGGTAGATCGAGACTTGTAAGAGGTCAAATTTGTCATTGAAGGTAAATGCCAGGGCAAGATAAAACTGATTCATGATGATCAATAGCCAAGCATTGAGAGCACTAGTTCGTTCCACGAATGCTTTAAGAATTAGAATCAACCCTAAGCACGAATAAAAAATCGGTATGTAATGAACAATGGAAGTAGGAATAAATTCAACTTCATACTCAGCAACGAGCCCTAGTGCAAAGACGAGTGTGCTGATGATGAACGCATTCTTGGTTGATAATCCTCCAAACAATTTCCCTGCTTTTTTAAGTGGATTCCAGAGGTAATTGTACATGAATGTATCCAGATTGAATTCTTTGATACTTAAGACATATAGGCTCAACTTAATCTTCTGCCATAATGTTTTTGAACCTTGAGCTTTAGGTCGATTAAAATGAAAGAATTGATCATGAATCTTATAGCTTAATATAGAAGGTGATATCAATAATTGATGTGATCTAAGTAATGCATTTCCAACAAAATGAATCATTGCAAACCAATACCAACCTAGGGAAATCTCGATGAACATCAACCCAATTTGTACGAGCGATGAATAGGCGATTTGTGTCTTAATAGTTGATTGAACTCGTGCCGTAAGAACTGAAACTCCAACCGTTAGCGCGCCAACACCTGCAATAATAAAATGGAACCAATAATTGCCTTCCCAAAAAGGAGAAGTTCGAATGAGTAGAAAAACTCCAATGTGCGCAGATAATGATCCATAAAAAATCGAACTGGAGGTTGTGGGTCCTTCCATTGCTCTTGGTAGCCATGAAGAAAAAGGAAACTGCGCAGACTTTACCATCGCAGCGAGAAGAAATAATCCAGGGATTGCAAATTGATAGAACACCTCACTTTCAAGATGATCGTGGGTACTATGAATACCCCCTAGATCATTAAAATTGATACTAAAACCAAAATAATGATGACTCAACCAAATGCCAAGAATCATCGCAATATCCGCAACTCGGTAAAGCGAAATAACTTTGAGTGCATTTTTAACAGGAAGATAGCGATCCCTATAAAATCCGATAAGGAAAAATGATGTCACTCCAAGAATTTCCCACCCCAAGAAAAGAGTTTCGAGGTTTCCTGATAGTAAAACCACCAATAGGCCTAAGTAGAAGAATTTAATGTTATTGAAGAATCGCTTATAACCACTTTCTCGGTGAATATAATTTTTGCTGAAAATAATGATGATGCCAGTCAAAAAAGTTGCTGTGAACAAGTAAACCAAACCAAATCCGTCAACAAAAAGACTTATAGTGAAATCAACATCGCTGCCTTTAAAGAGCACTGGACCTTCGAAATATATGTTTTCGAATCCACCAACCATCCAGAGAATGCCTAAGATGATAATGGAGACGTAGTTGATTATTATTCCAACCAATGAGATACGAAAAATTGCTTTTTCTCTTTTGTTGGAATACAGAAAACTAACCACTAAAGATACAAGTGGTGACAATAATAATATAGAGAGTAATAATGTCATTTCATCTGTTATTTAGAGTACACTTGAGTCTGAATGTTTTCCTTGGTCGCGTCTAGGATGTGATTTGTCTCCATCTTTTTCGCGACTTCTATCGTTCTAAGAATATCTTCTGCCTGATTAATTTTAGCCAAGGGGTTATATTCTTCAAAATCTCCATTTCGGAAGTAGTAGAGCTTATCATTTTCAGGATTAATAGCAACAAGGTGAATCCAACCTTTTTCGAACCACTCGTAGTTCTCTTGAGTTGACTTAATCACCTTTAAAATCACATCAGGTCTATGCTCTATCATCATCAATAGTCGCACAGGGTCATGGTTTTCGATCATTTGGAGAGGAAGTCCAGTTCGAAGATCTCCGTCACTACTGTTCGTCACACCTATCAACCCCGTCACATTGTGAGGTAATTTCGTTCCTGCTCCCATTTTCTCAATATCCATTCGTGAGAAGTAATATTCGAGATTGATTCCTCCACAAACTCCAGGTAACGGCCCAAGAACTTGTTGAAGAATCACTCCATCAGGGTCAGTGCGATAATCATACGATTGAAGAAACGCACGTCGGTCAAAAAATAAACCTTTAATTCTTTCACGACTTCCAACATGACAAAGTGCATTCGTTCCATGCCCCAATTCTGGACGTGGCTCGAAATAAGAAACAGAACGCTTCTTGATTTCATCTCGAATATGTTTAATGTCTTTATGGATATTGATTGAAGCAAATCTTCTTGCTCTTTCTTTTGCATTTAAGTCAAGTGCTTCCTCAAATGTGTTCTTATGCAGTTGATGAGATACCTGATTGATCTCTGTGAGAATTTCTTCATCATAGAAAGCAACCTCATCACTGGCAGTATCGTGCATTGCACCTAAGAATTGAGTCGTATCAGGGATTACTATTCCTCGACCGATCAGTAAGGTTCTAACATCAATATGATTGACCATGTATGAAAATACGCGCGCATTTACCGCTCCAGGGCGCCCGCTGCACGCTCCACAATCATGTGCTCCATGATGCGGGTTGTTTGCGCTACTACTTCCGTGTGCTACTACATAAACAACGTCCGTGAAATTGTCTGTTAGACCAATCCCTCTTAGTAGATTTTCAACGATATCGACCATTTCATCGACGCGATAACCGATTTGCAATCCGTTTTCGACTTGATCAGAGCCAGTATTTTCGATCAGTAACTTTCCATCAACGTCCATGTGAGCAAACGCATTCGAAATATCTGCTTGCATCTTTGGACGAATAAGGTCGATGGTCATTTTAAGTCCTGCGAGTAATCCAATTGTGAAAACCGAGAGAAACCCTCTTAAGAACTTATGAGTCTGCTTGGAATGAAAGACTTCATGTTTTCGATTTTGCTTGACATCAACTTCTTTGATTAGATGTTTCGGAGTGAGTGCAACGGGACAGTTCTTATCGTAAAATTTTCCTCCGTAAGGCTGAAAGTAGATTGCAGCACCATAAAAACCAGGGGCACCTAGCGTCTCACAATTCGGATCGACTGATTCTAAGTATCTTCTTAGCGAACACTCTCGATCATCGATACAGAACATCGCTTGAAAGCTTTGGTTTTTTCGTTTTGGAATTCGATTCAGTTTTGAAAGGTGTCCGACTGCGCTTAAAACTTCATCGTAATAATCCCATTCGAATGCTTCTTGCCACAATTCTTGTACTTCATCAAAATCACTTTTTGTGTAATCTGCGAAATAGTTCTTCGGAGGTTCAGTAAGACTATTTGAAAGTGGAATCCACTTCTTACCTAGGTTTCGGTCCAGCGCATCAATTTCTAGCAACAATTCGAGAATGATAAAATCTTTAAGCTGAATGTTTTTCTTGTAAAAGATCGAATCTGGATTAGATTCTATTGCTGATGCAATACCGCTCCAACCTTTATGCGAAAATTGCTGGTCGAACAGGTAGTTGTCAAAATAAACCTCATCGCCTACAATAATTTCGAGCAGCTTAGTGATAGATAGGTCTGTTGAAAAAAGAAGTTCTATAACCCCTTTCGATCTGAAAAAACTACTAAAACTATTCTTTTCCAGCATCCGAACTGCTTGAATGAGTCCTTGATCTTCGAAGGGGAAGCTCCAGATAGCAATACCTTGATCCAAATAACTACCCAGCAATCTAAAGAGTAGAGGCTGGACGAAATTATCTAAATCTATTTTATAGACCTGTTTCCATTTCGATCTAAGTTGACCAACAAGCGGCCTATATTTATAGTGAAACACTTCATTGAGCATTTTATCTTTGTAGGCTTTCAACCTTGCTTCACCATGTCGTTTGACGATGACTCTATCAAGAATTTCATCTCGAATTCGCCCTTGTTTATGAAGTTCTCGGTACTCCTCTACATTGAAGACTACCTGGAATCCAAAAATTTTAGAAGCATTAAAAATACCCTCAAAAAACTCTTTATCCTGAAAAGAATGTAATGAATTATGATGCACAAAGTCTTTCAAAGGAGCTTGTGCAGGAAGAAAATGCTTTAATTGATTAAGAACATCTTCTTCATTAAAGTGATGTGTCATTTAAACTAAAATCTGATCAATACTAATTTTGTTTCGCGCTCATGTGCAACAGAAACCGAGTAAATTAGGATGTATCAGATGTCTAGTTTGAGACAACAAAAAAGAAGGAATAACTCGACTGATAAAAGATGCTTCTCAGTGATATTGTGAGACTTTTTACCGCTATTAAAAGTCTTGTGGAGGATTATTTCAGCCTCAGAGGGTGTAATATAATCCGCATTGGGATCTCCTCCATCCACACTATAGTGGCTCACATCATTGTGCTCTAATGAGTGAATTGACTCCTCTTCTTCTTCTTCTTCAAAGCGGTTTTGTCCCTCTAGTTCAGAAGAAGCCATCGAAGCATAAACCACGCCAGCCTCAGCAACTGAAATTGATAAGGCAAAAATAATTAATAAGGATACTATGGAGCGAATTTTACTCATTCTTACCGACAAAGGTAAAAACAATTGGTAAACTGATTGTCATTAATTGTTAATTAGTATTAACTAGTTGAATCTACCAATGATAAAATTTGTGGTTAATATAAGAGGGTTATTATTTCAGAATACCTTATTTTTGCAGAAAGATTTAAAAACCAACTATTATGAAAAGATTTTTTACAGCCTTATTGGTTACTGGAGCGATAATTCTATCTAGCAACCAATCGCAAGCACAGTGCTACTCTGCTGTGCAATTGGACGGCACAAATGAGTACATGTTTACTCCGTTTGCAAATTACACGTTCAATACATTCACAATGGAGATGTGGATAAATTCAGCAAATTTCAACCCTAATGAGCATTATATCAGTTTATATCAAAATTCATATATTGTTTTAGGCGGATGGAGTGCTTCAGGTTCTCTTGATACTTGGGCTAATGGGTTAAACCCAATTGCTATAAACTCTGGAACTACTCCATCTATAAACACTTGGCATCACATTGCATTTGTGTTTGATGGAACGAGCCAAATTCTTTACATCGATGGTGTTGCAGTTGTAACGACTATAACGACAGGGGCTGTTACAAACAACGCAGTTGCTTATAATTCTGGCTTGGTGATCGGCGCTAGACATAACCAAACCACGCAATACACAAATACTGCATTTGATGATGTGCGTATCTGGAACGTTGCTCGTACTCCAACAGAACTTGCAAATAATATGAACATTAATTTGGCAGGAAATGAAGCTGGCTTAGTAGCATATTATACATTTGAAGATGGCCTAGGAAGTACAACTGTTACGGATTTAACGGGCAACGGGAATACGTTGACGTTAAACAATATGGATCCTGCAACTGATTGGATCTCTTCAACTTCTCCTGTGGGCGGTCCAGTTCAAACCATTGATGTCCAATCAACATGTGGACCAATTACGTGGATTGATGGGAATATATATTCTGCAAACGACAGTACAGCAACATATACGTATGTTGGTGGTGCAGCGAGCGGTTGTGATAGCACTGTAACCTTGAACTTAACCATCAATTCAGCATCAACCTCAACAGATGTATTAGCTTCATGTGATTCATATACTTGGATTGATAGCAACGTTTACACAACGAGCAATAATACTGCTACTTACACGTATGTTGGTGGTGCAGCAAATGGTTGTGATAGTATAGTAAGCTTAGATCTCATAATTACTACATCACAGCAATCAACAGATGTTCAGTCAGCGTGTGATACATATACTTGGATCGATAGCAACGTTTACACAGTGAGTAATAATACTGCTACTTACACGTATATAGCTGGTGCAGCAAATGGTTGTGATAGTATTGTCTCACTAAATTTGACAATCAACACAGTGGATGTTACAGTAACAACAGCAGGATTAGACCTAACTTCAAATGAAATGGGAGCGATATATCAATGGGTAGATTGTGACAGCAGTTTTGCCTTAATTGCGGGCGCAACAAATCAACTATATACTGCTACATCGAATGGGAATTACGCTGTAGTTGTGACAGGAGCAAGTGGTTGTTTAGATACATCAGCATGTATTGCAATTACAACTGTTTCATTGGACGAAGTAGGTTTAGCAAATGTAATTACCTTATCTCCGAATCCAACGAGTGGAGAATTTTCGATTTCAGCAGAAAGCTATTCAGAACAAGTAATGATAAAAGTATTGGATATAACTGGAAAATTGATTTTTGAATCAACGGAAAACTTAGGTCCAGATGCTTCCATAGATCTTGATTTGAGTGGAGCAGCAAATGGTGTTTACATCGTAAATGTTTCAGATCTGAATGAAGTGCATTCAATTAGAGTAATAAAGAAATAAGTAAATGACAAATCATTGGAAGGAGCTTTTCGAAAGAGAAGCTCCTTTTTTTGTTACTACCATATCAATTAGCTGCGATCACTAGCTTCTGAAAGGCGAAACTTTAAAAGCTCTTCCGACGAAACAAAAATACCAACAAGCCACTTCAACTACGTAATCTGATTACGTTCTACTAGAAAAGACCCCAATACACATTATAATTTTATCGATTAAGTTTAATAAAATCTGATTCGACATTCATTGGAATCATCAATTGGTTTAGTTTAATACGTCACTAATTCATCCTTGTACGTCCCAAAACATAGTATAAGTAAGGAATAACAAGTCAAGACAATTTATGTTTGTTCAATACAAATTAAAAATCAACACCTATTTAAAAGATGAAAAAAATCATAAGCCTAGTAACAGGAATTCTAATGAGCTTAACATCATTATCTGCTACTATTACCGTACTAAATTCAAATGATTTAGGAGCAGGGTCTTTACGAGAGGCAATTACAATTGCTACAGCAGGAGATAATATCGTTTTTGATGGAAGTCTTGCAGGAAGCACAATTTTTTTAAGTTCGGCACTTACTATTAATAAAAACTTAACTATTTGGGGTTTTCCTTCTGCATCTCTAATAACATTAGATGGTGGTGGGTCGACTCGGATATTAAGCATCACAAGCGGTAATAATGTTGTTGTTAGTTGGCTAAATTTCACCAATGGTAATACATCAAGTGGTGGCGCAATATTAAATAGCGGAACCTTGGACCTTTCCAATTGTAGACTATTTAACAATCAAAGCACTGCGAACTCAAATTCACAAGGTGGAGGAGCATTATACAATAACACGAATGGCTCGGCAACACTTAATAATTGTGAGTTCTATGACAATTCTGTTGTTTTCGGAACAAATAATGACGCATATGGAGGAGCAATTTTCAATCGAGGAAGCCAATTGGAGATCAATTTTTGTAGTTTCTACAATAACTCTGCAGGAAGTTTAATTTTCACTGGTGAATCAAGGGGTGGAGCGATTTACAATTTTGCTTCCAACATTTTAATCAACTCATCCACATTTTCTAAAAATACCTGTTATGGGACTGCGGTTTTAACATACGGTGGTAATATTTATAATCATGCTGGCTCGATTGACATTAAGCATTCAACCATTAAAAGCGGTAAAGTTACAGCTACCTTTTTTGCAAACGTTGAGCAAGGTGGTAACATTTGGAATGGTGGTACACTGCTATTAGAGAACACTATTGTTGCTTATGGTTCGACTCCAAACCTTTCTGATGGTAAAGATATTTACACATTTAGTGGAGGAACTACAACAAGCCTTGGCTACAACATTATTCGACTATTGACAGCATCTCAAGTTACTCTTGTGGCTGGTGATTTATCTGCCGACCCACTATTGGATACCTTAAAATACACAAACAATTCTTTCACGAAGACAGCTGCGATACTATGTGGAAGTCCTGCGTATGAAGCGGGAAACAGTCTAAATGCTCCAAACATAGATCAAGCTGATCAACAACGAATATTTGGTTCTAGCATAGACATTGGAGCCTTTGAAATACAAAACATACCAAGTTATCCAAACGTTACGGCAAACAGTTCTGCGTCAAGTATATGTGGAGGAGATCAAGTTACTCTTACAGGTATAGGAGCACTAACTTATTCGTGGGACAACAATGTCGTTAATGGCATTGCTTTTACCCCATCATCCACAACAACTTATACTGTTATTGGTTCAAATTTCATTGGCTGTAAAGATACAGCAACAATTTTAGTGACCGTTGACCCAGCACCACCAGTAGTTGCAAATACGACTAATAATGTAATCTGTCAGGGAGATGCAATTACACTAACGGGGGGCGGAGCTATAAGTTACTCATGGGATAATAGTATTTCCAATGGGGTTTCTTTCGTTCCATCATCAACAAACACTTATACTGTGACAGGCACATCTGCAAATGGATGCAGCGCATCAGCCTCTATCCTAATAACCGTTGACACACCTCCAACAGTTACAGCAAATTCAACGAATAGCACAATTTGTCAAGGAGATATGATCACACTAACTGGAGCAGGTGCCAATTCTTACTCGTGGGATAACGGTGCAATTGATGGGAATTCCTTTGCTCCTTCTCTGACGACTACTTATACTGTTATTGGCTTGACGCCTGGAGGATGTTCAAATTCGGCTTCCGTTCTAATAACTGTGAATGCGTTACCGACAGTTACTGCTAATGCAACAAACACAAGTATCTGCCAAGGAGATGCAGTTACACTAACTGGAAGTGGAGCAGCAACATACTCATGGGACAATGGTGTAATTGACGGAAGTTCATTCACGCCATCTTCAACCACAACATATATGGTCACAGGCACTAATGCTAATGGATGTCAAAATAATGAATCCGTAACTATTACAGTGAACACAATTCCCAACGTTACGGCGAACACGACAAATTCTACTATCTGTCAAGGCGATACTATTACATTGACTGGAAGTGGAGCAGCAACATACTCTTGGGATAATGGTGTCATTGACGGTACTTCATTTGTACCAGGATCTTCAACGATCTACATGGTAACCGGAACATCGAATGGTTGTAACAATACAGCAACAATACTAATCACAGTTAATTCAATTCCAACCGTAACTGCTAGTGCCACCAGTACAACTATTTGTCAAGGAGACGCGATTACATTATCCGGCAATGGCGCGACAACATATTCATGGGACAACGGAGCTATTAATGGCAATTCATTCAGCCCATCAACCACAACAAATTTCACAGTAACCGGTACTGATATGAACGGTTGTTCAAATAATGCCTCAATCATAATTACTGTAAATGCAATTCCAACAGTAACTGCAAATGCAACCAACACAAGTATTTGCCAAGGCGATACAGTGACTTTAACTGGGGGTGGGGCATCAATTTACGCTTGGGATAATAGTATCATAGATGGCAGTTCTTTTATTCCTGGTTCAACTACAACCTACAATGTAACTGGAACAGATGTGAATGGCTGTCAAAACAATACATCCGTTACTATTACTGTAAACGCAATTCCAACAGTAACCGCAAGTGCTACTAACACAATCATCTGTCAAGGTGATGCAATAAGTTTAAATGGATCAGGAGCAAGCACTTACTCATGGGACAATGGAGTTATAGATGGAGTGTCATTTAGCCCTTCATCAACTCAAATATACAATGTGATCGGAACAAGCGCTGCTGGTTGTCAAGGAAGTGCCTCTATAACTATAACGGTTAATCCTGCACCAATAATTACAGCATCTGCTCAAAACACCGTAATCTGTGAAGGAGATACCACTATTCTTAATGCTACGATGACTCCTTCAGGAACCTATTCATGGGATAATGGACTTGGTGCAGGACAAACACACAGTATTAGTCCTGCCGCTACAACAACATACATTGTAACGGGAACTGAGACAAGCACAGGATGCACAAACACAGCGTCAGTAATCATAACGGTAAACTTGCTCCCAACCACTCCTGTTATTTCCATGTCTGGCAATGATCTTACGACAGGAACTTACTCAACCTACCAATGGTATTTGGACGGGAATATAATTTCAGGCGCAACATCACAAACGATTACTCCAAGTGCAAATGGAAATTACACCGTCGAAGTAACTAATGGAACATCGTGCAGTACATTATCGGCAGACTTCAATTTAACAAACGTGGGGCTTAATACGCTATCCAATAATGAATTTCAGATCTACCCGAATCCTACAACATCCAACTTGACTATTGAATCAGAATTCTATCATAATGCTACAATTTACTCGAATTTAGGTCAAGAAATTCAGTCATTCGAACTTTCTATTGGCAAAACTTCTATTGACGTTTCAAGTTTAGCAAACGGACATTATATCCTCCGACTATCAAATGATTCAAAGGCTGAGACAACAACATTCATCAAGAAATAACTTAAAAAAACAACAATATGAAATCAATCTTAATTATCGCACTTACACTTTTATCAACTACAACATCGTTCGGAGCAAATCAAACGGTAATGAACACAAATGACTCAGGAACGGGGTCGTTAAGAGAAGCAATCACATTAGCGGGAAATGGGGACACTGTTTTTTTTGACATCAATATATATGGTTCAACAATTGTTTTGACAACTGAACTAAATCTTTTTACTAGTATCGTAATTCAAGGGCCAGCGATAGCCGACATGGTAACGATAAGTGGTGGTGGTGTTACCCGGATTTTCAATGTTACGAATTCAAATGCTGTTATTTCTGTAGAATGGTTGAAGCTAAAATTTGGAATTGCAAATAGAGGTGGCGTTGCATACAATATTGGGACATTACATTTTGATCATTGCAGATTATTTAGTAACACCGCAGTTAGCAACAGTACTAATGATGGTGGTGGAGCAATTTTCAATAATTCTGGTGGTATTGTGAATGCCAATTATTGCGAATTTTATGACAATAAAGTAATCACTACCGGTCCTCTTATTAGCCTTAGTGCATATGGTGGTGCAATTTTAAGTCAAGGAATTAGGGTTGTCATTGACAATTGCAGCTTTTATGACAATTCAGTCTTCTCTAATGGGAATTCGAGAGGAGGAGCTATTTATTCTGCCACTCCTTTGTATATAAGCACTTCGACCATATCTGGAAATAAATCAATAGCAGATACTACTTCCACAAATGGAGGTTCAGGAGGGTCAATATTCACTTTAGACTCTCTAATAATAACATCATCGACTTTTACTGGAGGAGAAGCCAGTGGCGGGTCAACTGGATGGAATGGTTGGGGTGGCAACATCTTTAGCAATGGAGTCTTGGAGATAAGAAATTCAATTGTTGCAAATGGAATCGCGGAGCTTCTTCCCGACCTTTATCAGAGCAGTATTAGTCCAATGACTAGCTTGGGCAACAATTTAATAATGGACACGAGTTTTTTCTACTTTTTCCTTGTCTCGAGTGATATCACAGGCGACCCACAATTGGATACTCTATTCTACAACAACACTGCTTTCACTAAAACGCACGCCTTACTATGTGGAAGTCCTGCATTCAATACTGGCAACAACACAAATGCTTCTACAACAGACCAAGCAGATCAAGGACGAATATTTGACGGGACCATCGATATTGGGTCGTACGAAGCGCAAACTGACCTCACAGTACCAATCATTCCTATTGTTTCACAATCAGGATCGGACTTAACAACAGGAATCTACACAACCTATCAATGGTATTTGGATGGAAACATAATCGCAGGAGCCACTTCTCAGACAATAACACCATCTGGGAATGGTAATTATACTGTTGAAGTTTCAAATGGATTGATTTGTAGTGCTTTATCGACAGAGTTTAATGTTTCGAATGTTGGAATTGATGAAAACTCCAACTCCAAGCTATTTATTTATCCAAACCCTGCAACATCTGTGCTAAATATTGAAAGTGAGATTTTTACAGAGATAAGTATTTACTCAAATTTAGGTCAGGAAATCCAATCATTTGATCTTTCTCTAGGGAAGAACACTGTTGATGTTTCAAGTTTAGCAGATGGTCTTTACATCATTCAACTTTCAAATAAATCGAGTTATAAAACAACATCATTTATTAAAAACTGATACACTATGAAATCAATTAAAACAATCTCACTCAGCATTATTATTTGCCTTGCTCTTATCTCCTGCTCAAAAGAGAAATCGAAAACGGTTGAAGTTTCGGGAGTTATTCAAAAACAAGAACTCACCACCTATCAGTATGGATCACATGCTCTTGGCGGTTATGCACTATCAAGCGATACAATTCAACTCGAAAATTATGAGGGGCAAAATGTGACCATCATTGGACATAAAGTTGAGGGGTATCCATTGGAGGGGATGAATGGACCAAAGTTATTAGAAGTCGAACAAATTTACTAAGCTTCTCGTCGGGGTGATTTTACCGCTTACTTTTTACAGAATGATAAACTGTATACCCAGCATTGATCCCAAATCCCAGCGTAAACATTAACCCAAAAAGTGCCATTGGGATATTATTTACTCCTAGAGCATAGATAATTTGAAAGATTCCATACCCCATAAATAGAAATTCAAAAATGAGGAGCGGCTTGATCTTGATTTTGTTGTATTTTTCAGTCTTTTCTACTCTTTTTTTAGCAACAATATTGAACTTTGGAGTACGAATGAAGTCACTCTTTTTTCCAATATAGCCTTCGATAATTCCGAGTGACATATAAAGGGAAATCCCCATGTTGAGTGTAATAAACCCGACAAAAACAAGTGGAAATTGCAAGATTGCCATTCCTTTATTCTTAGCATTTGCAATACTTCCACCTACAAAAACGGCAAACAATATCAAGTTTGTTGAAAGGAAAATTGGGAACAGGTTATAAATCCACGAGCTTCTTGGGAGGCCTTGAATCACAAAGGTCATTGGCACAGCTAGAAGAATAAACAACAGTATAATCAAGTACATCGAGCTATTCAATAAATGAAAACAACCAATCATTTTCGCCCAAAAGCTAGGACCTTTTGCCTTTAGTAATCCTGGGATATTTTTCCGGGCACATTCTGCTGCACCTTTCGACCATCTGAACTGTTGCACTTTGTATCCAGGCAGTGTTACTGGTAATTCCGATGGTGATTCGATCTCGCGTGCATAGACAAATTTCCAGCCTTTAATTTGCGCCCGAAAACTCAAATCGAGGTCTTCCGTTAATGTATCTGCATGCCAGCCTCCAGCATCTGAAATGCATGATTTTCTCCAAATCCCTGCCGTTCCATTAAAGTTAATATATGCGCCGCTTCGGTTTCTTCCTTGTTGCTCCACAGAAAAGTGTGTGTTTAATACAACCGTTTGCAGTCGCGTTAAGAAAGAATAATCTTCGTTTATGTATGTCCAGCGAGACTGCACCACACCGACTTTATCATGCACGAAATAAGGCATCGCCTCAGTTAAAAAACCTTTGGGCGGAAGGAAATCAGCATCAAAGATTGCTACAAACTCACCTTTAGCCGTTTTCAGACCGTAATCTAGCGCACCGGCTTTAAACCCTTGTCGGTCATCCCTTCTTATGTACTGAATATCAAATCCAAGTGCCTGATATTGCTCCACTTTTCGTTTTGCTTTATCAATGGTGTGATCAGTAGAATCATCCAAAATTTGAATTTCGAGCTTGTCCTTTGGATAGTTAATTTGAACCACACAATCAATTAATCGTTCCACAACAAAAGTCTCATTGTACATCGGGAGTTGAATTGTCACTACTGGAAGTTCATCCCAAGATCGCTTGTTATGCTTGTTTTTGCGGAAAATAAAATTGAGCAGGAGTAAAAATTCAACCAGACTGTAGACGACAAGTATCGAGCTAACAATGGTATAAATGATCAGAGTTGTTTGTTCCAATTCTATTTTTCTTTATTTGTCGCCACTAATCGAAGTAGCGCAGGTAGTATTAACAAGTCCGAAATTACTGCAATTAATAACATCCCGCCAACCAAAATTCCAATATTTCTGTTGGACTGGAACTCCGAGAACCCTAAAATAAAGAATCCTGTAGCTAAAATTAGCGATGTTACCATCACAGGAAAAGTGTTTTCATTTATACTTCGTTCAATATTTGAGACATCAACCTTCTGTGATTCTTTCACATAGTTACTTCCCAAAAAATAAATTGTATCATCAAGTGAAAGACCGAGTAAAATTGATAAAGCCATCACGCTTGATGCGTTCAATCCGATTCCAAGAATTTCAATCAAGACTATTGCTCCAAGCAATGGCAACAGATTGGGAATTATCGATATGATGGAGATTTTCCATGATTTAAAGACAATTCCGGAGATAATTCCAGCAATCAGTAGACTCAATGCAATTCCTAATAATATCAGTCTAGTAACGCGATTCGTTGATTGATCCTTGACATAGGAGAATCCACTCATAAAGATATCGAGGTTGCTGGATTTCATCTCATTCAGAAATTGCTTTAGCTCTTTATTTCGTCTTGAAGCTTCTGCGCTGCCAATATCTGGTAACCTTCCAATAACTCTCAGTGTTTTTTGATCATCTGTCATCGTATTTCCCAATCCTAGGTCATTCTTATATTTCAATAAGTTTGAAAAAAAACTGCTATTTAATGCCTCAGGTAACTTATACTCAGATCGTGCGCCGTGCGAATTGTATCGATTCAGTCGTTTGATAACACTATTAACACTAAAAACAGAGCGACATTCATATTTTTCCAGCAAGTACTGCTCAATTTTTTGAACAGTTGAAATTACAGTTGAACTTAGTACATTATCAGTGGAAATAACCACCTCGATTGAGCGAATTCCGTCAAAATAATCATCGGTAAATTGAATGGACTTCCCTAAAGATGAATTTATGTCAGTTTGTTGCTGAAATGAACTGTTGATTTTAGAATAATTCCATGCAGTTGCTCCAAGAAGGATTATAATGACACTTATAATTAGTGTAATTTGCTTGTAATGTTTTTGGAACCCAACTAATCGTTTACTCAACGACTCAAAAGCATCTCTTCGCTTGAAATTTGTCACACCGAAAAAGACTAAGAATGTTGGAAGCATAAATCGAGCGGTGAGGTAAGCAATAACAATTCCGCTACATGTTACACTAGCAAAATCAATGATTTCATCTATACCACTCAGAAAAAAGAGAGCAAAAGCAGTAAATGTGGTTAATGAAGTAAGCCAAAGCGACAATCGAAGGGGTGATGTGGTTGCCTTTATTCGTTTTTCAATAGGAACTTGCGGATTTTGCTTTTTAAAGCGGTGGATAACGTGAACAATATCACAAAATGAAAGAACAATGATTAACAAAGGAACAGCTGCGGTTAATACCCCAATATTAATATTCAATAACCAAAAAACAGTGCTTACCAATGCGCTATTCAACCCAAGGATTGATATAATAACTAAAAGACTGCGAAGGTCTTGAAACCAAACCATGAAAAGTAAGAGTAAAATTATACTTGAGATTATTGGTAACCAAAAGGCATCGAATGAAATCCTTTTTTGCAAATCATCAGAATAAATTTTAGTTCCGGAAAGATGTACTTCTTGAAAATCGAATTGAGTGATGAGACTTTCTAATCTAGCTTTAGAGATGCTTGCGTCGTTAACTTCAATGAAAATCCGAGTTGCTTTACGATCTTGTGATAGAAACTTAGGTGTTATGTCTGGATAATCAGATAATCGAGAATAATATTTCTCAAATAAGGAGGTTGACTTCAGCTTTAGTAAACTCCTTTTCCGGACACCAAACCCCGTTTTTTCTGGGAGTTTAATATTCGTCAAAGAAGAGACAGACTGACACCCCTCTTCAACAGTTAATAGTTCACATAATTGATCAATTTTTTTAAACTCGGATCGAGAAGTAAATCCATTTTCAGATTTAAGGGAAATAACTATTCCGCCATCGTTTATAGGAAACCTCTTCGAATATGCTCGGTAATTTTTGTATTCCTCACTATTCGAAGAACTAAGAGTTGTTAGACTTAAATCAACAGTTAGTTGTGACCCAAGGAAAAAACCCAACCCAATCAGAAGAAAGGAGCACAAAACAATTAGCCATCTCAATCGCCTCATTAAAACCGACTTAGTGAGCGTCTAACCAATTGTCAGCAACCTCAATCTCAACTTCCATTGGCACAACAAGTTCGACTGCAGATTCCATTTCCTTCCTCACGAGTTTTTGTAAGGTCTCAATTTCATTTTTGTGAACATCGAACACTAATTCATCATGAACCTGAAGGAGCATTTTGGATTTCATTTTTTTCTCTTGCATTGCTCCATGAACGCCAATCATTGCAAGTTTGATGATATCCGCTGCGGAACCTTGAATTGGTGCATTTACAGCATTTCGTTCAGCAAACCCCCTCACGACAGCATTTGCAGAATTGATGTCTTTCAAGTAGCGGCGGCGTTTCATAATCGTTTCAACATATCCTTTTTCCCGTGCTTCCGAAACGGCATTATCCATGTATGATTTGATCGTATTGTATTGCTCAAAATAGCTATCAATAATCTGTTTTGCTTCCTTTCGAGAAATTCCAAGATTCTGTGCTAACCCAAATGCAGATTGTCCATAAATAATACCAAAGTTTACCGCTTTTGCTGCACTTCGCTGTTCGCGTGTTACGTCGTCAATCTCAATTCCATATACTTTTGCTGCGGTTGATGCATGAATATCCTGTCCGTTTTGAAATGCATGAATCATAGCCTCATCTTCGCTTAATGCGGCAATAATCCGAAGTTCAATTTGCGAATAATCTGCTGCCATTAATTGGAATCTTTCTCCACGGGGAATAAACGCTCGACGAATCTCTTTTCCTTTGTCCGTTCGAATTGGAATATTCTGCAAGTTTGGGTTGTGCGAGCTCAATCGTCCTGTTGCTGCAACTGTTTGCATGTAGGTTGTATGAATTCGTTGGTCATTCCCATCCACCATTGTTGGAAGTGGGTCGACATAAGTGCTTTTCAATTTTCGAAGCTGACGATAATCCAAAATCATTGGAATAATCGCGTGATCGTTCTTGTGCTTTTGGAGTACATCTTCTGAAGTTGCGTATTGCCCCGTTTTTGTCTTCTTTGCTTTGGATGAAATTTGCATGTGATCAAACAATACTTGACCCAATTGCCGCGGTGAATCAACATTGAAGTCCATTCCCGCTTCTTTTTTGATGTTCGCTTCAAGTTCCACTAAGGTCTTGCCAAGTTCTTCCGAATACTTGATCAAACCCTCAGAATCAATCGCAATTCCTTCTTGTTCCATCGCTGAAAGAACAGAAAGTAGCGGCATTTCCATATTGTAAAACAATTCTTTGAGGTGTTCTTTTTCGATTTGAGGTTTAAATAATTCTCTTAATTGCCAAGTGATGTCAGCATCTTCACACGCGTAATCACTCACTTCTTCTGGCTTTAAATCCGCCATATTTCCCTGATTCTTCCCTTTCTTTCCGATCAATTCCTCGATAGAAACTGGCTTATAGTTCAAGTATAATTCCGAAAGGAAATCCATACTTTGCTTCGACTCTGGATTGATCAAATAATGTGCGATCATGGTATCAAATAATGGAGCGATTACATCAACATTATATCTATTTATTACCTGCAAATCGTACTTCAAGTTATGTGCAACCTTTTCGATGCTTGGAGATTCAAAAAATGATCGAAATTCTTCAACAATTGACTTTGCATCTTCAAAATTGTGAGGAATTGCAACATAATATGCTTCTCGTTCCTTGAATGAAAAAGAAATTCCAATCACGTTTGCATGACGAGCGACTATATTGTCTGTTTCTGTATCAAAACACACTGATTTTTGCTGCAACAGTAAGTCTAATAACTCTTTTCTTTCCTCAGGTTTGGTAATTAGATGGTAACTTGCGTTTTCAGTTGCAAGCGTTTTGAATTCTGTAGTTTCTTTGGGTGCTTGCTCTTCTACCAAACTTTGAGTTCCAAAAAGATCCAGTTGTGGAGAACTAGTCCCTTTGGAAACAGGGGTTGTTGATTTAACAACAATATCCTCTCCTAAAATCCTTCTTGCTAAATTTCTAAATTCAAGTTCTGTGAATACTTCCTTGATCTTATCTGCATTTATTGGAGAAACAACTAAGTCTTTTTCGTTCAACTCAACATCTACATCAAGAATAATTGTTGCCAATGATTTTGACATCATTCCTTGCGCTGCGAAATTCTCGATGTTTTCTCTCTGCTTGCCTTTGAGTTCGCTGCTGTTTTCAATAATTCCTTCAACTGAATCATACAGCTTTAATAGCTTCGAAGCTGTTTTTGCTCCAATTCCAGGGATTCCAGGAATATTATCGGCTGCATCTCCTTGTAAACCGAGAACATCGATCACTTGTTCAACACGGGCGACGTCAAATCGTTCACATATTTCTTTTACTCCCCATATTTCAGGAGGATTTCCACCTCTTCCAGGTTTGAACATGAACGACTTATCTGTCACTAATTGACCAAAATCTTTATCTGGAGTCATCATAAAAGTTGTGAAACCTTCTTTTTCCGCCATTCCAGCGAGTGTTCCAATGACATCATCCGCCTCATATCCCGCAACCTGAATGATTGGAATATTGAATGCGGCAATGATGTCCTTGATCGGTTGAATCATCGAGATAATTCCTTCTGGTGTTTCATCACGATGTGCTTTATACTCTGGAAACTCTTCTTTTCGAGAGACTGAACCACCTGGAGGATCAAAGACAACAGCTAAATGTGTAGGGTTTTCGTTTTTGATGATATCAATTAACGAATTTGTGAAACCAAAAGCTGCTGATGTATTTTGACCTTTTGAGTTGATTCTAGGATTCTTAGCAAATGCGAAATAAGCACGAAATATTAGCGCGTAAGCATCAATTAGAAAAAGTTTTTTATCTAGTTCCGGAGTAATCATAGTCAACAGTTAATGAATCTATTTGTCAAATTCGACAAGGATTCTAAAATTAGGAATAAATCGGATGATGTGGTAATTGAGGAGGATATTTATGGGGAAGATGTATAAACCACAAAGGCACAAAAAGGTTTGCGTATTTGTGGTTTGACTATTTTACTAATAGCCTTATGATTTAATTCCAGCTAGTGCCTTCCTTAGAATCCTTGACAACAATTCCAGCTCCAGCCAAGCCATCTCTGATTTTATCAGAAGTTGACCAATCCTTATTAACTCTAGCTTCTTGTCGTAAGTCCAGGATTAAGTCCATAACAGGGTCAAGGCGTGATTCTCCAGATTTTGCTCCTTGTGCAAGTCCTAAAATATCAATAACAAAGGCGTTCATTTCTGTTTGCAGAAGAGCGATATCATTGGCAGAAATTGTCGCTTTTCCGTCTTTTGTTGAATTGATAAACTTTACTGCCTCGAAAAGATGGGAAACAAGAATTGGGGCATTGAAATCATCATTCATTGCTATGTAGAATTTCGCAATTAATTCAGGGACATTGATTGAAGATGAATCTGATGTTTCAAGCGATTGAAGAGAAGTCATTGCTTCTGTCAATTTTGCATATCCTTTTTCAGATGCTGATAATGCTTCAGAAGTGAAGTCAAGCGTGCTTCGGTAATGCGCTTGCATCATAAAGAAACGAACAACCATTGGGTTATACGCTTTTTCAAGTAAATCATTGTCCCCCGAAAACAGTTCTTCTGGCAGCAAACTATTTCCAGTAGACTTGCTCATTTTTTTCCCATTGAGTGTAAGCATGTTTGTGTGCATCCAATGTCGAACCGGTGAAACACCAGTTCCTGCAGTTCCTTGTGCGATTTCACATTCGTGATGCGGGAATTTCAAATCCATTCCTCCACCGTGAATATCAAATTGTTTCCCAAGGTATTTAGTACTCATTGCTGAACATTCGAGGTGCCAGCCTGGAAAACCAATTCCCCATGGAGAAGGCCATTTCATTAAATGTTCATCCGAAGCATTTTTCCAAAGTGCAAAATCTAGTGGAGCACGTTTTTCATTTTGTCCATCGAGTTCGCGTGTGTTTGCGATTAGATCTTCAATTTTTCTTCCAGAAAGTTCACCGTATGGATGAGACTCGTTGTATTTCTCGACATCGAAATAAACAGATCCGTTTGATGCGTAGGCAAATCCATTATCAAAAATCGATTTAATTAATTCAATTTGTTCAATGATATGTCCAGTTGCTGTTGGTTCGATATCTGGCGCGATTGCATTAAACTGTTTCATCACGTGATGAAAATCGACAGTATATTGCTGTACAATTTCCATTGGTTCCAACTGCTCCAGTCTTGCTTTCTTCGCAATTTTATCTTCACCTTGATCGGCATCATCAACAAGATGTCCCACATCTGTGATGTTTCGCACATAACGAACTTTATATCCTAGATGAATCAAGTAGCGATAAACAAGGTCAAATGAAATGAACGTTCGACAATTTCCAAGGTGCACATTGCTATAGACAGTTGGTCCGCATACATAGAAACCAATGAAGCCTTCATTTAGTGGAATGAAAATTTCTTTCGATCCAGTTAAGCTGTTGTAAATGGATAATTGTGCTGCTTCTACTTTCATTTTTCTCATTCGATAATTCAGAGCAAATATAGTGGATTTGAAGACTTCAGGACAGCAGTTCGATTCTAAAATTCCTAAACGCAAAAAAGCAGGCTAAATCACTATTGATTCAACCTGCTATAAACAAAGCTAGTTAAGTTAAGGGCTTCTTGCATTTCTAACTCTCTACATCAGTAGATTCAACTAGCTAATGCAAGTTTTTCATTTTCTAGGTTAAACATAGCGAAAAACACCTTTTCTGGAGTTTGGAAATTCAATTTTTTTCGTGGTCTTTTATTTAAGAGGTCCATAACTACAAGGTTTTGACTTTGTTTTATTATTGTTCAATTCCATTTGTTTAGGGTAGAACTGTCTGATTAATTTGTTGATATATTCATTTAAGTCCCTTTCATATGAAGCATACGGATTACAAAAAAACACTTCTGTATTGAGTTGTTTAGCAGTAAGCTTGTGCAACGAAAACTCTCTTCCATTGTCGTTGGTTATGGTTTTTATGGTTGATTTGCAGGGCGTTAGCTGAAACAATAGCTTTTTGAACTTCTTGTGCCCTTTTGGATGTTAAAGTCTGTATAACTGGTCATTCTGTCTACCATTGTTAATTGAGCTCCTTTGTGTCCTTTACCAATAATCAAATCAATTTCAAAGTCCCCGATTCTTGACTTCTGTTCAACAATATCAGGACGTAGTTCTATTGGAATTTTATCAGGAATTTTTCTCTTGAATCAGAATTTCCACACTTCTTTTTATATCGTTTTTGATGGCGCAAATACGTGTAAAGTTTTCCGCCAGTGCCTTTGTCAGTGTTTATATATTGGTAGATTTTGGTATGAGAAACCATCCGTATTGAATTGACTTTACACCAGCCCACTTATTTGTTCAGGAGACCAGAATAAATGCAATCTAGAGTTAATTATTCTAACCATTGAGTCAGTTAATCGAGTTTTCATATGCTGATCTCGTTTACGTTCGGTTGCTAGCATTTGAGCATACTCAGCATTGTACTTATTCTTTTTAGTATTACGCTTCAGTTCGCGATAAAAAGTAGACCCTGGAATATTTAAGGAAGACCAAATGTCTTTTTTCTTGACTTTAGCCCGAAGCATTACTTCAATACTATATCTTTGGGTAAAAGATAAATGTTTTTTTGTCATAAATACAAATATTTAGCTTTTCCCTTGGTTTTGCAACCAAGGGATTTTTTTAAACTAAAAACTTGCATTAGCATTTTAATCTAGGCGGTTTTAAGGCAGAATTATCTGGATAAATCAATCCCTGGATTAGGAAACCTTTATGTGTCTTGGAAAATCAAAACCAACTATAATGTCAGCTTAATATTCAATTCCTTAAATTGTTCTTCATTCAATGGTGATGGTGCATCAATCATAACATCACGACCACTGTTATTTTTCGGAAAGGCGATGTAATCACGAATCGATTCTGACCCGCCCATTGTTGCCACTAAACGATCTAATCCAAACGCTAACCCGCCATGTGGAGGTGCTCCATATTCAAATGCTGACATCAAGAAACCAAATTGAGCCTCTGCTTCTTCTTTTGTGAATCCGAGTAAATCGAACATTCTTGATTGAATTGCACGATCGTGAATTCTAATTGATCCCCCACCTAATTCAACACCATTCATAGCAAGATCGTACGCATTTGCACGAACTTTTCCTGGATCAGTATCAATCAAGTGCATATCTTCTGGTTTTGGAGAAGTAAACGGATGATGCATTGCATGGTAGCGTTGAGATTCTTCGTCCCATTCTAAAAGAGGGAAGTCAACCACCCACAAAGGTTTGAATACTTTCGGATTTCTCAACCCTAGTTCATCACCCATGTGCAATCGAAGTTCATTCATTTGTTTTTGAACTCTTGCAAGACCACCGCTTAACACTAAAATTAGATCTCCCGGTTTCGCCTTTGCAGCTTCTGCCCATTTAGCAAGATCTTCTTGTGAATAAAATTTATCTACGGAAGATTTAAATGTTCCATCCTCATTGCAACGCATGTAAATAAGTCCTTTGCATCCAATTTGTGGACGTCGAACCCAATCTGTTAATTTATCGAGTTGTTTACGCGTATAAACTGCACATTGTTCTGCATTTATTGCAATTACAGCTTCAGCATCGTCAAAGATTCCAAATCCTCGACCTTTTGTCACCTCATTGAAATCAACGAATTCCATTCCGAATCGAATATCAGGTTTGTCAGACCCGTAGCGCGTCATTGCTTCAGCGTAGGTCATTCGTGGAAATTTATCTCCCAAATCAACACCTTTCACTTCAGTAAAGAGATGTTTAATCATGCCTTCAAACGTGTTCAAGATATCATCCTGTTCTACGAATGTCATTTCACAATCAATTTGCGTAAATTCAGGTTGACGATCTGCTCTCAAATCTTCGTCACGGAAGCATTTTACTATCTGATAATAGCGATCAAATCCAGAAACCATGAGTAACTGCTTGAATGTTTGTGGAGATTGTGGAAGGGCATAAAATTGACCTGCGTTCATTCTACTAGGAACCACAAAATCACGTGCTCCTTCAGGAGTTGACTTAATCAACATTGGAGTTTCCACATCAACAAAATCTATAGAGTCTAGGTACTTTCTTGTTTCTAAAGCAACCTTATTTCTTAGGCGCAACTTCTCTTGAACTGGGTTTCTACGAAGATCCAAGTAACGGTATTGAGCGCGTAACTCTTCTCCACCATCCGTATCATCTTCTATTGTAAACGGTGGCGTTTTGGATGCATTTAGCACCGTTAATTTTGAAACTCTGATCTCAATTTCTCCCGTTGGAATTTTCATGTTTTTGCTAGAGCGTTCGATCACTTCCCCCTCCACTTGGATAACATATTCACGTCCTAATTTATTTGCCTCAGCTGTTAACTTAGCGTTATCCTCTGAATTAAAATTCAATTGTGTAATGCCGTAGCGATCACGAAGGTTAACAAATGTCAATCCTCCTAAATCTTTTGAACGTTGCACCCAACCAGCGAGTTTAACCGTTTCTCCAATATGTGATGGGCGCAATTCGCCGCAAGTATGTGATCTATACATGTGTCTCAATTAATGCTGCAAAAATAGGGATTTCTTAGATGGTTGATGCCCGAATATTAGATAGTTTGTATGCAAATACGATATTATCCGTTGATTCAATCGTGTGAACTAACATTTACTCTTATTTTCGAGGTTCAATCCTCTTGAGTTTTATGCAACAAAGTCGATTTTCACAGTTTATCAACACGAACAAGTACTTGCTTGTGTTTTCTGGTATTCTTGTCATTTACGGCTTCAATTTATTTATCGATGTTATGGATGTTGATGCAGCTCAATACGCGTCGATTTCAATGGAAATGTCACAAAATGGAAACTATTTAGAGGTTTATCATCGAAATATGGACTATCTCGATAAACCTCCACTTTCTTTTTGGATGTCCTCGGCAAGTTTCAGCCTTTTTGGATTGAGCAATTTTGCCTATAAACTTCCTGCACTTTTACTTACTCTGCTTGGATTGTACAGCACATTTAGGTTTACGCAACTTTTTTACAGCAAGAAGACAGCCGTTTTTGCAATTCTGATATTAGCATCTACTGAAGGAATGTTTTTGATGACGAACGATGTTAGAACGGATACAAGTTTACTCGCTTTCGTGATCTTCTCGATTTGGCAACTGATGCTTTTCGTGAGGCGAAATACATGGAAAAACCTCATCCTTGGGTTTATTGGCGTAGGATTAGCGATGCTCGCAAAAGGTCCAATCGGAATTGTTGTTGTTGCAGCAGCACTTGGAACGCACTTCATTATTAAACGTGAATGGAAGCACATATTTAAGTGGCAATGGATTGTAGGATTAGTCATTGTGGTGTTATTGCTTGCGCCTATGACTTATGGATTGTACACACAATTTGATCTCCACCCTGAAAAAATTGTCTACGATTTGCAAGGTCCATCAGGCGTTGAGTTCTTCTATTGGACGCAAAGTTTCGGTAGAATTACTGGTGACAGCGCATGGCAAGATGATTCGGGCTTCTTCTTCTTTTTCCATTCGATTTTATGGGATTTTCAACCATGGATTCTGTATTTAGTCCTTGGGTTAGCAGCTGGAATCAGAGCATTTTTCAAGAAGATGAAATTTAACGGTCCTGAATATATCACACTCGGTGGATTTGTTGTTATCTTTTTTGCCTTATCACTTTCGCAATTTAAACTTCCCCATTATATCTTTGTGACATTCCCATTTGCTGCTATTATTGCTGCCAACTACTTTGTCAAGATTACTGAGAAACAACGTTGGATACTATATATTCAAGTATTTTTTAATGTCCTATTTTGGATTATCATCGTGATAGGATTGACAGCTTTATTTCCAGCAACTAATATTTTCCTGCCGATTGCATTAATAGGACTGTTTGCATTATCGTGGTATTTCTTTTTGAAACAGCGAGCGCTATCCAATCGGTTGTTTTTAAGCACAATTGCGACGATAATTGCATTTAATTTGCTGCTCGCATCACATTTTTATCCTCAATTGGTTGGTGATTATCAAGCTGGTGGAAGGGTAGGGCGAATGGTACTCAAAGAAGGCAAGGAATTGGATGAATTCGTTTACCTCGATCTTCATGACCACAGCATGGATTTCTACCGTGAAGGAATCATTGAAGGCATTAATATTTGGGATATTGAAGGATTAAAGTCAGGGGTTTGGATCTACACAAGCGAAGCAAGGTATCATGAAATCGTTAAAGATGGTCTTCCTTGTAAGTTCGTCAAAGAGTTTGATGATTTTCCAGTGACACAGTTAAAAATCCCATTTTTATATAAGGAAACAAGGGCTGAAACGGTGGAAAAGGTCTATTTGCTGGAAAGACTATAGCACTAGGCCTATGGAAAGATCTCCTTCGATTCAACAAGAAACTTGTTGAAATAATTACATCAACAAAAGAAGCTTCGTTCAAGTTTAAGAATGTCTATAACTTTGATTTCGCACTTTGTGACTTTAATCAGTAAATTTGCGTACAATTACACTACTTAATCTTACACTGACAAATTTAAATTATGAAAAAACTGCTACTAAGAAGGTATACAAGAAAAAGTATACAACTATCAATATTTAGCGTCATGACAATAATTCCATGGGCGGCAAATTCTCAATGTGACACTGCAAGCGTCACGTTTTCGATAGACAACCCAATCTCCTGTTTTGGCGATACAACCGGAGTCATCTCTTTTACACAGAATGTCGCTATGCCATTAATTATTACTGAGATAGATAGAAATAGTCCTGATTTCATTGAGGTTCAAAATGTTTCCGCTTCGACTTTTGATGCTACTGGATACTACGTAGTAGTAAGCTCCGATTACACTAATATTAACATTGCTAACCAAACTGTCTGGAATTTATCAGGAATGCTACCGCCAGGTTGGATTGATTATAGAGATGATGCAGCAGGAGCCAATTATTGGGGAAACAATATTTTTTGGAATAGTGGCTCTGCTAGTTGGGCGGTAATTTGTGACCCAAGCAACAATGTGGTTGATGCAGTTTTTTGGGGGCATACTGCTGCTGCAATTGCAACATTTGCACCAATTGTTAACGGTAACACATTAACACTATCACCGTCTCAATGGATTGGTGATGGCTGGTCAGGAGGTTGTGGTACTGGTTCAATGACACGTTCAACAAATATTGAAAACAATGATTTAACAGATTGGACATGTAATATTGGTTCAACTGCCGGTGTAACAAACATCACTCTTATTCCTTCTAGCAATAGCTCTATCTCAAGTTATGCTTGGAATACAGGTGCAACAACAAATCCAATTTCAGGATTGGGCGCGGGGACCTATGTACTAAGTTTTGTTGATTCTTTAGGATGCCCTGGGATGGACAGCATTACGCTTGTCGAACCTCCAATGTTGTTAGGTACTTCTATGCTTACAGGTATTCTCTGTTTTGGAGATAGTACTGGTACAGCAACTACAGTAACAAGTGGGGGAACAGGCCCAATAGTGATTGATTGGGGAACAGCTAACCCTACAATGCTGCCAGGTGGGTATACGAGTTATACATTAACAGATTCTTTAGGCTGTTCGGTAATGGATAGCGTTCTAATTAATGAGCCCACTATTCTTTCAGGAGTAATTAGCGGTGGTACTGTTCCATGTTTTGGTGATACAACTGGAGGTGTGTTAAACCTAACTGCTTCAGGAGGAACCCCATCTTACACTTATCTTTGGAACACTGGAGATATGACAAGTTCTATTTCTGGTCTTGGTCTTGGAAGTTATTCTGTTACTGTTACTGACACCAATGGTTGTACAATTATGGTTTCTACCATGGTAACCGCTCCAACTCAATTAACAGTTTCTGGTACAACAACAGATGAAACGATAGGTGCAGACGGGGCAATTGATATTACTGTTGCTGGAGGTACAAGCCCATATACTTATTCATGGACAAATGGTGCAGGTTCGGTTGAAGATCCCTCAGGATTAATCACAGGAAGCTATACTGTAACTGTAACTGATAGTAATGGCTGTACAATAATGGGTACATATATCGTTGGATCTCAGGTTGGGGTTGATGAGTTGTCATTGATTCATTTAAATGTTAACCCAAACCCGAATAACGGGACGTTTGATATTAGTGTTGATGGTGTTTCAGGGGGTTATGAACTAGTAATACTTAATAGTCTTGGGAAAGTAGTTTTCTCAGACGATTTAAACGCAAATGGAATACATACGATTCGAACTAATTCATTAATGAGTGGTGTTTACTTTGTTCGCATCAATTCTGATCTTGGTAAGATCGTAGAAAGAATTGTAATCAATAAATGATTTTCAACTTACTAATCCCCGCTTTAATTTAATCGATAGAGTTCCCCTAGACTTTGCCTTGGGTGTCGCGTATTGATATTCCTATATTTATGAGTGAACACATCCACAAAAGTCATAACAAGAGCTTGCTTTTGTTATGACTTTTGTTTGTCCGATCAAATATAGAAGAAAAGTACTTAGTGATGATGTTTCTATCACCTTCAAAAAAGTATGTTTAGAGATTGAAGAGCGTTATGATTTTCATTTTTTTGGAAATCGGATTAGACGGTGATCACGCTCATTTTTTGATACAGAAAGGACTTACCTAGGATCAACAGTGATTGGAGTAAAACTTCTTTACCCTATGGCGCAACTGAATCATTGGGGTTAGGTTATCGAGATTTTTTCAGTGCGGCTAATCATACTACGTCGCGCTTGTTTTTAGAAAATGAGCAATGTAAAAAGTACTACAAACAAAAGCTTAGATACCTAATAAGTCAACTATTGGCATGGTGGCTTGGACAAATCAAGGGCAACAATGTGATCAATGGCTAGCCGATCACAACAACTGCGATATTTTTATGTCATTACCAATGAATGGCGAATTTTTGATGGATAAATCGAAAGAAAAAGGAATCACACAACAACTTAAATTCATTAAGGATTGCAGTGACTGATTAAGCCCAAACCTTAGCTCCTTCAGAGCAATTTTGGCAAATTTCAATCTGATTTCTCCCCGTTAAAATTGCTTGTCGAAAAGTCATGTATTTTGGAGATTTCCAAATTTTGGAGAAATCATTTGATTCCAATGATCCCAAAACATGTTTCGCGTCTTTATCAAAACAACAAGGAACAACTTTCCCGTCCCATGTTAGTACACTTGAAGACCACATTCGCCAGCAGTGATTTCCTGTTTCTTGTTTTAGAACGTAAGTTCCATCACTTTTCATTTTATATCGCGCGTATTTTTCATTGTTAGGCATTAATGAGTTACCATTTTTGTAATCGTATAGTTGTGCCGTTTTGATTCGAACTTCATCAATTCCTAGTTCTTTTCCAAGAACAAAAACTTGATCTATCTCATGCTCATTTGGCTTCACTGCAAGAAATTGAAAAATTAAATGAGGTGTTTTTGATTTGAGTTTTTTCTTTGCTTTAATCAAATGCTTGGTTCCGCTTATCACTTTTTCAAGCTTGCCATTAATACGGTAGTTTTCATACGTTTTTTGAGTTAATCCATCAATAGAAATAATCAAACGATCAAGTCCAGATTTAACTATTTCCTTTGCCTTTATCTCATCGATAAAATGCGCATTGGTTGATGTTGAGGTATAAATCTTATGTTTTTTTGCAGATTTAATAAGATCCAAAAATTGAGGATGCAAAAAAGGTTCACCTTGAAAATAGTAATTGATGTAAAATACTGATCGTCGCACTTGGGTCAGCATTTTTTCGTGCAAATTGAGATCTAGTTTCCCTGTAGGGCGAGTGAATTGCTTCAATCCACTAGGGCATTCTGGACATCCTAAATTACAAGCTGTTGTTGGTTCAATGCTCAAGCTATATGGAAGTCCAGATAATCTTGCCTTCCGAGAGATTCTCGATATCCAATAACTCCACTTCAAGCGTAGTATGTTCCATCCCCGGTAAAAGGTTAGATGCTTGATAATATTGATATTGTCGGTAGTACTTGAGATGAATCAAATTTACGCAGAAACTATGACACTCTCACTGCTATCACACAGACATCGTCGATTTGTTCTTCCTCACCTCGCCAGTCTTCGAAGTTTTTTTCAATTATTTTATGTTGATCCCCAATTAATTCCTGCTGTATTTTTAGCAAAAACTCCTTAAACGGCTTGGATTTGTATTTCTTCCCAAGTGGACCACCAAATTGATCGGCATATCCATCGGTTGACATAATTAATGTATCTCCCATGCAAAGTTCAACACTAACAGTTTTGAATGATTCTATTTTTCCTGGGAAATGTCCAATTGGCATTTTGTTAGGAGGAACTTCCAAGAGGACGAAATTAAATTCAGGAAGATCAATGATTCTGCGAAATGGATTCACGGTGAAACTTTCACGATTTCGAACAATCCAAAGCGGGTTATTTGCTCCAGCATAATGTAATATGTTTGATTCTTTCTCCCAAACGCAAAGACCAATGTCCATTCCATCTTTAGGCTGATCCTGACTGTTTTTTTCTAATGCTCTTAGGACTCTTTCTCTTAATCTATTCAGAATGTCACCTGGTTTTCGATGTCCTCCTTCTAGTATGATTTGATTTAGAAAGGAAGTTCCGAGTAGACTCATAAATGCTCCAGGAACACCATGTCCTGTACAATCAGCAACTGCCCAAATTCCTAGTTTTTTCTGAATATCATAATGTGCCCAATAAAAATCACCGCTCACAACATCTTTTGGTTTGAAAAGAATAAATCGGTGTGGTGAAATTTGCTTCCATGCTTCTTCATTACTGATCATGGCGCGTTGAATACGTTTTGCATAGGTGATACTATCTGTAATTTCGGAATGTTGCTTCTCTACGATTTGATTTTTTAGTTTGACTTGTTTGTTGCTTTTGTAAAGGAAGTAGATTCCAATTCCAACAAAAAGGAGAGCGATCCCAGAGAAGAGTAATAAAATGTCTCGGAAGTATATTTTTTCATCATTTAGAGCCTTTTCAGTAAGTTTTTCTTTCACGCGCTGTAGTTCTGCTATCGAATCTGAGAACACTTTTTTTTCGATACGATAATTTTCTTCAGCACCTAAAGATTGCTCATTTAGGGCAAGCAAGTTCATGCTATCTTTATAAGCGTAGGCATACGATAGAAGAGCGTAGGCATCAGAGTATTCCCCCATTTCATAATAGAGACTTGCACTCATCGCATTTGCTTCAACAAGGATAAGAAAACTCCTTGCCGAATCTGCATATAATAATGCCTTTTCTGATGCTTCCAGGGATTCATCCAACCTCCCTAAATCGAATAAATTATACGATAAATTATGATACTGAATCGCAATACTTGTGAACGATTTTAGATTTTTACTTAAAGCTAAAGAGCGCTCGAAGTAGGCCATGCCTAATTCAGATTCTTTCTTTTCGAAGTAAACATTTGCAATATTGTTTAATAGATCGACCTCGATTTTAGAGTAGTTGATTGCCTCAGCCACTTTAAGTCCTTCTTCATAGTACACAAGTGCTTTATCATAATCCTCATCTCCTTTTGCAAGAATTCCTAGATTGTTTAAAGCTCCAGATAGACTTATGGAATCATGGTATTTCCTGGAAGTTTTAAGTGCTTTTAATTGGTATTCCAATGCTTTCTTTCTATTTCCTGTTTGGCGAAAAGCGAGACCAATGTTTACATACCCAGATGCTGCGTCAGCTTTGTTCGTTTGTTCAGCGATAGAAACTGCCTTGAGATAAAAATTGATTGCATTATCATACTTTGTTTGATAATGGTAAACGGTACCTTTGGATTCATAAGATTTAACAAGGAGTTTTCCTTTTGTAATTTTTTTCGATCTTAAAATACTTTCATCTACGAATATCATGGCAGAGTCAAATTCGTTCAAATACAACTTCGCTCGACTTAAATTGTGTAGGCTCTCAATAGTACCTCTTGGATACTCTATCTTCTGTGAAATTTGATACGCTAAACGTGCATATTTCTGTCCTTTTTCCGTATTGCGAAACATACTATCTTTTGCCGTTTGATTTAACTTGATCAGCATGGATGAGTCACGTATGGTGAATGACTTAGTCTTAATGGCACCAATTCTTTTCAAATAGGGATCTACTTGGGCATTACCCATATTCGAGATCATAAACAAAGAGAGGATTAACCCGAAAATTAATTTCATACAGTAGAAGTTGCGATGTTAAGATAGTGGATTTCATAAGATTGCTGATGTTTGGATGAAATAAATTTAACACGAAATCATTGTTGTTTCCAAACATGAACTAGTTTTGTGCTATGACGCGACTTACATTATCACTTCTATTCAGTCTTATTTCGGTTCTATCTATTGGTCAACGATCTTTAGAAATTCGTGATGAGATTTTGGATCGATCGGTTCCTTTCGTAAAAGTATTTCCAGATGTTGGATCACCATTTTTGACGGATCTTGATGGAAGGATGCAACTTCCGGATAGCGTAACACAATTTTATCTTCAGTCTTATGATTATGCCGATACTCTGATAATTGTAAGAGAAATTGCTGGTGGTATTATTTATTTGTCGACACCATCACAGGAAATTGAAGGTGTGGTAGTTGTTGCTGGGGAGAATCGTGCACATCGAATTATGCGATTGGTAATTAATAATCGAAAGAAAAATCATCCACTTGCCAATGATGCCTTTACCTATAAAAGTTATAGTAAATTCATTTTTGATGTCAATCCAGATGGAGTAGCTGCGATACCTGACTCAAGTACAGATTCAACTTTGATTCAGATTAAAAAATTCATGGGTAGTCAGCATCTTTTCCTAATGGAGAGTGTCTCAAAACGGGCATTCACTCCACCGTATCGCGACAAAGAGGAAATTATAGCCTATAAAGTATCTGGGTTTAATGATCCAATGTTTTCGACTTTCGCGAATAGTTTTCAATCGTTTAGTTTCTATGAAAACCAATTTGATATTCTTGGAAAGCAATACATAAACCCAATTGCCAGAGGTGGAATTCGACGTTATTTTTTCATTCTGGAGGATACAACACTGGTTGGAAATGATACAACATTCACGATTTCATTCCGCCCAAGGGTTGGGAAGAATTTTACAGGAATGAAGGGACAATTGTTTATTAACTCAAACGGGTATGCCATTGAAAAGGTTATTGCGGAACCATACAATGATTCAAGCGGAATGCAAATGAGAATTGTGCAGGAGTATGAATTCATTGATGGGATAAAGTGGTTTCCTGTGAAGTTGAGTACTGAGCTTGATTTGAAAAGCTTTACCACCACTGGTAGTTTCTCGGATTTGTATATGCAGGGTAGAGGCAATTCTTACATCGAGGAGATTAAACTCAACCCAGAGATTAAAAAACGCTTTTTCAATAATAATGTAACAATTGCAACTGCGGAAGATGCTGGAGAATTAGAAGATGGAGAGTGGAATACACTACGTAGATATGACATCACTGAAAAAGAAGTCAACACTTACCATACAATTGATAGTCTATCCAAAGTGATGAATTTCGAGCGATTTCTTACGATAGCAAAGGTATTAGCTGACGGAAAGTTTCCTCTTGGGAAATATGCAAACCTTGATCTTAAGCGACTAATTAACTATAATCTCTACGAAAAATACCGATTTGGGGTTGGCTTGGAGACATCTCGAAAACTAATGAAACCAGTTCAATTCGGCGGGTATTTTGCATGGGCAACTGGTGATAAACGGTGGAAATATGGTGGTCATGCAACCATCCATATCGCCAGAAAGCGAGGAATTCATTTAGACCTTAATTACCATCAAGACAACTTAGAGCGAGGAGAATATAAATTTCACGAGAGCCGCTCTTTGATCTCTAAGGATTCGTATCGAAACTTATTCATCTCGCAAATGGATGAGCAACGACTAGGTGAAGCAGTACTATCTTGGGATATCAAATCGAATATTGAACTGAAGCTCTTTGGGAATTACCAACGAATTTGGCACTCAGATGATTATGCGTATTTACTAAATCCGCAGCGTAGAATAGATCTTGCAGAAACGGGCGTCGAGTTGACATGGAATATCTTAGAAAAATCAATGATGCTTGGCAACAGAAAAGTTTCCCTTGGTAAAAAGTATCCGCAAATCAAGGTTAAAGCTATTCATGGTTGGAAAGGTTGGTTTGAAAGTGATTATGAATATACACGAATCAATGCTCAGGTAAGTCAAACAATTCCAGTACTAGGTATCGGGAAGTTTCATTGGAAAATAGCAGCTTCTAAACTTATTGGTAGTGTTCCTTTAACACTTGCTTATAATGGAGATGGGACAGGTAAATTTTGGCTGATTTCGGCACCAAATACATTTGAAGCAATGCTGCCAGGGTCGTTTTACACAACATCTCAGTTAAGCTTCTTTACACGCTTTGATTTCAAGGCAATAGCAACAAAGGCAAAATGGAATGAACCTCGATTTGCACTTCATCATGCAATTGGAATCGGAGAATTTGAGAATAGAGAAGACCATCAATTAACCTTTGAAACGATGGATAATGGCTACTATGAAGCAGGGTTGATTTTGGATGGAATTATTACCACAAAAACCTCTTCTATTGGATTGGGAGCGTTTTACAAGTATGGACATTATTCGCGGCCTGAAGTTCTTGAAAATATAGTTCCAAAGATTGTGATATCGTTTAGATTAGAGTAGAAATAAGACGTTAAGGCTGAATAGCTAGGTTGAAAAGGCACTTTGAGAGTTTCAGTATGCTCCGTTTGAATTATTAGAAAACGAGTTTTGCGTTAGTGATTGGAGCGGTATCCTTTTTATAGAATGGACATTTCGGATTCGCTCAATATCCATTCTATAAAAAGATATAACGGAAAGCACGATTAATTGGCTTTTGCAAAAAGGAAATTAAAACGCCCGAATGAGCTTGAAACTTGACTAAGGTGTTAATGCACCCAGTAATAATTAACTTAGAATAGACGGAGAATCTACTCTCACAGATAGGAGTGATTTATTCCATTGATTTAGGGGGTTGAAGTAAATCAGTTAGCCCAGTCAGTTCAAGAGAAATTGCCAACTCTAAGGGTGTTCTTCCCGCATTATCTAGAGGGCAAAGATCAGCATCAGTGTCAACTAGTAATTTTACAAGTTGTTCGTTTTTTGATTGTATTGCGTAAATTAGACATGAAATGTTTTGTCCTCCAAGAAGGTTGACATTCGCTCCTTTCTCAATCAGTAGAGATGCTACTTCAAAATCACCCCTGTAACAAGCTGCGTGTAATGCTGTTCCCTCTTGAGATTGGTAGTTAACATCTGCATCTTTTGATAAGATAAACTCTATAGACTCAACTTTATTTCTGTAAACTGCTAGGATTAATGGTGAAAACCCATGTTCATTTAAGGAATCAAAGATGGTATTGTCTTGATTGTATGCTGTTTTTAAATCCTCCAGATTACCAGATCGACTTGCTTCGAAGACATCGATTTGGGAAAATGATGAACCAATAGTAAAAATAATAGCTGCAAATGTCAAATTAAGATTCATTACCGAAGAACAATTTTTTTGCTCAATGTTCCATGCTCGCTTACTAATTGTAGCACTATTAATCCACGAGGAAGACTACTTAGATCTATTGATGTACGACTGGCTAAATTTGGGAGTGATTTAAGAATTTGTCCTGATAGAGATACAAGTTTTATCAAGTACTGTTCCGTTAAATCCGTTGTAATGATTAACTGGTTTGCTGTCTCAAATGATATATCGAAGAATGATTCTAGTTCATTTAGACTATTTGTATAAACGGCGAAATTCCAAGTAGTGCTATCCGAAATTCCAGCAAATTGATTACCAATTAAATCTGTAATTGCAGTCGGGTCAATAGTGATGGAATACTGTCCGTCGATAGATAGAAAATTTGTTGGATTAATGAAAATCGTATTCATTGACAGAGACAAGTTCAATGCAGTTGTCACATCAAAACTCTCAATGATTGCTCCCGTTAAGTAGTTCTTGAGAGTAATATTCCCAGTTCCAAATGCAATATCTTCATCAAATGAAATCGTAAAATTGCTATTCAATGTAACATTCACCGCATTGTCAATAGGAATAAAAGCACCGCTTATCAATGGGGGAGTGCTATCGTTAGAATTATCTAAAGTTTCGAAATTCCATGTTGTACTATCTATGAATCCACTATAAGAATTAAGAGAGAAATCTTGAATGGCATTGGAATCTACTGTAATGTAATATTCTGTAAAACTGGCTAGTAGATTTGTCGGAAGTAGTGTTAGTGCTGGTCCCGATATACTCAAATTAGTACTTGTTGCGACATCGTACTGTTCAATAAGCGATCCTGAATTGAGTTCATGTAATTTGATGTATCCAGTACCAAACATAATATCTTCATCAAATGTGATAGTCATGTCCGTCGCCAACGTTGCACCTGTAGAATTATCAGAAGGAAAAAGAAATCCAGAAATCACAGGGGGGATTGTGTCAGGAAACACCCACGTGAACGTTGTGTTCCCTCTAAATGCAGATCCATGATACCCAAGAGTATAAGTGCTATTGCTACCTGTAGCCCAAATAATATTAAATGAATCATCTGAATAATTAAACTCATGATCTTCAGAATCGCCAGTAACTAGAAATCTCTTTGCCTCAAAAGTTCGAGTGCCTCCAGAAGTTACCATTGAGATTAAATCCCAATCATCCACAATGTCTTTGTTTACACCAGTAGCACCTTGTGAAGTCATGTTGTAATCAAAAATGCCCAACGAATGCATCGCGCCTGGCTTACCATCTGAGTATATTAAAGCATCGGAATTGGACATACTGCTTCCGAAACCGCATGCAAGCCAACGATCTGACGGACCTTGAAATGTGATTGTAATATCAGAAGGTGTTATCACCGCACCAAAGTAGATGTTAGAGCCAGGAGAAACTTCAGTTAAGGGAATTATTTTTGGTTGTGAACTAACACTATCAGAGAGAAGGAGTAGAGAAATGAAGAGTAGCGATTTGCTGATGAGGGTGCTCATATATTTTATATGTCCTATTTAAAGTTGCTACCTAATAATATTAATATGTCCACCAATCATTTTTTCTGGATTGTGTGGTTCGCAAGAAACATAGACTATTTTCCAAATATATCCACCATCCTGAACTAGTTTTCCATTAGGACCAACACCATCCCAGCCAACATTTACATCATAAGATTCAAAAATGATTTCTCCCCAACGATTAAAAATTTCCATGTGCCATTCTTCGACTGTTAAATAGACAATCGGTAAGAAAACATTGTTGAATTCATCACCATCTGGTGTAAATGTATTTGGGGCAAAGACTGTAAATGGTTCGATAAACAATTGCGACGAAGAAGTGTCCTTACAACCAAATTCATTCGTTACTATTTGATATGGGTAATGATTTCCGGGTGTTACATAAGTATGGAATGGTGATTGAATTCCTGTACTGTGAAGTGTCGTATCATCATACCAATAGAACCAATCTGTAGCTCCTATTGAGGCATCATTGAATCGAATACTCGAATGACAAATGTCTGTATAATCTGGAGTAACTGTGAAGCTTGATGTTGGCTTTGGCCGCACATTAACTATGTCAGGCTGGATTAATATCAATGTGTCAACACAACCGCTTGTTGTATGTATGCTTAACGTTACCGGATAATTCCCAACATTAGGGTACAAATGCGTCGGATTCTGATCTGTGGATGTTGTACCATCACCAAAATCCCAGTTGTAGAAAATGGTCGTTTCTGCGGTGGAAAGATCAATAAACTGAGCATTAAATGGTGCACACTGTAATCCAGGTGCAATGGCGAAATCAACCTCAGGGGGATAAAAAATGTAGATGTTTTGTGTAACCGATTCGATACAATTTTCGAATGTTCCTGTTAAGGTAATTGGAATCGACCCTATTGTATCAAATACGACATTTGAAACATCGATATTGGTCGATGTCTGTATAGAGGAATTCGGACCAAATGTCCACGTAAAAACAGAACTCGGAGGTCCACCTACCGTTCCATCGAAATTGAAATTGTTTGTTGTTAAACAAAGTGAATCTTCCGAAGTAAATGATACGACTAATTGCTCGTTTAGTGTAATTGTTGCCGTAGTTTGATCAGTGCAAAATGGCGTTGAACCTGAGACAAGAGTAATCGTATAAGTCCCTGGAGATGGGAATGTAAAGGTGGGGTCGAATACTGTGCTAATGTCTGTGTTTGTACCTGCTACTCCAAAATCCCACGCATACTGTGTTGAATTTTGAGATCCGTTTCCAAATGTAATTGTGAGTCCGTCACACTCTACATCTTGCGGTACGTTAATCTGTGCAATTGGCTCTGGAAAAATGTAGATTGAGTCTGTGAAAGATGCGGTGCATAAATTATTTTCGATTGTCACTGTTACGGAGATAAAACCAGTAGTATCAAACGTAACTCCATTTATGTTTGTTCCAGTTGTGCTTGGCGCCGTTGCATTCGGGCCAAAGTTCCAAGAATAAGTAGATCCAGGAGGGCCGTTGGATTGTGCGACAAAATCAAAGCTATTTCCAAAGATGCACAGTGAATCATTAGAAGTAAAATCTACAGTGATTTGATTGTTCACAATAATATCCATATACGCAGTATCAGTACAGGGCCACCCAGGGTTGACAACGAGCATTACTGTATAAGCTCCATCAGCTGGGTAAGTGTAAGTAGGAGCAAATGCAGAACTTACATCGGTAGTAATTCCCGGCACACCAAAATCCCATGCATAGTTAACTATTCCTGTTCCAACGGAGTTGTTCACGAAGTCAATTGTCAATCCTTGGCAATAGGATACAAAAGTTGGTAAATCACTCTGTATCGGTAAATTAGCTTCTAGTTGCAAGATACAATTGAACACACGAAATAAGAAATCACGTGTTGTAGAATTGATCAATACGCCATTTCTGTACTCTGAAACTCTAATTCCAACGACAAATAATCCCAGTAAGTTAGGGGATGCAGTTAAAAGACCAGTAGCAGGGTCAATGTTTATTGTAGCACCTGGCCCCAATGGGTTTGCTGCACCATATCCTCCCAGCCAATTAACAGGTGCATAGCCTGGTGGTGGTGCTGGATTTGGTGCTGGATTCGCTCCGGAAGCTCCAGAAAGTGGGGTTACAAGTGAATAAACAAGCTGATCTCCATCTGGATCTGTTGCGCTATGATCAAAAATTAAATCGTCATTGTTACATAAAAGTAAAGGCGGATAACCGATAAATCTTGGGCTGCTATTGACGTAGGCTCCCGTATTAAAACCCGGAACAACGCAAGTCAGCGTAAATCCAGTATCGTCAGGATTGCTAATATTTGTTACGTTCGGACCGCGACAGCATCGTTGATAAGTCACAGTATAGCCACCAATCGCAGGAGGCAAATTCACATCCACAGTATAAAGTGCATTTTCCGTGCAAATATTAGTAGGAGGAGTAACACATGGGTTATTAGATACAACGGGGATCATTGTACTTCCTGGAAACGGGACATTCACACTCTGAACCAAATTTCCATTACTATAAACAGCTAAAGACAAAGGATTATCGAATTCCGCACCTGGAGAATTACAGTCTCGATACATTGAAATGTAAAATCGGTAAACATTATTCCCCATATAGTCATAGTAAATCTCACCCCCAACAATATGGGAAGCGTTACTAGTTAGTGAACTAGCCAGTATTATAAGAACTATTAGGTACTTCATGTTTTATTCTAGACGCAAAAGGTAAGCAAAAGTTATTCCAAAGAAGTCATTAATTATTATCAACGGTTGAAATCCAAGTTTAGTACTTGTCTAATTTCGGGAAGATAAATAAAGGTGAATTGTATTTAAAATCATGCTCCTGCATCAGTTTTTGACCCGAAATTAAGCGATGAATTGAGGTTGATTGGGCAAATTTTGGAGCAGTCAAATCATAGTGTTTTGCCGCACTTCGATAGTAAGATTCTCTCGATGGATGCATCGGATTAACAAGATTGAAAACTCCCGAAATTGACGTGTCATTCGTTACTTTCTCAATTGCATTGATCACATCATTTAGATGAACAATGTTAATTGGACCGTCGGGATTAGAGATGTATTCTCTCCCTGCTAAAGAGGTTATAGGATGTCTATTTGGGCCAATTAATCCTCCTAACCTAAGAATAACACTACTTTTTTTTGAATGTTTAATAGCTTCTTCGAGTTGATAAGTTGAGGTCTGTTGCTCTTTGTCTGTAAACGTATAGGTTTCGTAATATTCACGTTCTCGTTTTGGATAAATGCCTGTTGAACTGGTAAAGATAACACGCGTCGAATCTTCAAATTGAGCAGCTAATTTTTCCATGAATTCTCGATTTTCTTCGATGCCCAAAACACCTTTATTTCGACTTGTTGGAGGAAGGGTGATAATGAGCAAATCCGTTTTATCAATAACTTTTTTAGGAATAGTTACCTTTTGGTATGAATCGAGCAAAAATGGTTGGATTCCAATCGCATTTAATTCATCAAAAAAAGATTCATTTCTCGTTGAGCCGTAAACGGTATGTCCTGATGTGTGAAGTTGTTCACCAAGGGGTCGACCTAGCCATCCACATCCAATTATTGTTATAGTCATTTCACTCATTTTGTCGGCATCTAAGTTACGAATGATTAAGTTTGTAACATGAATTATTCGAAGACATTCGTTCGCTTTAATTGGCTCGCCTTGGTGTTGATTTACCTCGTTGTTGTTGCGGGTAGTTTTGTTCGGATAACAGGAAGTGGTATGGGCTGTCCTGATTGGCCTAAATGCTTTGGGCAATGGATTCCGCCTTCGGATGTAAATGAATTGCCTGATAATTATAAAGAAATTTATTCAAAGAAACGAGAGAAGAAGATTGCCAAATTCTCAAAAATGCTTGATGCTGTCGGGTTGAATGAAACAGCGAAAGAGCTTCGAAATGATCCTGAATTAACGAAGGAGGAAGATTTCAATTCAAGACGGACATGGACGGAATATGTGAATCGCCTATTTGGCTTTTTAGCTGGAAACGCGATGCTAGCGGCATTTATTTGGCTCTTAATTAAATATCGAAGAAGAAAGTTGATCGTTTTGGCAGGTTTTAATCTGTTGTTAATGGGATTTCAAGGGTGGTTTGGCTCAATCGTAGTAGCATCAAACCTTGTTCCATGGACAATCACTGTTCATATGTTTCTAGCATTAGTGATTATTGGACTTCAACTCTATTTGATGCGAATAATTAGCCCATCTCAGCGTGAACCTATCAATCTCACAAAGTGGTCGTTTTACCTTATTTGGACATGCTTTGGAATTACAATTTACCAAATGTTCTTGGGAACTCAAGTGCGCGAAGCGATAGATGAATTGACAAAAATTGGTGTGGGTAGAGAGGCATGGACAGATGAGTTGGGCATTCAGTTTTACATCCATCGAAGTTTCTCATGGTTAGTGCTACTATTACTTACAGTTGTTGCGTTTATCAATGAGCGTGGAGCTAAACACAAAGCGTTGCGAGCTACTTATATCATTTTGGCATTAGAATTACTATCAGGAGTTCTATTGGCAAATGCTGATATGCCCGGGTTGATTCAGACAAGTCATTTAATTTTTGCAACTATTATTTTTGGGATATTGACAATGGTAGTCATCCGTGGCAGACGTGAGTTAGTTGTCTAGATCAGATTATTTGGTCAAATTTTTTCATTTCACTTGAAAGTTTCTTTACGAATGCTAACTTTGCAGCCGTGCGAATGCAGATATTCTCTGTTTTTGCGGGTCCTATAGCTCAGTTGGTTAGAGCACCTGACTCATAATCAGGGGGTCCATGGTTCGAGCCCATGTGGGACCACTAGTAAAACAAAGGCTTTCAACGATTTAGTTGAAAGCCTTTTTCTTTTCCGCGTGCTTTTCGCGTGCTATTTTTTTAGTTTCTATTAGCTGTTGAAAACTTTTTATCATGAGGCATCATGAACAGTCATCTAGCTAATAAATCGTGATATTTCAAACCTATAAAAGTCATCTAGAGAATTCAAGTATCGGTTGAAATTGTCATTACTCTTCAGATTATTGAACTGATCAAAGTATAAGTTTCCTAACTGATTACTTTCTTGTAGCCTTGAAACAAGACCAATATTTAAGCCGTATTTAGTCAATGCTATTTTCTCTTTATCTGTGGTTCCATATACAGCACGTTTTTTTTAAGTGTTTCTGGTATTTTTCGTGGCTTTGATTTTGGGTAGTTCATAAAGTTTCGATATGTTTTTTAGAATATGTCAGTTTTTTCAATTGTCATGCTGTTACTCGTTTTTATAGTGTTTTCTGAAATGGGAAAAGATAAAACCCATAAGAGAACTAGTATGGAGCGATTGAAACGACAAGGATTGGCTTCTGCGAATTCCTCCTTGCGTTTCTATCTTTGACTCCATGCCTTGTACACTCCAGTTACGTGCTCAGTACCTTTTCTATTATCAAAGCCATGCTTGTTCTTCTCCTCAAACTCTTTAATCATCTTAAAGGTTCGTTTCTCTGTGGTTTTTTGAACGACTCTTTCTAAGGCTCTCTCAGTAATTCCCTTGGCATAATTTTTCGCTTCTGTATTAGACTGAGAAGAAGATGAACTGCTATTATAGCCTGAACTCACGTTTGCCGTAATGCTTCCAAAAACTTTCGAATCTTTTGAAACAGAAACTGATGCAGGCTCATCTTTAAGGCGTATACAACGTTTTATAGCAAGCTATAGTTTTGATTCTGACCTTATCGCTAAGCTGATTTTCAACCTTTTACCTAAGCAAGATAAGCTGATCCTGAGTATTGATAGAACTAACTGGAAATTTGGACAAACTAATATCAATATATTCATGCTCGGCGTTGTATATAAAGGGGTTGCATTCCCTTTATTATTTACAATGCTTGATAAAAGAGGTAATTCTAATAGTCAAGAGCGGATCAATTTAATCAATCGATTTATTCGCCTTTTTGGCAAAGAAGTTATTGAATCAGTAGTTGCAGACAGAGAGTTTGTGGGCCAACAATGGCTGGAGTTCTTAAATACAAATAGCATTAGATATTACATACGCATTCGCAATAATTTCAAGGTGTTTCTACCACATAAAAACAAAGAGATTAAGGTCTCACATTTGTTTAATCAATTTAAGTACAATGAATTTGTGTACTACAATAAGATTGTCCGAGTTAACGGACAGCTTTGCTACTTGTCTGGATGTAAACTCAGGAGCAATAATTCAAAATTAGATTTCTTAATTATCGTGTCTTTTAATAAGCCTGAAAATGCACAACACGATTATCAAAAACGATGGCAAATAGAAATGAGCTTTAAGGCGATGAAATCTAGCGGATTTGACATTGAAAAAACACACCTCCAAAATATTCAAAGAATAGAAAAATTGATTTTATTGGTAATGATTGCATTTGTTTGGTGCTATAAAGTTGGGATATACTTGCATCAAATTAATCCTATTACGATCAAAAAATATGGGAGAAAGGCTAAAAGCATCTTTAAATACGGGCTGAACTTTATTGCTGGAACGCTATTAAATACTGAAAAATAGATAGATATGGATACATTTCAGTTTTTGTCATGTACTTAGAAATGAAGCTAATCCTATTTGAGGATGATGGTAAACCTGGAAGTGGTTTTGAGATTGCGCTTCCAAGCAATTCTGAATTTTCCAGAGGAATTGCAATTGAAGCTGTCCAACGTGCATGCCATATTGTTAAGAAAATCAAAGGAGTGGGATCTTGGAACAAATTTTACATGCAAACTAAAAGCGACGGACTGGAGAAGTTAGCTAACAAAACTCTATTGGTTCCGTTGGAATACATCGAGAACCTTTCGGACACTGTTGAATTGAAAGAAATGTACTCTAAAACTATTCAGTTTGTATCAATGGACGAAATTCATCAGAAAATTGAAGAGTCGCACGATAATTTCGCCTATTTATTAGTCGCAGAAGAACTTGTGAACCTTCATGTTCAATATGTATGTATGGCAAATGATTCAGAAGTTTTGGGACATTATCATAAAATGGTTCAAAGTTCTAAGACAATGCTTTCAGGTGGAATAAAGCACATGTACATTGATAAGAAAATCTTCAAGAAACTGTTCTCGAAATTACTTGACCTCTCAAATAACAAACGAATCACGTGATTATTTTTCTAAAAGGTAACTATCATTCGAAGTAGAATCTAAAAGCCTTATGCAATAAACAAGACGAACCGCTCCCATAAAGGAGGAACGACGACTGTGGAAGGGTAGACGCTCGTCAAAAGCGAGATGAGACTTGGGGGAAAGCAAAAGAGCAGTTTCAAACTGCGTTTGCGACCACTGTTGCGACTAAAAAAGCACATGCTTCTAGCAGCGCAGTTTTTAGAAGACAACACAAACAAATGGCATGAGTTTTTGAGTGTGCAATTGCAGTGAAGAATGAGTCTGCGTTGGATATAACTTGCCCTAACTAAAAAGTTTTCTTGCACTAAAGAATATTTTGATTCTAGTGAGTCCAATTGAGTATCATAAACTGCCTTAAAATTGGTTTTGGGATCAAAATTTCTTTCGTAGATCAACTTCTGACCTTCTAAGGGAACTGCCTGGCAGCTTTCGCGGGAGAGAGTGCTTGGCAGTTTTTGCGAACAGAAAAGCAGCGACTGAGAGAGAAAACGAACGTAATGAGTATAAACAAGTGAAGGAACACTGCTTTTTTTCAAAGCTGTGTGACGAAGCGTTAAAAACAAGGGCTAGAAAGTTGCAAACTTTGTTGCTTTGTATCCCCCTTGATTTTTATGTTTTGCGAAAAAAGTGAGGTTACGATCGAAGACCATTAAGAAGCTTCCGAACGACCTCGAGGAGGAGGGAAAACGTCAATTCACAACACATTTTCAATATTTCGAACTATCATATTCTCGCTTGAATGAGTTCTATTTGTTTTTGTCCGGGTCTTGTTTCATACCAAAGACACGTATAATATATGCTACATGACCCTTGGATATAAAACTAATTTTATAGTTTCCAATAAATAGTTTTTTACAATTCCCTAGATGACTAAATTCTTGATCTATAGCAGCTACATCTAGTTTTTCAATTAATTCTGCTTCAGTATTTTTGACTAAATCACTAATAATCCTTGAAGCAGTTTGAGAATCGTGAATTTGTTTGTAATAAGAAAAGGTTTTGATTAAATCTTGGTTCGATCTATACGACCAAAAGACCTCTTTAATTATTTCCATGTATCAACTTGTCTCAATAATTCTTTTGTAGAAATAACCTTTCCATCTCTAATATCATCCAACCCTTCTTTCATCATCTGCTCCATCTCACGGTCAACAGAGACAACCTCTACTTGTTTTCTCCTATAATTCAATAGGTTTTTAAACGTCTCAATTAGAAGTGGATCTTTCACAAAATCCATTTCAGCTTTTATCCACTTGATATCTCCCTCTACATTCATAGTTTCAAATTTAACATCTTCTCAATACAACTAACGAAAATTATGCCGTATTTGTTATAGTTAAAGATACGGAATTTATTCCATTCAACGGAAATTGATCAATGACCAAACTATTTATACATCTTTTCTATTGGGATCAGAACAATTACTATTCATCATAAGTCATATTATTGGGCAAGTAAATCATTGATAATTAGACTTGACCAATATTGGCACACTTTTGTTACGGTATTATGTAGAATGCACAAGAGCGTTAAAAACAAGGGCAAACAAAGTTGCAAACTTTGTTGCTTTGTATCACCCTTGATTTTTATGTTTTATGAATAAAGTGAGTTTACGAAAGAAGACCATTGAAACCACAGTGACGAGTTTTACGAGGAACGGCTAATTTAGTTTGTTGAACTATTCATGAAGATTTTAGATATAGAGAAAGTTCTATTGTTGTATTGGGGTTATGGAAGAACAAAGTATCTTTAACGGACTAAACAACAGTTTCTCGCTAATAATAGGAATTCCACTATGGGTATAAAACACAATGGTTCACTCGAAGAGGCGAAATCTCCTTTTTTTGAAGTTAACAGAAAAATTTGTGAAGATTGGGAAAAATATATTCTACAACAAGTCAATGGAGTTATACGGGGTAAGTTTAATTCATGGAGCTTTAATTTTAGCGCACGAATCAACAAACTCACCCCAATTGATATTACAGTTAAAAAGTCAACATATACGAGCGGAATTCTTCTATTTTCATCTAAATATCAAAACCTTGACCTAAGGACGCAAATCAAAGTAAGTTTACTTAATCCAAAATCCCTAAATTTTACGTTCAAGAGAAAAACATTGAGTTCTCGTCTACGATACCTTTTTACCAAAAAATCCTATAAACTAGAGACAGGTCCATATTATATCTTTGGAGAGGCAAAAGAAAATCCATTTGTCATCAAGCTTTTATATCTACTGAGTAAACCACTTGAAAATAAAGAATTAAGCCACCTCAAATTTTTAAATGAGAGTAATACCTTGTCCATGGAACTCCTCAATATTGATTTGGATACTAGTATGTTAAATGGATTACAAGAACTCAGTAAAGGATAAATGTAGTTTATTCTAGGTTAGAAACGGCTTTAACTTGGACTGTTCCCTCCTTTTTTGTATAAAGCATCAACCCGAGAACAACAATAAAGACTACTTCAAATCCTATCGGGATTAACTGCGAATACGGATTGTTCTCCAAGTATAAATAGTACTTATTAAGATTCTCATAGTGTGTTCGGTTCAAAAGAGATGCTACCCATAATCCAACAAGAAACTGTAACAAATGAATAACTAAGAAAGTCAAGATCAGATTTCTTAATATTATCCATATACTCTTTTTAAAAAGTATTCTGCGTAGAATTATAAAAAAGAAGATCAATCCCAAAACCATGGAAATAGTCTCAGAAAGCAAAAAAATGTAACTATGTGAAATTTCTAAATCTATAAATAGTGAATTTACATTACTATAAACCAATACACAAAAACTTTTAGTGACTATCCACAATACAATTCCAATCCCAATAAGGTGATTAGGGTTGTGAGCTTTTTCACTCGAAGAAGCAGATCCGTCTATTAATTCATCCATTGCTATTATATCTGTTAATCAACATCTTTCAAATCTTGGATTCCATCATACTCAACTGTACTTTTTGTCTCTAATTCAGTTTTCTTTTTTAGTAATGCATCTTGCCAATTATGCAATTTACCAATTTCAACTGCATCTGCATCTTCCGCTCTGCTGATGAAGAAATCTCGCCACGCTTCACCAGCGTTAATTATTGCATCCGTCTTTTTATATGTTACTGGAGTTGGTTTCCCTTTACTCGCTTCAAGAAAAGCACTTCCAGGAGAAATTACTTTCAGCCTCTTTGTGATATAGTCCAAAGACCCATTTACGCGTGCAAGTTCACTCTCAATGTATTCAGGGTTTGTAACTGTAACTTTTTGTGTACTCCAAGTACCATCGCCATTATCGATAGCTAACTTAATTGTCAAATAATCTTGGTTATCATGATAATCAGAAGTTGCACGAACAGGCATATCTCCTGACTCTCGAACCCCTGTACCATATTGGTTGTACCTGTATGTCGTCAGATAAAACTGAACTTTTCGGCTTAAAAAATAAGATAGAGTTCTGTCTAATTTAAGTTAAAACTCTGCTGGACTTGGTACGCTTATTTCAAATAATAAACGTCTTCCATAGTTGACAAGTTCATTATCGTAAATTTTATCTACCCATCTGTACACTCCAGTTACGTGCTCAGTACCTTTTCTATTATCAAAGCCATGCTTGTTCTTCTCCTCAAACTCTTTAATCATCTTAAAGGTTCGTTTCTCTGTGGTTTTTTGAACGACTCTTTCTAAGGCTCTCTCAGTAATTTCCTTGGCATAATTTTTCGCTTCTGTATTAGACTGAGAAGAAGATGAACTGCTATTATAGCCTGAACTCACGTTTGCCGTAATGCTTCCAAAAACTTTCGAATCTTTTGAAACAGAAATTGATCCACTTACATCAAAAGATTTGTCCTTTTGTAGTTCTTTAGCCGCTTCTGTGCTTAATTCGTGTCGCTCAGTTGTTGTTGTATCATTTATGTTTTCGATTTCAGTTTCCGTCGTTGATTCTGTAGAAAATTCAGTTCTCAGTAAGTTTCTAGTACTTTTCTCTTTATACTCTCTCGCCATTATGTTTTCAATGTGAGAAACTTCTCCAGGGACATAACAACAAAGTGTCTGCTCAACTCTTCGATATTCTTGTACTCCAAGGTTTTGAACACCAAACATTTTTCCTCCACAGTTTGCAAAACGCCATGATTTAAAACATGAGATAACAACATCGGGTATTACGACAATTAACTTTGACACATCTATTAAATCCAGTGTTTCTGAGTTTTGTATATAGTGTTGAGCAATTATTAATTGAATACAGGCTTGTCTAACCGTTTTGGACTTTTGTATCGCTGTTTGAATAAATAATTCATCCCAAACTTGTAACAATTCCGCCTCGTTTAGAGGTGCTGGTAGTTCTGCCTTAAGTTCGTTTTTCGAACTGTCATTTTTCTTCTGTTGCATTAACAGAGAAGAATAGTCGTATAATTCAGGATTTATACCCCTTATGTCTTTGTAGTTGTTTACAGGCTTAAAACTGTTTATGAAATCGTTCAGCGACCCATCAGAAGTTTGTCCCTCCCTTGGAATCGGACATTGATTAAATCTGCTTTTTGTAATGTCAGGGTGGTGAATAAAGTCCTGATTCTTTTCGTTGAAATCAATTTTGTCTGGTGAACGAAATGTTTTAAAACTAAACAAGTTCGTTTTAATTGGAGGCGTTTTTTGTGCCATATTATCAATTCAGTGGGGGTTAGTACTAAGGACAATTTACAACTATTTTTTTGTTGATTAATTTTTTAAGAAAAATTAGTGTTTCCCGAAATTTGAAAAGAGTAATTTCTGCAATTAATTTAAGTTTTGAATTTATCCGCCCACTATATTCGAATTCGCAGTATCTAAAGCGTCATCATCAAAAGAATCCAAATAAATCTGAGTTGTTTTGATTTCCGAATGCCCCAAACCTTCAGAAATAAGTGTAATAGGAACATTCTTCCTTTTGGCGATTGTTGCCCAAGAATGTCGAGCGAAATAGCTTGTGATGCTTTTATCAATTTTAGCTAATTCAGCCATTTCGCGTAGTTTACGATTCAATCTTTTTCTTTTTCGCGTGCTATTTTTCAGCTTCTATTACCTGTTGAAAACTTTTTATCATGAATAGCCCTTTAGCTAATAAATCGTGAGATATCAAACCTATAAAAGTTATCTAGAGAATTCAAGTATTGGTTGAAATTGTCATTACTCTTCAAATTATTGAACTGATCAAAGTATAAATTTTCTAACTGATTACTTTCTTGTAGCCTCGAAACAAGACCAATAGTTAAGAAACGAACTTATGGCTATCATGGAGCGAGGTGTTACAACAGAGAACTCGGTAAGTACATGAATGTTGACCCACATGCGAGTAAATAGTCGCTCCTTAAATTTAGCGAATAAGGTTAATTATCAACGAGTTGTGAAGGTCGTTTTGGTCCTCATACTTCAAATGGCTTTGGCATTTAGGATTCCTCGAATGAACGTACTATTGATCGTAAGTAACCTTGTTCCTTTTCGTCTAAGGTGTTTTATTAACTTTTAATGACTCATGTTTACATGAAAAAAACGTTTTCCTTAATTCTTATTTTAGCACTCATAGTTACAACGCAACTATCTGTCCAGGAATCACCTAAATCGACACATTCCATTAGTTTAAATTTTTCGAATTTTCGAAACAACGATGGTTACTTGTATATTTATCTTTATAAAACAGAAAAACAATACCCATATCATCCTTACAAGCATTTTAAAGTAAGCAAGAAACGAATTAAGAATAACAGGTTGAAGTACACCATTTACGCCTTAGCGAAAGGGAAATATGCCATATCAGCGATTGATGATGAGAATTCTAATATGGATCTGGATAGATTTTGGGGAATTCCAACCGAAGGATATGCCTTTTCGAATAATCCCAATACCTGGGGATTTCCGTCTTACCATCGACTAAAATTTGGTGTTTATAGCACAAAAAATTATCAGCATCTAAAAATGCAATACATTTAATCATTTATGAAAATTACTCTCTTAACATTCACAATTCTCTATTCCTTTTTTGGTTTAGCTCAACCAATTGACTTTATTGAAACTGCAGATCAATTTTTCAAGCGTCACTGCAGGAATGGACTGGTAAACTACAAGGCAATCAAATCAGATGAAAATCTTCCAAAACTGATAGAACACATTGCCAAAAATAAAATTCCTGTCGGAGGTGAAAAGGCATATTTAATTAACGTATATAATCTGTTTGTAATCGATCGGATTACAAAAATGTACCCAATGGGATCACCTATGGGCGACCCTGAATTTTACGACGGCGCATACTCTAACATAAATGGGAAAAGAATATCGCTAGATGCTTTAGAAAATGAAGTCCTTCGAAAAGAGTATACAGACTCTCGCTTACATTTCGTTCTTGTGTGTGGCGCTCTTGGTTGCCCTCCAATTGTTGATTTTGCTTACAGGTCTGATAGGTTAGATAGTCAACTAGAAGATCAAACAAAGGCGGCATTGAATAATGATGATTTTGTTTATCAGAAATCAGAAACTATGACAATCCATTTATCTGAAATATTCACATGGTACGAATCTGATTTTGGGTCGAATAAAAAAGAAGTTATTGCTTACATCAATAAGTACCGAAAATCACCTTTCGATGTTAGCTATAAAGTGAAATCGTACGCTTATGATTGGACGATTAATGATGTTACAATTAAGATGACTGAATCGGGAGCGGGAAATGATATTGATGATATTCCTTCAACTCGAAACCTCCAAATGTTCACAGCAGGAAGTTTGTTGACTAAAGGGAAATCCGATATAACACTTTTTAATACACTGTATACTGAGACGAAAGGAACTTGGCTTGGCGAATCTTATTCTGGCTTTCGAACATCCTTTATGACTCATTTATTTCAATACACCTTTGGTGTAAGTAAAAGTAAACGGTTCAATATTGGTGTGGATCTCACTTTTAGATCTGCTGGAACTGCTGTTGATTCAACCATTTCAGGTTTAAAACCTACTTTTCTCTATACAAATACAGACACAAGCAGAGTTGGATTGACATCAGCAGGCTTGCGCGTAAAATGGCAACCTTTTAAAGCTGTGTCTAATTTCACACTTCAAAGTACCATAATGGCTCCTACCATTAAACATCCAGAAGGTCTCTTTGCAGATACGGGGAAAGTTTTGCACTGGGCTGATTGGAACCGAATAACATGGTGGAATCAATTTTACTATACAAAAACATTTGGGAAATTTCAATTGTTCACTGAATTGGATTTCTTATTTAGATTTAGAGTAAATGAATCCCAAATTGGGATGTTAGACCTTCCTGTAAGTGTGTTCTTGAGTTATTTTCCAACTAGAAAGATTACAGTTTATGGAATGACTCAGCACGTACATCGCTATACGAATAACATCGATCCGGACAATCCTATTATTACTGATTGGGTGATTCCGAGTAATTATACTGCTTCTGGAATTGGATTTAAATATCAATTGTTGTCAAACCTTAATTTAGAGTTACTTTACACAAATTTTTGGCGTGGACGCAATTCTGGGCTTGGAAGCACGTTTAATCTAGGAATTAAGTTCTTAACAAAATAATGCGCGCAATTGCTTTCGTTTTATTTGTCTTTTCTACAAGCTTTGCTTTCTCAGCTAAGGTAGAGTCGATTTCGTTTGAGGGATTAACAATCACCAAAGAGACTTACTTACGAAAGTTAATTTCGTTAAACGAAAACGATTATTTCGAGGAAAAGCTTTTGCAGGACGATGTCTTTTTACTGCGTAATTTGAATCTATTTTTCAGTGTTGAAGGAATTGTTAAAGAAGTTTCGCAAGGATTAGTTGCAATAACATTTCGGATAAGAGAAGCAAGCTATCTCTATCCTATAATTTCAATTTCCGGCTTCAAAAATCAAGTTAAGGTACAAGCTGGTGCGAACCATATTAATTTTTTAGGAAAAGCACAATCATTTGGCGCACTATATCAATTTTATGATCGACATTCATTTACAGTTTTTCATTCTTCTAAGCGACATAGTAATAATAAGACTGGTCATATTGCAGCGATATCAAAACTCTCTACCATAGAGCCACTATATTCCCCAGCAGACTTTAATTCTATGGTTGACACAGTAAGTTTCTTTAATTTTGATAATTATTCGATTTCTGGGACAGGTTATTTGTGGCTCAAGCAATACTTAAATGTTGGCATCGGTGGGGCATTTATGTATGAGAATTATCATCAACGAGACAATGCATTCACCGATTATAGCCAGATGGATTTTAGCTTTTTCAAGCACCAACTAAGTGCTAGTTTAAACTTCAATAAGGTAGAAAATATTTATGAACGCCAAAATGGTGTGAAGGGTACGATCTATGGGGAATGGATTAACACTTATTCTGAAAATGCTCCCAGTTTCTTAAAATTACTTTTTGATTGCACATGGAATACATTGCACGGTGAAAGAGGAAACCTTTCCACTAGGACTAAATTTGGACTCTCAACTAACAATTATAGTCCATTTGCTCCATTTGTTCTAGATGGTCTATTGAATGTTCGAGGAATTGGAAATCGAGTGGAACGTGGAACAGCATCATTGGTTCTTAATGCGGAATACCGTTATAGTTTTTGGAAGCATAAATTTGTAACCTTTCAAGCAGCTGCATTTGTTGATTATGGAACACTACGAAATCCTGGAGATAACTTCGATGAGTTTTTTCCAATGAGCGAGCAAAATATTTTTACTGGCGTTGGGATTCGCGCCAATTTAAACGTTCTTTATAAGACGTGCATAAGAGTTGATTATTCCTTCAACCCAACTGATGTGACTCAGCAAGGATTTACGTTTGGCTTTGGGCAGTTCTTTTGATTAAATCTTGATCTCAACGAATTGATACAACAACTTGAACCTTCTATTTTCATCTGGCTAATTCAGATTTCAAATAGAAAGTTCAAGAGGTAATTGGAGGACTACGGAATTAAGATGATTTTATTAGGTCTGAGCGCAGCCTTATTGCAAAAGCAAACTCTTCTTTTAGTCCTCCAAAGATTAGTTTTCACACTTGAGCATATTTATGCGTTCAATTATAGTCAAGAGTTCGAACGTTCTATCCAAGTCAAAAAATGACTATCAAAAGATAGAGTATAAATTCGCTCCTAATAAATAGTTGTATGAAAATGTGATTTGTTCCAGCCAATTTTTATGGCTTTAGAAGCGGGCAAAAAAATCCCGGACACATTGGGCCAGGTCATTTATTTGCAATTAGACTTTCCGTCTAGTTGTGACTGGTCACTTTGGCGATATATGATTGTTCAGATAACATAACTTGTGTATTATTATGACACAGACGCATAATGAATTGAAAAGGAAGCTTCGGAGTGAAAAATAAATTGAAACTCACTATTTATCGTAACATTAAACTGATAACTACGGTTTTATGGGGTAAACGCTGTAATGTCAGATATAAGTAAATAGTACTAATTTTACAATGAACAAATTTTCGTGTGCTATGCAACTTCGATTGCTCGTTTTTCTTCTTTCTTTCTTTTCTCTGAATACGATCGGTATATCGCAAGAATGCTGTCAGAAAGAGATCCTCAAATTAGAGAAGAAACTCGGTAGAAAATATGACTCATTTGAGCGAATAAATGTAGTTCCAAAAGACGGAGAAGTGAGTTCAATGAATGAAGTATTTTATTTCGTTCATAAGAAGAAAAAGCATGGAATAATAAATGGAAATCGGCTGCTTATTTATAACTCTTATTGGGAAAGTGTTGAACTTATTTCATTCGAAAATTTATCTGAAAAGTTTACATTTTTTGAGTACCGTGTTGAAGGAGAATCTGGTATTGGTTCGGTTGAATATGGACTTCATTTGCCTCCTAAATTTGAATCCGTCTCGATTCAAATAATTGATGATTCAAATACAATTTGTCTCATCGGGGAGAAGAATAATCAGACGCGAGTTGATTGGATGAAACAAGGCAATAAGAGATGGATCTCTAAAGAGTTGAATTTCACGATTCAGAAAATCGATATTTACCGACGAGCATCTACACTTCGGTATGGAAAGTATGATGATTTAGTCTTTTTCAACGGAAAATCTGAAGCTTCTTCGTTTGAATTAAAGTCTGGTAAATCAAGTGTCAGTGGTCCACTTGAATACACTAATACGGTAAAAATTGATAATATTGAATCGCCAACACTTTTGTGTTTGAATCATCAAACTGGTTACTATGATTTGTTAACTCCTAATGAAGATAATAAGCTTAAGACGATATTCAGCTATAATGAAGTGATCGTAAATGGTAGAGTTATCGAAGGTGGATTAATCATAGCCAAAACGGAATTAGGTAAATTTAAACTTCCATTAAGTGAACACGCAGAAGATTTTCAGTTGGACTATTACGACCAACTTTTCCATTCAGATCAAAATTTATTTCTGATTAAAGGCAATCATTTGGTGATTGTCAATCGTCAGGGATCACGACAGATTATCATTCGTAATTACTACGAACCAGATGTCTGTGGCAATTATCATCCTGAAGTTCACCTTAGCGAAGAGGGGGAGTCGTTTTTCGGCCATCCAATTAGATCATTAGAAGGAAGTCTTTTTGTTACCCGCAATGGTCAACTGTTGAATGATAGTGTTTATCTGATGTCAGTTTTAGACAAGAAGCAATGCTTGTATCTATTTTGGGAGGATGAATACAGAGAGGGAGTTATGGGTACTGCTGCTGCAAAAAACTATCGTGGAGTAATGGACGCGAATGGAAGAGTGCTGCTTAATTCAGAATACAGCGCGATTTGGAAAAAGGGGAATTATTTTCTTACAATGAAAGGGGGAAGTGTGGTAAGTATGATCCTCACTCCAACACTCTACGAGGGGGGTAAATGGATTTTGTATGACAGTGATTTTAATTCCATCGGTTCTCCTGTGGAGGATGCTGAATTTAGGGAAGGGGGTGTGATCGAAAAGAACGGTTTTACCATAGACGATACTTACTACACTACCTATGAATTCACCAAGAAATTTTTTGGAGTAGGAGTTTACAATCCAGATTAAGATTCACATCTCAGAGGGCTTTTTCCCGTAGCGCTCATAGAATTTTTTGTTGAAGTGTGAAGCCGTTGGGATTCCCACAAAATGTCGTACTTCAGATAATGTAGCAAATTTTTTGTCAGCGATGCAGATAAAGGCTTTTTGAAGACGGAGTTCAAGAACAAACTGCACACTTGACATTCCTGTTAATTTTTGAGTTATTCGGGACAATTGTCGAGTACTATATCCCATTTCTTCTGCCAAATCAGTAATCTTAAATAATTCGTTGGACAAATTATCGTTCACAATTCCCTTCATTTTTTCCAGTGATTGATCTTCGAGAGTTGCATCATTTTCCCCAATAAATTCAAGATTATCCTTTATCCATCGTTCCCGTTCAGTTTTAGTAGTTAGTAAGTTCTTAACTCGGACGAGTAATTCTTCTCGTGAAAACGGTTTTGTGATATAATCATCCACTCCCAAATTATAACCTTCAATTTTATCCTTTAACTGTACCTTTGCGGTGATAAAAATGTAAGGCGTATTTTTATAATTTTCTAGCCGATTAATTTTTCCCCGCAGTTCAAAACCATCCATTAATGGCATCATCACATCTGAGATAATTAGGCTATATTTTTTCGTTTGGACTTTTTGAAGCCCTTCTATTCCATCAAATGCTGAGTCACAAGAATAATGCACAGAGAGTATTTCTGTTAAAAAAGCATTCATTTCTGGATTGTCTTCAATGATCAGTATGTTGAATTTGGGTAATGAGAGTAAGTCAATTTTTTCGGATGTTACTAGTTCTTCTTTTTCATTGAAGACTTTCTTTACTTGTTTAAGTTGGCCTACCGCTTGAATGGGTATTTGTAGGGTAAACATAGCCCCCTCATTGGGTTTACTCTTCAAAATCACTTCACCATTAAGAGAGACTGCAAAATCTCTAGCTAGTGAGAGTCCTACTCCTACACCTCCAATAGTTGAAGTTTTAGAAGATTGATAAAAACGATTAAATATTTTTTCTTGCTCTTCTTTGAGTATTCCAGGTCCATTATCTTTAATTGAGACTGATAGCTGTTGCTCAATAACATTGACAATGCATTTAATGAAGGTGTTTTTGGGTGAAAACTTGATTGCATTTGAAATGAAATTGTTTGCTATTTTCTCAATTCTACTTTCATCAGATTCGAAACAAAAATCTCCGTCAACATTTGAAGAATAATCAAGTTGGATGTTTTTAATTTCAGCTAAAGATTCAAACGAAAAGAATATTCTACGCATAAACGAATCAAGTGTAATAACCGATTTTTTTAATGGAAGTTCGCCCTTTTCAAGTTTGAGTAATTCGAGTATTTCATTTGCGTTTGCAAGTACTTTACTACTGCTCATCAAGGCAGAATCTATTTGTTTTAGCGCTTTAGCATTACTGATTTCATCTTTAGCAATCGTTAAATGACCGTTAATTAATGTAATTGGAGTCCTAATTTCATGTGCAATATTCTCTAAAAAGGTCGTTCTGAATTCATTCATTTCACGTTCTTTGTTAAGTTCATTGAGAGTAAGTGCCTTTGCCTTTTTTCTGCGGAAATAGAGTATGGTGAAAAGAACAAGAAGAATTAATCCACCAACTGCAATTCCAGAAACAATACGATCTTGCTTTGCCTCTGCCTTTGCCGAACTTAGTTTTTGAAGTGCAATCTCCTTGTCTTTTTCCTCAAGTTGAAATTCTTTATTATACTTAATATACCTCTCATTTAATTCAACCTCTGACAATGAATCAACAATTTCAGCATGTCTTTTAGACAAAAGATATGCTTCTGAAAACTCACCTTGATACGCTAAAATTTGACTTACAGCATCCAAATAACCAACCTTATTCCCAAGGATGATATCCTCAAAGTCAAAGAGTTGATCATATTCTGTCAATGTCACAGCAGCAGCACTAAAATCCTGCATCTGAACTTGAGCATTCATTAGGTCAAGGAGTACCACTTCTAACGCATTCTGATCTCCCGTTTTTTTAGTGTAATCAGCAGCTTTTGAATACCAAGTGATTGCCTCTTGAAATTCCTTAAACTCACTCATGTGATCCCCCTTAACACTATAACAGTAACCAATTAGGTAATCAATCTTGGCATTCAGAGATCGTTTTAAGGCATAATCAATGAGTTCAATCTTCTTACTTTTATCTGTAACAACTCTTGATAACGTTATATAAGAATGAATAATTGGGCCTGGAGATGCGTCAATTTTTTTTAGAACGCGGATCGCTTTACGCAAAAACACTTCGGCATTTTTACGATTTTCAGGCGTATTAGTAAGATTCACATAAGCATTACCAATATTAGCATTTAATATACCGATGTTCATTGAATCCTTCACTTCAGTAGCTAAATCTAATGCCTTGATCAAATATTCCAGTCCTTTATTTGTATAACCTTGAATACCCTTTACTGATCCAAGAGCAGAGTAATTACGGAATTGAAAACTTTTATCTTTAAGTTTTTCAGCAAGTTTTATTGATTTCCAAAAATCATCTTCTGCGTTTCCATAATCTCCCTTTTTATACCAAACATAACCACGCTCATAATGGCATCTCATCATCATTGAATCCAATCCACTCTCTTCACAATAAAAGCATGCTTTATTCATAAATAGCATTGCAGTATCCGCATGATTCGCAGCATCCGCTAAATCAAAGAACTTAAATGCGTTCGTTACATTTTTCTTTTGAGAACTATTGATGTTTTTGGACTGCCCAAACCCACTATTTGAAATGAGAAAAGTTAAAAAAAATGAAACAAGTAAGTGTTTAGACATTGGGATGAATTTAATGAAAAATTTAGAACTCCTATTCGGTTTTGGACAACCTCAATCATAAATCACACCTTTTAACTGCTTGAAATTCTCTAAAAACGGGAAATAGTGTAAGGTGTCCGAAATGAGAAAGCTCTTGTCTGAAATGAAACAATTCAAACATCTAAAACAAACCAAATTTGTAGAAAGGGAGAATCATTTACTCCTAAATAACTAATATCTCTTGACATGAAAAAAATCCTTTTAGCAATCACAGTAACATTTGCTATTTATTTATCCTCTTTTGGACAAGCTCCAGAGGGGTTTAAATACCAAGCAGTAATTAGAAATGGTTCTAATACCATTATAACCAATCAACCTATTGGCATTCAACTTCGAATTCTACAGGGATCATCAACTGGTACCATCTTCTATTCTGAAACATTCACTCAAAGCACAAACACATTTGGACTTATCAACCTTGAAATTGGTACTGGAATAACGACTTACAATTTTGCAAGTATTGATTGGAGCAATGGTCCTTATTTTATTGAAACTTCTATTGATATAAGTGGTGGGAATGTTTATTCACTCATGGGAAGTTCACAACTAATGAGCGTACCATACGCACTCTATGCTAAAAACTCAGGCAGTTCAACTCCCGGTCCTCAAGGTTCTGCTGGAACAAATGGCATTGACGGAGCGATTGGTCCAACAGGTCCAGCGGGAATAGATGGAAATGGCATTACCTCAACTGTCAATAATGGCAACGGAACCTATACCTTCAACTATTCAGATGGATCATCATTCACAACTGCAAATTTAACGGGACCACAAGGTGCAACAGGAAGTGCTGGCGCAATAGGTTCTACTGGTGCGACTGGAACTCAAGGGCCAATTGGAAATACAGGGTTAACTGGACCATCAGGAAACAATGGTATCAACGGAACAAATGGGAACGATGGAATAGGAATTACCTCAACTGTCAATAATGGCAACGGAACCTATACCTTCAACTATTCTGATGGATCATCATTCACAACTGCAAATTTAACAGGTTCTCAAGGACCAATTGGAAATACAGGGTTAACAGGACCAGCAGGAAACAATGGTATCAACGGAACAAATGGAATAGGCATTACCTCAACTGTCAATAATGGCAACGGAACCTATACCTTCAACTATTCAGATGGATCATCATTCACAACTGCAAATTTAACAGGTTCTCAAGGACCAATTGGAAATACAGGGTTAACAGGACCAGCAGGAAACAATGGTATCAACGGAACAAATGGAGTAGGCATTACCTCAACTGTCAACAATGGCAACGGGACCTACACTTTCAATTATTCGGATGGATCATCTTTCACAACGGCAAATTTAACAGGACCGCAGGGTGCAGCAGGAAGTACTGGCGCAACAGGCTCTACTGGAGTTCAAGGGCCAATTGGTAACACTGGGTTAACTGGACCACAAGGTGCAATGGGTTCTACTGGTGCTACAGGTCTACAAGGCCCAGCAGGTGCAGATAATCAGAACTTGTCACTTATTGGGAATACCTTATATATCCAAAATGGAAATGCTGTTGATCTAAGTACATTGCAATCTTCCACTTCGGATAGCGTTTGGTTTATTGAAAATACTACAACTCCATCAACCTCAACAACTGACCAAATTTATCATACAGGAAATACTGCAATTGGTAAAAATACAGCCGATTTCAAACTCGATGTTGAAGACCTTTCGGGTGCGAGTCGTGCAGTGAATATAAAAATAGGAGGGACAACTAGCACTGATATATATGGACAGTATATCCAGAATATCAATACTGGTAGTGGTAAACACTATGGAGTCTACACAGATATATCGGGTACTGGAATTAATGATCAGTATGGCTACTATTCATCTATCTCAAATTCATCAAATGGCGTACACTATGGTCTTTACAATGATTTGTCTAGTAACGGAGATGGGGCAAAAAAAGGAGTCTATAATATTCTATCTGGAACAGGTCATGGTCCTGTAACAGGTATAGAAAATGGATTAATTGTAGAAGGAGATGGCCCACAAACTGGAATTAGTAATTCACTTTTAGGAGATGGTGATGGTGAACATATTGGAGTGTCTAACAACATAGCTGGAAATGGCGTTGAAAAACATTATGGTGTTTACAATTGGATCTTTGGTGGCGGATCTAATGAACAATATGGAACATACTCTTCTATCTACAATTGGGGAAATGGCTACCATATCGGTTCCTATAATGATGTTGCTGGAACGGGAAATGGTCTTCATTGGGGTACGTACAATAATTTAATTGGATCAGGAACGGGAACACATTACGGTACAAGTAACTGGATATCAGGAAGTGGGTCAGGATATCAGTATGGTTCAGTTCAAACAATTTTAAACACAGGAAACGGAATACATTTTGGATCAAGGAATGACCTTCAAGGAGATGGTTCAGGTGTTCATTATGGAGTCAACACCATACTTTCAGGTGCTGGAACAGGAACTCAATACGGAGCGTTTTCTTTGATAACGAATATTTCAAATTCTGAGCACTACGGGGTGAGAAACGAACTTATCGGGACAGGTAATGGAAATCATCGTGGAACTTACAATTTGATGGGGGGAACAGGTGAAGGAAATCAACATGGAACATACAATCAAATTACCAATTCAGGATCATCTGCGCATATTGGCACACTTAATGACTTGACAGGAAATGGTGATGGAACACAATTTGGTACTACAAACTCGGTTGCTGGAAATGGGACAGGTTTTCATTACGGAGTAAGTACAGTTCTAGCAGGTGCTGGCACAGGCGATCAATTTGGAGCTTATGCATTAATTGCAAATAGCTCTAATTCAAACCATTTTGGTATAAAAAATGAAATCATTGGAGGGGGTAGCGGAAATCATCGTGGAACTTATAATTTAATGGCAGGTAGTGGGGTTGGAACCCAACACGGAACATACAATGAAATAACAAATTCTGGAACTGGAGTTCATGTTGGGACAATAAATAGCCTTTCTGGTAGTGGTAATGGTCGTCAAGTTGGAGAATACAATAATATCAGTAACGTCGGAAATGATGAGCACTATGGTATTTACAATCAACTAACTGGAACGGGTTCGGGTATTCATATAGCGGCGTTAAACGAGATTTCTGGGAATAGCTCAGGTTTACAATACGCGAGTTACAATCAAATTTCAAATTCATCGAATGTTGCACAATACGGATCCTATAATATCAATAATTCATCAGGAAGTGGAAACCATTACGGATCATACAACTCAATCGGTGGGTCGTCCAATGGGGTATTATATGGGAGCTATAATGTAGTTGGGAATCTACTTTCGACTACAACAATCTATGGCGTTTATTCAAATGTTTCAACCAATGCTGGATCAGGAATGGGTATCAATAATTACGCAGGTTGGTTCTCAGGAAATGTTCATGTCACAGGAACCTTCACAAATCCATCTGATAGAACTTTAAAAGATAATATTTCATTGACAGAAAATGTACTGGACAAAATCACTCAACTCGAAGTTAAAGATTACGAGTTCAAGAAAGAATTATCCAAAATTCATGGATTTCCACAAGGAACACAAACTGGTTTTATCTCTCAAGAATTAGAGGAAATAATTCCAAACCTTGTTCAAGAAGAGCGAATGCCAGAAACAAGAGATACGGAAGGAAACGTACTGGCAGAATCACGTGAATATAAATCAATCAATTACTTAGGGTTGATACCATATTTGACAAAAGCAATTCAAGAACAGCAAGACTTAATTCTATCCCTTAAATCGAATGAAGAAAGGTTAATAAATACAATTGAGCATCAGGAAGAAGTAATTAAATCAATGAATGCTAGACTCTTGAAAATTGAAAAATCTCTCTTAGAAAATAAATAACTGGTTAAAAGAGCAGGTACTGATGAATTGGTGTTAAAGGGATTTCACCTTTTAGGATGCTCCTGCTCTTTTCTACTAAAAATAAACACTATGAAAAATACAATCATAACATTATCGATGATACTAATAACAGGTATCTCAAACAGTCAAGAAGTTATTTCGTCACAAGGGAATTCATACTCTAATGGGGCTAGTTCAATCGACTTTACAATAGGTGAGGTAATCATTGATACTGGAACTGATGGTTCGACAACAATCACTCAAGGTTTTCATCAAACAATCTGGAATGTAGTTGGAATTGAAGACCACATCCCAGACTTTGAAGTTCTTGTCTTTCCAAATCCAATACAAGATCAATTGCATATAAAAACTGACAATTTCAACAACGTTAATTATCGCTTATTTGACGCAAAAGGTCGATTAATAATGGCTGATGAGTTAAAAACAAATCTAACTCAACTGGAAGTTAGTCAACTAACAATGGGAGCATACATTCTTCAGTTTTACGATCAAAACCAACAGAGCTTGAAGACAATTAAACTTACTAAGAACAACTAAAAACCATTCTCATGAAAAAGAACATTCTATTTTTTATATCTGTACTATGCTTCAGCTTGAATTCAATCGCGCAAGCTCCAAATGGATTCAATTACCAAGCAACCATTAGAGATCACTCAAATACAATTCTTGTGAGTAAATCAGTTGGAATCCAATTTCGAATTCTACAAGGAAAGATGGATGGACTGAACATTTACTCCGAAACATTTTCAACTATTTCAAGTTCTTCGGGAATAGTCAATTTAGAGATTGGCTCTGGAAAAACACTGGATGATTTCACAACAATTGATTGGGGAAATGGTCCTTACTTTATTGAAACTTCTATCGATTTATCTGGAGGCTCTGATTATTTAATAGCAGGAACTACTCAATTGTTAAGTGTCCCTTACGCTCTATATGCGGAAAATTGTGGAGCGACACATGCTCAACTTAAAAATACAGGTGGCCCCCATATTGTAGATGTTGATGGTGACACCAAGGTTGAAGTAGAAGAAAGTGCAGATGAAGATATTATTCGGTTTGACCTTGCTGGAACTGAGCGTTGGGTAATGATCGGTGCTAGATTAGAAGCACTAAACAACGGGAATTCATTATTTCTAGGAGAAAATGCAGGAAAAAACGATGATTTAACTGATAACTATAACACTTTTATTGGAGTGAATTCGGGGAAAACAAATACTTCTGGATCGTATAATACAGGGATAGGATATAATACATTAAATACAAATTTGGTTGGGTCATATAATACTGCGATTGGTGGCGGTACGCTTCAGGAAAACACACAAGGATCTAGTAACGTAGCTATAGGATTATGGTCCTTGAGCGATAATACATTTGGAGATGACAATATTGGAATTGGATGGCATTCTCTTGGAGCAAATATTAGTGGCTATCAAAATATTGGTCTAGGGATACATTCACTCCTACTAAACAAATATGGCTATGGTAATATCGCTATCGGAGGGAATACGCTACAAAATCTTGGAGAAGGTGACGCTAACATTGTTATTGGCGCTGAGTCTGGAGCCAACCTACTTACTGGATCTGCAAACATTATAATTGGAAATAATATATCCACACCTGATTCATCAATTCAAAATCTCAATATTGGGAATATCATTTTTGCACGCGGGATAGATGGAGTTGGTACTACTATCTCCTCTGGATGTGTTGGTATAGGTACAAACAATCCTGACTTAGCATATAAATTCGATGTTCTTGGCGATGTTCGCATTAAGGGTGATACCCGAATTCAACCAGCTAACACTTCCTATTTTTTTCAAGTTAGCAATATTGGTGTTGAGCCTTCATTTCTTCCATCTACAAACAACTATGGTTATGTAGGAAGTAGTACCAAGAAAATCTATCGAGGTCACTTTTACGATTTAACAACCACACTCCTTACCACTCTTTCTGATCGAAAGATTAAAGAAAATATTCAACCAATCAATGGAGCATTAGCCAAGATTTTGCAACTTGATGGAAAGACCTATGATATCAAACGTGATTTCGTTTTTGCTGACACAGATGAAGATATGCCAACAAGGAAACGTGAAGAAATTGAAAAATCACGTCTCGATAGAATTGGATTTATCGCTCAAGAACTGGAAGAGATATTTCCAGAATTAGTTAAATACGATGAGGAGTCAGATTTAAAATCAGTTGACTATATCGGGCTCATTCCTGTATTGGTTGAGGCAATAAAAGAACTCACTGAAAAAGTAGAATTACTAGAAAACAACAATTAACCTCTCAAAAACATCCCTTATAGACTACTGTTTATAGGGGATGTCCGTTTTGACACCATCGTTGTCTGAAATGACTTCACCTTACGGATGGACATGCTGTAGCTTTGTAATGAACAATTTAATCCCAGTAGTATGAAATTATTAATCCCAACTTTATTAGTACTTAACTCTGCCTTTGTAGGGTTATCTCAAGACGCAAATTTAGCATCAACTGTTGATCATCTTTCTTATGAGTATTATCAAAATACGACAGAGCAAGACTTGATTGATAAGACAACATCACCAACTATTCATTCAGAAAGTGATGCCATTCCATTTTTAGAATCCACTGCCTACTTCAATGCTGCAAAAAAAACAATCGTCGTTGAAGAGAATAAGAATCGCTCGTATCGAATACTTAATTCCTCAGGAAAGTTAATTAAGAAGGGATGGGTAAATAAAAACTCACAAGATATAGATGTAGAGCATCTTTCTAGCGGAACATTCTACATCCTAATAGATGGAAAAATGATAACTACAACACATAGAATATTCATCTTTTAATCCCAATTATCATGTTAAAACAACTTATTACTTCGACGTTAATTTTAGCTTCAGCACATTTTGTAAGCGCACAAAATATTGGAATCAATTCAACTGGAGCAACTCCAGATGCCTCTGCTACACTGGATGTTTCATCTACAAATGGTGGATTACTTGTACCAAGAATGATACTTACTCAAAGAAATGCGATAACAACGCCCGCAACAAGTTTACTTATTTATCAAACAGATAATACTCCTGGGTTTTATTATTACAATGGAACTGCTTGGGTGCCAATCAATTCTCTTTCAACAAATCCAAATTGGTCAAAATTAGGTAATGCATCCACTATAAACGGCACACATTTTATTGGTACAACAAATGGTCAAAATTTAGATATACGAACTAACAACGTTATTCGGGTTCGTATAACTCAAAAAGGCCAAATTGAAATACTCAATACTGGAGGATCAACTTTTTTGGGTGAAAATGCAGGTATGTCCGATAATCTAATCAGCAATTACAATACATACATTGGTTATAGATCTGGTCAAACTGCCATATCTGGATCGTTTAATGTTGGTCTTGGAAGCCGAACGTTGGAGTCTATGACAATTGCAAACAATAATACTGGACTAGGGACATTGAGTTTAAACGCAACTACAACAGGATCACAAAATACTGCTGTTGGAACTCGCTCTGGAGCTAGTAATACGACAGGTGGAGGAAATAGTGCCTACGGAGAACAAGCACTCTATGCCAACATTTCAGGCAACTACAATACGGCATTAGGTGGTCTTTCATTAGCTTCATCTACCGGAGCAAATAATGTTGGATTAGGCTATGGGGCTGGATCAAATATTACCACTGGTTCGAATAATATTATGCTTGGGTATACTATTAACGCACAATCTGCTACAGGATCTAACCAACTCAATATTGGAAACTTGATTTTCTCAAATGGTATAGACGGAACCAATTCAATCTTATCAACAGGCTCAATTGGAGTTGGAATATCCTCACCACTAGAAAAACTTGATGTTGCTGGAGCTATTAAATTCAGCAACACAAACTCTACCAACCTTGGAACAATCCGATGGACAGGAACAGATTTTGAAGGGTACACTGGGTCAGGGTGGCTTTCATTGACAGCACCTGGAGGCACATCGCTATGGACAACAACAGGTACTGATATTTACAGACCAACAGGCGCAGTCGGTATCGGGTTATCACCAAGTGGAGGTTATGCACTTGATGTACAGGGTACAGTTCGAATTTCACCACCAATTGCAAATTCAGATTTTATCTTCAGTAATAATGGATTTGAACCTACATTTCTACCCAGTACAAATAATTTCGGTTATGTAGGGAGCAACCTAAATAGAATCTATCAGGGACATTTTTCAAACCTTACTGTATATAATACATTTACTAACTTGTCAGATCGAGCGATTAAAGAAAATATTAAGCCAATAAACTCCGCTCTTAGCAAAATTCTGGCGTTGAGCGGTAAAACATATGACCTGAAACGGGAATTTGCTTTAGGTGACACTCATGGCATGTCTGATGAAAAAATTCAACAATTGGAAGCAGGACGAATGAATAAAATCGGTTTCATTGCACAAGAACTTGAAGAAATTCTTCCAGAATTAGTTCACTATAATGAAGAATCAAAGCTAAAATCAGTTGATTACATTGGTGTGATTCCTGTTTTAGTTGAATCTATCAAAGAACAACAAGAAATCATCAATACTCAAGATCAACGAATGAAGGATCAAGATGAAAAAATTGAGGAATTGTATGAGTTAATTCTTGAGTTAACATCAAAGGACAAAAAATAATCAATTTTACACTTATATGTTATGAAAAAAGAACGAAGAATCGATCTCTTAGTAATGGTATTCATGTTAATTGGATTATCATTTAATGCAAGAACACAAAACAGAATAATTATCAATAATGCAGGCTATTTAACCTTCGGAACTACTGGATATCTCGTTGTAGACAATTCATTGGCAAATGCAATTACTACACTTGGAAATGGTGGAGGGATTATTTCAGAAATGGAAACCGCTTATGTTATATGGAATGTTAGTATCGCAGCTGGGTCTTATACAGTTCCCTTTTGTACAGCCTTGCCTACAGTAGTCCCAATTCCTGTAAATTATAGCGTAACTAATACAGGGAATACATCTGGGAATGGATTTGTGATATTTTCCACATACCCTACTACAGTGCCAACAACACAAGCCCCATGGCCAGTTGTTGTGAGCTGTTTAAATTTCACAACACCGTCCTGCTCTGGTCCTGATCAGCCTTATTCAGCTGTTGATCGTTTTTGGCTTATTGGACAGGGCGGATATAGTTTTAATTCAAATCCAGCTGCCACGCTAGAGTTGTCTTTTCTAAACATTGAAGCTGCAGCTCCTAATACAATTACTCCAGCAAATTTAAGAGCATACAGGTACGACTCAAATAATAATGATTGGTATGGGTATAATTCGGGGACATCTTCTTCTGGACCAACAGTCAGTAAAGTATCAAACATTGTTCTTCCATCATCCAATTCGTTCTATGAATGGACGCTTGCAGATGTACTTCTACCACTCCCCGTAGAGTTGTCTTCATTCGAAAGTAAGTGTTTGGAAAACAAAACGCATCTATCTTGGACCACAGACAGTGAATCAAACAGTGATTATTTCGCTGTTGAAGCAAGCGTAGACGGAATTTATTTTGAGGAAGTCGAGCGTGTTCAAGCACAAGGAAACAGTAACTCTACAACCAATTACTCCTACAATGTTTCAGATTCTCGAAAAGGGAATTATTACCGTCTCAATCAAGTAGATGTGGACGGGGTTTCTGAATTATCAGAAGTAATCCATTCAAATTGTGACCCAAAACTGCTCGAATTAATGGTGTACCCGAACCCGACAGATGGCTTATTCACAGTTGATATATCTAACAATAGTTACGGTTCACTGCTCATAAGTAGCCCACTTGGAAAAGTAATTAGATCAATTAAACTTGATGCACAATTTTCTTATCAAATTGATCTCAGCGAGCATGCTCCAGGGATTTACTTCGTGACTTTATTTACTGAAAGTAATAAAAGCACAGTGAAAATTATTAAAAAATAATTCAGGATTTATGATTGAACAGATGGGAAAATAATTGTGCATTTAGTTCCTAGATCGCTCGATGTAAATGAAACGGATCCGTTTATCTGAGAAGCCAATGTGTTAATCAAATCAATACCCATAGTATCAAGCTCCTTGCTAAGATCGAACCCAACGCCGTTGTCAGAAACGATGAGCTGTACTTTACCACTTAATTGGCGTAATTGAATTCTAAGATCACCTTTTTCCTCAAGAAAAGCATGCTTCATTGAATTCACTAGAAGCTCATTTAGAATAAGCCCGAATGGAATCGATGTCTCAATGTCCAAATAGAGTGTTTCAAGATCAAGATTCAATTTAATATCACTATCTGGATCGTATGCGATAAGTAATTCTTGACAAATTTCATTGATGTACTTTTTTGTATCAATCTCCGACAAGTTTTTCTTATTGTAAAGTTGTTCATGAATAATACTCATAGCTTTGATTCTATTCTGGCAGTCCACAAATATTTCAACCTCCTTATGATCTCCTATCCTATTAGCATGAAGATTTAGTAGGCTTGACACAATTTGAAGGTTGTTCTTAACACGATGATGAATCTCTCGCAGTAAGGTTTCTTTCTCAATATTACTTTTTTGAATTTGATTGTTCGAATCTTGCAGCATTTTAATTGTCTGCTGCAATTCATGCGTCTTTTCAGTCACTCGTTTTTCTAAATCCGCTTTGTGCTGTGCCAATTCCTCAACAGCTTTCGTTTGTGCAATTTTCACAGATACTAATGAGGCAATTGTATTGAGTATTTCCAAATCTTGATCTGAAAAGTAATTTTTCTCTGGGTGCTCTGAATCTATTATTCCAATGACTTCTCCGTCTGATAAAATAGGAACCGTAATTTCCGACAAACGAGCTTCATCATCGACAGCATATCGAGAATCCTGAGATGTATCTCTTATAACTTCACCTATCTTTGTTAAGGCAACATGTCCACATATCCCCTCACCAAATTTTAATATTATAGGTTTTTCAATATCGAAGGCAGTTGGGTTTTTATTTCCATGTGCCGCAGACTGAAACAGCTCACCTTCATCATTTACTAAATAGACGATACAATCCACATAGCCTAAGCGCCCAACAGTATGCTTTGCGACGGCCCAAGCAGCTTCATTCACAGTAGTAACGCGCAACAACCGAGATGCAAATGAATTTATCATTTCAATGAAGTTGGCTTTCTTTAGTTGAGTCGAGATTTTATCTGAATTTGAGATAGTTAGCTGTTTTTATTGCAAGTTAACCATTCTTTGAACTATTGCAATAAATGACGAATCCGAAGATTTTTCTGCATCCATGAAAATCTTTACATTAAAACATCTCTTCTCTTATCAAATACTTGTATATTCTCACCAAATTGTTGGTACACGAATGACAAATATGGTTTCCGTTTTTCAAGCGATGAAAATGGTTGAGGAGTTTTCACCACGACTTGATGTTGTAGAGCTTGAGTTGACTAATGCCTTAAATCAAGTATTGGCAACAGATGTGCACTCTCCAATAAATATGCCCCCGTTTAATCAATCTGCAATGGACGGTTACGCAGTCTGTATGCATGATTCTAATACCTACTCACTGATCGGAGAAGTGAAAGCTGGAGATGATTCTAAGTATAATTTAACTGCTGGCGAAGCTATTAGAATTTTTACTGGAGCGATGGTTCCAAATGGAGCGGATGCTGTAATTAAGCAAGAAGATGTGGATCGACCTAGTGATCACATCCTTATTACTGCCGAAACTAAAGCTGGAATGAACGTTCGTCCATGTGGAGAGCAAATTAAATTAAATACACTTGCAATTCCTGCAGGATCGATATTAAACCCTGGATCGATAGGGTTTCTTTCAACGCTTGGAATTACACATGTGAATGTCTATCGAAAACCAAAAATTGTAGTCCTTGCAACAGGGAGTGAATTAGTGAAGCCTGGAAATAATCTTAGCGGTGGAGAAATCTTTGAATCAAACACTTTCATGCTTCAAGCGGCACTAAATAAATCGGGTTTCAGTGCGGAAATTTCATCGGTGAAGGATGACTATGAGCTTACTAAAAAAGCTATCTCTGAAGCTATTTCAAACTGCGACATGGTTCTTATTACTGGAGGCATATCTGTTGGAGATTATGACTTCGTTGGAAAGGCTTTACACGAATTGAACGTTACAACACAGTTTTACAAAGTGAAACAAAAACCAGGAAAACCACTCTTATTTGGGACAAAAGATTCAAAAGTGATTTTTGCACTTCCTGGGAATCCAGCAGCCGTACTTTCTTGTTATTATGCATATGTCGAGCCAAGTCTTCGTAAACAAATCGGGGTGAGTCCAGTGTTTCCACGTAAAAAATTCACATTGGCATCTCACTATAAAAAGACGGCTAAAATGACCCATTTCTTAAAAGCACGTTTAGAAAATGAAACGATCGAAATACTCTCCGCTCAAAGTTCTGCTATGCTCAGTTCATTTGTTGAAGCGAATTGTATTATCGTACTAGAGCAGGACAGAGAAAACTGGGAAGTGGGAGATCAAGTGGAAGTAATACTCCTATGAATAGGAATTCAAAAATGACAGGAATAATCCTCGCTGGAGGGAAAAGTACGCGCATGGGAAGTGATAAAGGTTTACTTTCTTACCGTGGTAAGCCAATGATATCTTATCCTATTGAATTACTTAAGTCCTTAGGGATGCCTATTATAATTATCAGCTCAAACAACAACTATGAGCAATTTGGATATCCGGTATTCGAAGATAGATATCTTAATAAAGGACCCGTTGGAGGAATTTATTCAGGACTTACCTCTTCTACAAACGAATTCAATTTAATTCTTCCATGCGACACACCCAATTTAACACTTGAAATCATAGAGCATCTCATAGATGCTTCAAGTGGTCAGCAAGTTACCGTCCCAAACTATCGCGGTCAACTTCATCCTCTTGTTGGAATCTACTCGAAAAGTATTTTACCACGTTTAAAGACAAATATTTCTGAGAATCGGCTTAAAATGAGCATTCTTTGCAAGGAATTCGATGCACTTGAAGTTGTTTTGGACAGTTCTGTATCAAACGACGTTGATTATTTCGCAAACATCAATAACTTAGAGGATCTAAATAGAAGTCAGGATGAGCACACCAGTTAAGTACTTTGGATTGATTGCCGAAGAACTCGGAAAGACAGATGAAGTGATTGTGTTTAATTCTACATCAGGTGAACTCGATCTTCAACAGTATTTTGAGGATCGCTATCCTAGTTTGAAGAAACTGACCTACAAGATTGCAGTAAATCAGGAGTTTTGTACCCATCTCGATACGAATAGTGAAATCTCAGAAATTTCCTTACTTCCTCCTTTTGCTGGCGGATAAAAAAATATGAACGAAGAACACGAATTTTATAGTCGCCAAATCATTCTTGATGAAATCGGTGAGAATGGGCAAAAAAGGCTCAAGTTGTCACGTGTTCTAGTTATTGGAGCAGGTGGATTAGGCTGCCCTGTACTTCAATATCTTGTTTCTGCAGGAGTTGGAACTGTTGGAATCGTAGATTTTGATACTGTTTCTAGGTCAAATTTACACCGTCAAGTTCTTTATAATTACAACTCCATTGGAAAAAATAAAGCAGTAGAAGCACAAAAACGGCTAAGTGAATCAAACCCATTTATTGAAGTAATCGCTCATACAGATCAACTGATTCCAGAAAACGCAATTGACATTATCAAGGAGTATGATATCATCGTTGATTGTACTGACAATTACGAATCCCGTTATTTAATTAATGACGCCTGTGTTCTGCTAGGCAAGCCTCTCGTCTATGCTGCCATCTATAAATTTGAAGGACAAGTCGCAGTATTTAATCTCACAAACGGACCAACATATCGTTGTCTTCATCCCAATTTCCCAAAGGAGGCATCAATGACAAACTGTGAACAAAGTGGGGTTCTTGGAGTTTTGCCAGGAATTATTGGTACACTACAAGCGAATGAGGTTTTGAAATTACTACTTCAAATTGGAGAACCACTAAATGGGCAACTTCTCACATTTTCGAGTCTAAGAAATACGACTAGCATCTTCAGGTTGAAGAGGATTGATCATTCTGTTTATGCTCAGAATAAAGCTTTGGATTCATTAGAAGCAGATGAATATAAATCACTTTCCTGTGGTACAGTCCGAGAAATTGAAATGGAAGAATTTAAACAAATTGCAGCGGTTTGTCAGCTCGTTGACGTTCGTGAATTATTTGAAGAACCAAGGGTTGAAGAATTAAATGCGCTAACAATTTCCATGAGTGAATTAGAAGTTCGTTACTCAGAGATTGATCCAACCATACAAACTGTGATATTCTGTCAACACGGAATTCGAAGCGCTGCTGCAATTAACTATTTACAAGAAAAATATCATTTTACGAATTTGACCAGTCTGAAAGGAGGAATTGAATCCTATACTGGTTAGAATAATTAATAATTTATGAAAAATTGCTTTAAAGAAGGAGCTATTACTCCAGAGTTCATTGCGAATTCAATTTCACACCACCAAGTGAAGACGAATATTGGAGCACACCAAATATTTCTAGGACAAGTCAGAAATGACCTAATAAATGAAAATGAAGTTGTTGCGATTGACTATTCTGCGCATGAAGAAATGGCGAACAAAGCATTCCATGAAATTCGAGAATCAACTTTTGATACGTTTGATTTGACCTGCATGCATATTTACCATAGTATTGGACGTGTGAATACTGGTGAAATTTGTCTCTTTGTATTTGTGTCGTCAAAACACAGGAAGGAAGTTCAAAAAGCAATTGAATATGTGGTCGAAGCAATTAAGGCTGATGTTCCTGTTTTTGGGAAGGAATTATTTGCAGATGATTCTCACGTTTGGAAAGAAAATAAATAGGTTATGGTAGACATTACACAAAAATCGACGACATTAAGAAGAGCGATCGCACAGGCAACTGTTCTAGTTAGTAAGCAGGAAACGATTGATGCCTTGGTAAATGACAATGTTCCAAAGGGAAACGTATTCGAGATGGCAAAAACAGCTGGCTTATTTGCTGTGAAGAAGACTTCTGATGTCATTCCTGATTGTCATCCTCTTCCGATTGAATTTACCGCTGTAAACTACAAAATTGAGGGGCTAAAAATCTACATTGAGATTGAAGTAAAGACAATATATCGAACAGGTGTTGAAGTTGAAGCAATGCACGGCGCCAGTGTGATTGCTTTGACTATGTATGACATGTTAAAGCCTATCGATAAAGGAATCGAAGTTCAAAACATAAAGCTTCTTGAAAAACAAGGCGGCAAATCTGATTACCGTGACAAATTCAGGAAAGATTTAACCGCCGCTGTGATTGTTTGTTCAGACTCTATATTCGCTGGAAAAAAGGAAGATAAAGCAGGAAAGGCGATTGTTGAGAAATTGGAAAACATTTCTGTGAATATCGTAGAATATAAAGTCGTAGCTGATGAAGTTGACCAAATTCAGGCAGCACTTCATAAGCATTCTGAACTAAAAACTGATATGATTATTTATACTGGCGGAACTGGGCTTTCTAAGCGAGATGTGACACCAGAAGCACTTTTACCACTCCTTGATCGTGAGATCCCTGGTGTTTCTGAAGCTTCGCGAAATTATGGTCAGGATAGAACTCCATTTTCGATGTTGTCGAGAAGTGTTGCTGGCGTGAAGGATAATACGCTTGTTTTGGCGTTACCTGGATCTACAAAGGGTGCTTCAGAATCAATGGATGCTTTGTTTCCAGCATTGCTACATGTTTTTAAGGTCTTTGCAGGGGGGAGACACGACTAGCACGAAGAATGTTGTTTTTAAAAAGAAGTTAGGGGAGAGGTGTACAGGAGATTTATCCACCGATTGATGTCATTGATCTGTTTTTGTGTTTACTCACTTCCTCGTTAGAAAACTCTAATAATCCACCCCGCTCTTTATGTTTCAACTTAAAGGCTTGGCGTATTTTGCCCTCAATAGACTCATTTCTTCGAAGTGCTGATAATAAATCAGATTCGTCTTCAGAGAAAAGACAATTTTTAATTTTGCCATCTGCCGTTAAGCGAATTCGATTACATGTATCACAAAAAGGATTGGTAACGGAACTAATAATTCCAAATGTTCCAATCCCTCCTTTCAATCTAAAGTTTCGAGAGGTATCATTTGGTTGATCCTCAATTTTGAAGAATCCATCTTTTCTAAAAGTGTTCTCAACTTCTTCTAAAATTTCCTTGTAGGATACCTTTTTTTCGGTATTCCAGTTATTTCCATCAAATGGCATGAATTCAATGAAACGAATCTGTACATTTTCAGTGCGTGACCACTCAATAAAATCTGCAATCTCAGTTTCATTAACTCCACGAATCACTACCACATTAACTTTCACATTGAAGTCGTTTGCGATGAGTAAATCAATGTTTTTTTGATCTGTTTGAAGTAATTTCTCCGTGAAATATTGTTAAAGCAATCTTCCTTGAGTGAATCCAAGCTAACATTCACTGATTTTATTCCAGCTTCCTTGAAAACGGTTATAAATCGATCAACAATCACAGCATTGGTGGTAATTGCTAATTCCACAGGGAGTTTACCCAATGCACGGATGATCATTTCCGCGTTCTTTTTTATCAATGGTTCACCGCCTGTCAAGCGAATTTTCTTAATTCCCATTTCAACAAATATTTTTGCGATGGAAATCAGTTCCTCTGCCGACATGAATTCAGACTTCTCCCTCAATTGTACACCCTCCTCAGGCATACAATAGAAACAACGCAAGTTGCAACGCTCCGTGAGGGAAATCCTCAAGTAATCGTGTACTCGACCAAATCGGTCTGTAATATTTGCTTTGGGCTCAATCATGTATGACGCATTCTTGTTGTCTTTGTAAATCTTCTAATAGTTATATATTGCTGTACAAATGGAAATAAAATCTCCTCCTCTTAAGGCTATGAAGTTGGAATAGATCTACTAATATTTGACCATTTATTCTTAAGATAATTCAAAGGTAACGCTTTGAGACGCATAAACTACACATTATTATATAATGT